>CAZXJZ010000319.1:0-5080 GCA_964641065.1 uncultured Hyphomicrobiales bacterium | reverse complement strand
TGTCGCGGAAAATTTGAATGGCAGTTTAAGCGTCGCGATGAATCGAGCGTTAAGCCGCGGTCGGCGCGAGCGGATACGACAATGCGATTCGCAGCTAAAATCAGGGGTTTCTGCAATCGCGGTTACGGTTCGAAAACCTTCAATCTTGTCGCGGCCCTAACCAATTCAACATGCCGCTGTATCAGGAGATCTCTGGAGAGCCGCGCCATCCTGAAGGCGCGGTTCTCCTCGGAGCGGTTCTCTGACATGTAGAAGCGGCAGCGATCTCCGGTCGTCTCTCTCTTCGAAAGAGAGAGCGCTGGGTGCGCAGCGCCGCTTCAACCAAAACCGAAATCGAATTTAACCGCTGCGGGCCCGTTGCCGGAACAGGAGCGCCTGCACGTTCGGATCTTTCATATCGACCTTCGACGCTTCCTCTACACGCAGCTTGATGCCGCGTTCGACCGCCGGCCGCGCCAATAGCGTGTCCAGCCATCGCTTCAGATGCGGAAACTCATTGATGTCCTGCCCCTGCCGTTCCCAGCGCGAGACCCAGCCGACGCAAGCCATGTCGGCGATCGAATACTTGCCGGCCAGGAACGGGCGATCCTTGAGACGGATATTCATGACCCCGAACAGGCGATGGACCTCGTTGGTGTAGCGGTCTATGGCATATTGCAGCTTTTCCGGTGCATAGATCCGGAAGTGATGCGCCTGCCCCGACATCGGCCCAAGCCCGCCCATCTGCCAGAACAGCCACTCATCCACCGCGGTCCGCGCGCGCTCGTCCGCCGGATAGAATTTCCCGGTCTTGCGGCCGAGATACTGCAGGATCGCACCCGACTCGAAGACGGAGATCGGCCGGCCGCCGGGCCCGTCGGGATCGACGATCGCCGGCATGCGATTGTTTGGAGAGATCGCCAAAAACTCCGGCTTGAACTGGTCGCCGGTGGAGATGTTGACCGGCCTCATGACGTAAGGCAGCCGGCACTCCTCGAGCATGATCGAGATTTTCCAGCCATTCGGCGTCGGCCAGTAATGGAGTTCGATCGGGCGTTGCCGCTTTGCCGCCGGGGCCTTGCGCTTTGCCGGCGTCGCCTTGCGCTTCGGGCTCGAACCGGACTTTGCGGCCGAGCTGCGCTTGGGAGCAATGGTCCGCGCCCTGCCCGCTGATTCCGCCTTCGCCTTCTTGGCCGGTCTGCGCGTCATCGCTTTCTCCTGCATGTCACGATCGACGGTCGACACCTAAGGCGGCATTGCGGCAGTCGCAACCTCGCCATATGGACCGCCCCACCGCCAGGGCATAGTGTTTCCGCCAAGGCACGCATGGTGTGAAAGGGAGCGTAGCGATGAGCAAGGTCAGCAAGGTCAGAATGTGCAAGGCGATATTGGCTGCGGCGGTCGCGGCGGCGTTGGCATGCACGGTGCTGCAGGGCGCACCGGCGCAGGCGCAGGCGCCCGCGAAGGAAACCACCGACAACGACACGTCCAAGACAAAGAAGGCCGAAGAGCGAAAGGCCAAACGCGCGGAAGCAAAGAAGTCCCGTGCCGAGAAAAAGGCGAAGGCGTCAGCCGCACGCGCCGCGGTCAGGGATCGTCAGAAGCAATGCGGTGCGGAATGGCGCGAGGCGCGCAAGGCCGGGACCGTCGAGAAGAGCATGACCTGGCCGAAATTCTGGAGTGCGTGCAATACGCGCCTGAAGGCAAAGGCAGGCTAAAGGACCCGACAACGGTTCAGACAGACAAATCCGGGAGGCGACAAAAGCGGGACGGGAAAGAACGAGATCAGAGAAACCAGGGCCCAGACAGACCGAGGGCGTCGGAGAGACTTATTATCGTCTCGCCGACGCCCTCCGTCGTTACGAGAGCCGGCGATGTCATGCACGATTGTGATCGCGCGTATCGACGTCGCCGGCTTTGTAACGTGGATCGAAAACGTCTCGCGCCTACTTCCGCTTCTTAGCGCGCTTCGTCTTCTTCGCAGCCTTTGCCTTCTTCGGCGCTGCCTTCTTACGTTTCGCCATTGTGCCCTCCAAGTTAGAGATGGCGCTATCGAAAATGTGCCGTCGCGAATCGACATGCACGGCATTCCGATTACACCAGAATGCAAGAAACAGCGACTCCACTTAACGAAACGTGTACTCGCACACGTCATCGGCTGCATCGAGCGATGCCGAACGCAACGTGCGACCGCCGAATGCATCGTCGAGCGAACGATGCAAAACATCGCAACGTGCACACATCGATGCCATTCAACTTGTATCGATAAAATAAGGACGATTCGTTAGTCGCGCGCATGCGATTCAAACCGTATCGCATCGCGCTCGCGATCATCAGTCGCGCAATTCCAGCGCTTGCGGTGTCAAGCTTGTTGCCGCGCCGGCGGTCAAATATTTTTTTTGGGGATGATGCAAAAACGGGTTGGTCGACGCCGGATTGGATCGCAAATCGCACGAATCGGCATCGGCGATTCGCAACGCGACGACTTCGGTGAAGGCATCTCACGCCTCGAATGATCGTCCGAAGCCGCCATGCATAGCCGCGACGGAGCATTTTGACCGCGGTGCGGAACCCGTTGCGCATGATCCGGGATGCACCGCTCGCAAGAACGCGTCGCGCTCGCAATGCGATGTTGCTCTGCCCCAAAACGGGACGACATTTGCCGCAAACGCGCCGCGCGGGCGCCGGTAGACTTCAAACGGAGTAGAAGACGGCTTCGATCGCGGTCGCCTGGTCGGTCAAAGGCCGAGCTTTGCCTTCAGGATCTCGTTCACGGTCTGCGGATTGGCCTTGCCGCCGGACGATTTCATCACCTGGCCGACAAACCAGCCGATCGCTTTCGGGTTTGTCTTCGCATCCGCAACCTTGTCCGGGTTCGCGGCAACGATCTCGTCGACCACTTTTTCGATCGCACCGATGTCGGTGACCTGCTTCATGCCGCGCTGCTCGACGATGGCGCGCGGATCGCCGCCTTCGTTCCAGACGATCTCGAACAGATCCTTGGCGATCTTGCCGGAAATTGTCTTTTCGCCGATCAGGTCGAGGATCGCAGCGAGTTGTCCAGCCGATACCGGTGATGCCGCGATGCCCTTGCCTTCCTTGTTGAGACGGCCGGCGAGTTCATTGATCACCCAATTGGCGGCAGACTTGGCATCGCGCCCCTTTGCGACCGCCTCGAAATAGTCGGCGCTCTCCTTTTCCGCGATCAGAACCTCGGCGTCATAGGCCTGCAGCCCGTAGGCCGACACGAACCTCTTCTTCTTTTCGTCCGGCAGTTCCGGAAGGCTCGCCCTGAGCGCGTCGACATAAGCGTCGTCGAATTCCAGCGGCAACAGATCGGGGTCGGGGAAATAGCGGTAGTCATGCGCCTCTTCCTTCGAGCGCATCGACCGGGTCTCGCCCTTTCCGGGATCGAACAGCCGCGTTTCCTGGACGATCGCGCCGCCGTCCTCGACGATCTCGATCTGGCGGCGCGCCTCGTATTCGATCGCCTGGCCGATGAAGCGGATCGAATTGACGTTCTTGATCTCGCAGCGCGTGCCGAGTTCGTCGCCCGGCCGGCGCACCGAGACGTTCACGTCGGCGCGCAGGTTGCCCTTCTCCATGTCGCCATCGCAGGTGCCGAGGTAACGAAGGATGGACCGGAGCTTGGTCACAAAGGCCTTGGCCTGCTCGGACGAGCGGATGTCGGGCTTCGACACGATCTCCATCAGGGCGACGCCGGAACGGTTCAGGTCCACCAGCGACAAGGTGGGATGCTGATCGTGGATGCTCTTGCCGGCATCCTGTTCGAGATGGACGCGTTCGATCCCGACATCGATGCCGCTGCCGTCCGGCAGATCGACGCTGACCACGCCCTCGCCCACGATCGGCGACTTGTACTGGCTGATCTGGTAGCCCTGCGGCAGATCGGGATAGAAATAGTTCTTGCGGTCGAACACCGACCTCTTGTTGATCTGTGCCTTCAGTCCGAGACCGGTACGGATCGCCTGCCGCACGCATTCCTCGTTGATGACCGGAAGCATGCCGGGCATCGCCGCGTCGACCAGCGAGACGCGCGAATTGGGGTCGCCGCCAAACGCGGTCGCGGCACCGGAGAACAGTTTGGACTCCGAGGTGACCTGCGCATGCACCTCCATGCCGATGACGACTTCCCAATCGCCGGTGGCACCACGGATCAGGTTCGGGCTTTTCGCAGGTGTCGCCATCACCACCACGCCTCGACCGGATAATGCCCGGCCGCTTGCTCGATCACCTCGCCGAGCGAAAACAGCGTCGCCTCGTCGAACGGGCGGCCGATGAGTTGCAGGCCAAGCGGCAGCCCTTCCGTCGACAGCCCGGCCGGAACGGCGATGCCCGGCAGCCCGGCCATGTTCACCGTCACCGTGAAGACGTCGTTGAGGTACATCTCGATCGGGTCGGCACCACTCTTCTCGCCGATCCCGAAGGCGGCTGACGGAGTCGCCGGGGTCAGGATCGCATCCACGCCCGCCGCGAAGACATTCTCGAAGTCCCGCTTGATCAGCGTTCGCACCTTTTGCGCACGCAAGTAATAGGCGTCATAGTAACCGGCTGACAGAACATAAGTGCCGATCATCACGCGGCGTCGCACTTCGGCGCCGAAGCCCGCCGCGCGCGTCGCCTCGTACATTCCGGTGACGTCGCGGCCTTGTTCGCGCAAGCCGTAGCGCACGCCGTCATAGCGCGCGAGATTGGACGAGGCTTCCGCCGGCGCCACGATGTAATAGGCCGGCAGCGCGTATTTGGTGTGCGGCAGGGAGATGTCGACCATCTCGGCGCCGGCATTCTTCAGCCAGGCCGCGCCCTGCTCCCACAGCGTCTCGATTTCCGGCGGCATGCCGTCAATCCGGTATTCCTTTGGAATGCCGATCCGCATGCCTTTCACCGACTGGCCGACCGCGGCCTCGTAATCCGGCACGGCGATATCGGCGCTGGTGGTGTCCTTGGGATCGTGCCCCGCCATCGAGCGCAGCAGGATGGCGTTATCGCGAACCGTGCGCGTGAACGGGCCGGCCTGGTCGAGCGATGAAGCGAAGGCGACGATCCCCCATCGCGAGCAACGGCCATAGGTCGGCTTGAT
>CAZXJZ010000318.1:0-5089 GCA_964641065.1 uncultured Hyphomicrobiales bacterium | reverse complement strand
CCTCGACCACTCGCGGCGCCGCGCCTGCCAGTTCCACCACCGCCTTGAGCATGCCGTTGCCCGGCATCACGCCGGCCTCGAACTGGCCGACAAAGGATTGCTCGAACGGATTGGAGGGGTCCGACGCCGCCGGATCGGGCGTGAGCCGGATCGCCACTTCGCGGCCATCCGGCATGCGGCGCGTGAGCCTGATCATCGCGGGATCGACCCGCGTGCGGTCGCCGAGCCGCAGATGCACATGCACCTTGCAGACGTCACCGGTGCGATAAATCGGCTCGTCCGGCTCGAGCCTGACGCCGACCAGTTCGGTCATGCTGCCATCGACTGAAAGCATCTTGCCGCGCTCCCGGACCGGCACCGTACCGATCGCGCGCGCCACACCTTCGGTCAGCGCCACACGCAGGAAATTCTGGATCTGCGGATCGTGCAGGATGCGCTGATGATCGGCGAAGCTGGTCGGATGCAGCGGCACCCGCTCGATGACCGCGCTGTCGCGGGTCACCGTGCCGTCGCCGGCCCAGCTAAACTGCAACTGAAGGGTCGAGGTACCGCCGCCATTCCTGAACCCGGCGCGTTGGGGCGTGCGCTGGTCGACGCCGATCAGAAGCACATCCTCGATGCCCTTGGGCATCGGGGTCGCGACCATCGCCTCCAGCTTCCTGATCCGCACGAAGGTCTTGTCCAGATCGGGCATGGTTGCGGTATCGACGCCGTCCCATTGCAGTCCCGTCCAGGTCTCCGCCCTGGCCGGATCGAACGACGTGCTGCCGCCATTGTCGCAACAATCCCGGTAGCGCGGCATCATCTCGAAGATCGACGGAAACGACAGCATGGTGCGGCGGAAGCCATCGAGCCCGCCCATGACGTGGTTGAGCGGTCCCCACCCCTTTTCCACGGTCTGGAACACTTTTACCGAACCCTGGAACGGTGCGCCCGCACTGAACAGGCGCGACACGCGATCGCCGCCCTCGCCCTCGATCACATAGGCGCGCGCCACCAGGGCCCCCATGGAATGCGCGAGGATGTCGACCTTGCCGTCCGGCACCTTGTCGCGGACGAATGCTTCGAGCGCCTTCGCATTGTCGAAGACCGAGCGCCGCCAGTCATACGAAAACAGAAACAAGTTGCGGTTCTCGCGGTAACCGGTCTTTTCCAGATGGCGGATGACGGGCGTGTAGACGTCCTGCGAATAGAGGCCGAGATAGACGATCTCTCGCACGATGCCGCAGGGCTTGATCGTATCCTTCGCGCCCGGCTCATGCGACAGCCGGATGGTGGGAAATTGCCGGAGCGCTCCCAGCGTGCCCCAGACCAGTTCGGTCTGTTTCGGATCCTTCGCGTCGGGGCGACACAGCCGCGAGCCAAGCAATCCAGGCACCAGAATCAGCGGGCGCTGGATGACCTGCTTTGGCTGCGAAGGAGCCGTCTGCGCCGCCGCCTCCGGCGACAAGCATGCCGCCATGACCATCGCGACGGCCAACGCCAACGCGCGGCCGCGATGCCGACCATTTGCGACGGGCAAATTAAGGCCCAACTCGTCGCCTCCAGGTTCCGGGCTTCTGCAGAGTGGCCCGTTTTCCCGAATTTAGCAGAGTCCGGCGCGCCTCCGCTCAGATTGTCGTGATCAAAATGCGGCATCGAGGGCCTTCCAAACCCCGGCGAGAAATGATTGTGTCCGCGCCCGCTGGACGCGGCGAGAGAATCCGATGGCTCTGGTCTTTTTCGTATTGGGTCTCGGCTTACTCGTGTTAGGGGCCGAATTGCTGGTGCGTGGCGCCTCAAAGCTCGCCCTGACATTCGGGATCTCGCCGCTGGTCGTTGGCCTGACCGTGGTGGCCTTTGGCACCAGCGCCCCCGAAGTTGCGGTGTCGGTTCAGTCTGCAGTCTCGGGCCAAACCGAGATTGCCGTCGGCAATGTCGTCGGCAGCAATATCTTCAACGTGCTGTTCATTCTCGGCCTGTCCGCCTTGATCACGCCGTTGCTGGTCGATCGCCAGTTGATCCGTCAGGAAGTCCCGGTGATGACCGCAATCTCTCTGCTGATGGCCGCTCTGGCCTGGGACGGAGAATTGTCGCGCATTGACGGAGTGTTCTTCGTTGTGCTGCTGGCCGCCTATACGGTGTTCGTGATCGTTCAAAGCCGCCGCCTGCAATCCGAGCCCGAACAGCAAACGGCTATTAGCAGCGCGCCGGGCTGGGACTCGAAGCTGCCGGTGCAGTTGATCCTGATTGCCGTCGGCCTTGGGATGCTGGTCCTCGGCGCGAGGTGGCTGGTCTCGGCGGCGATCACGTTCGCCACCTATCTTGGCGTCAGCGAGATGGTCATCGGACTCACCGTCGTGGCCGCCGGTACCTCGCTGCCAGAGGTTGCGACATCGGTGATGGCCGCGCTCCGTGGTGAGCGCGACATCGCGGTCGGCAATGTGGTGGGCAGCAACATCTTCAATATTCTCGGCGTGCTCGGCCTTTCGGCGGCGGTTGCCCCCGGCGGCCTCGTCGTGCCGGCGGCGATGATCGCGTTCGACATCCCGGTGATGCTGGCCGTCGCCTTCGCCTGCCTGCCGATCTTCTTTACCGGCAATCTGATTGCGCGCTGGGAGGGTGGCCTCTTCTTCGCGCTTTACGTCGCCTATACAACGTATCTGATCCTGGCGGCGAAACAGCACGACGCGCTGTCGACCTATGGCTTCGTCCTGGGCACATTCGTACTGCCGCTTTGTGCCATCACCATCGTGGTCATCGCCTGGCGTGAATGGCGGCGCAGACACCCATTGGCTTGACTCATAGCGTTCCTGCCTGCGAAGTCGCGCCATGACACCGGACATTGCCCACAAGCTTGCAGCCATTGGTCGCGTCATCGACCCTCAGAAGACCGCCGCCATCTACGCGCCCATGCACGACACCGAGCCGTATGCCGGCGTCACCGTCACGCGCGACATCAGGTATGGCCCCGCCGAGCGCAATCTGCTCGACGTGTTCGTGGCAGACGCTGCGAGCGGACCCCGGCCGGTGCTGATGTTCGTCCATGGCGGCGGTTTCACCGGCGGCAACAAGGCCACGCCGGGCTCGCCCTTCTATGACAACGTCCCGCTCTGGGCGGCGCGCAACGGGCTGATCGGCGTCAACATGACATACCGGCTGGCGCCGCAGCATCCATGGCCGGCCGGGCCGGAGGATGTCGGCGCGGCGTTGCGCTGGGTCGCCGGCAATATCGCGAGATACGGCGGCGATCCGTCGACGATCGTGCTGTTCGGACATTCGGCCGGCGCCACCCATGCCGGCACTTACGCCGCTATGCCGCAATTCCATGGACCGGACGGCCTCGGCATTGCCGGGCTCATCCTCACCTCCGGCATCTACGACCTGACAGATTTTCCCGTTAATGACGGCTACCGCTCCTATATCGGCAGCGACGCGTCGCTCTATCCCGCCCGCTCGCCGATCGGGGGGCTGAGCAGGCTCGCCGTGCCGTCGATGGTGGTCTATGCCGAGCTCGACCCGCCGCCATTCATCCCGCAATTCGAGCGGCTGGTGGCGGCAATGGCCGATGCGCCCGGCGGCAGGCCGACAACGCTGATGCTGCGACAGCACAGCCATCTCTCACTCGGTTATGCCATCGGAACGGACGATACGGCGCTCACCGCGCCGATCCGGGATTTCGTGACGGGACTGAAATAGGTCAGCCGCTGCGTCGCCAGTCACGCGGCGCCGGAAACGGGCGACGACATTCGCCGAGATCCGGCCATCACCGGCAGCGCTGCATTTCGCCGACGGCGGTCTGATCCCATGTGACGCTGAGTTTGCTGCCCTTCAGTTGCAGGCCGATCGGCATGACGCGCGAGCCCCCCTGCCCGAAGCAGTTCGCTTCCAGATACAGGCCGTTGGCAATTCGGTATGATTTCTTGACGGTGCAGGATGCCTGATACCACGCGACCGAGCGATCGGAGACAACCAGTGCCGTGGTTTGCGCGGTCTGTCCGAAGCCGTTGCAGCCGGCGGGATCGAGCGACCATCGGCCCATGAACACCGGATCGGTCGCGAGCGCGACGTTGACGCAAAGCCAGAGCGTCAAAGCGCCGATTGCCAAACCGCCGATGATCTTCACGCCGCCTACTCCCCGCCCTTATCCTTTCTGATCTTCGCCCAGTAATCCAGACGTTTCCTGATCTCGCGTTCGAAGCCGCGTTCCGGCGGATCGTAGAAGGTTTGGCGCTGTAGCGCGTCGGGGAAATAGTTCTGGCCGGAAAAACCCTCGGCGGTGTCGTGGTCATACGCATAGCCGCGGCCGAAGCCCTCGTCCTTCATCAGACGTGTCGGCGCATTGAGGATATGCTTCGGCGGCACCAGCGACCCGTGCTGCTTCGCCGCGCTCATCGCCGCGCCATAGGCGCGATAGGCCGCATTCGACTTCGGTGCGGTGGCGACGTAGATCACCGCCTGCGCGATCGCCAGTTCGCCTTCCGGCGACCCCAGAAAATCGTACGCATCTTTTGCCGCGTTGCAGATCGTCAGCGCCTGCGGATCGGCGAGACCGATGTCTTCCACCGCCATCCGCACTACGCGCCGCGCGATATAAAGCGGGTTCTCGCCGGCGTCGAACATGCGCGCGAGATAGTAGAGCGCGGCGTCCGGATCGGAGCCGCGCACCGATTTATGCAGCGCCGAAATCAGGTTGTAATGGCCGTCCTGCCCCTTGTCGTAGATCGGCGCGCGCCGCTGCACGATCTCCTGTAACGCGGCTTCACCGAAAATCTCGTCCGGCCGGGCCGCGCGCCAGATTTCTTCCGTCAGCGTGAGCGAAGCGCGGCCGTCGCCGTCGGCCATACGGATGAGCGAGGCGCGAGCCTTGTCATCGAGTGGCAACGGTTTGCCCTCGATGTCCTCGGCGCGCGCCAGCAACTTCCCGATCGCATCCTCATCGAGCGAACGAAACACCAGCACGCGGGCACGCGACAGCACCGGCGCATTCAGTTCGAAGGACGGGTTTTCGGTGGTGGCACCGACCAGCACGATGGTGCCATCCTCCATCACCGGCAGGAAGGAATCCTGCTGCGCGCGGTTGAAGCGGTGAATCTCGTCGACAAACAGC
>CAZXJZ010000317.1:0-5089 GCA_964641065.1 uncultured Hyphomicrobiales bacterium | reverse complement strand
CGGCCACCGCATCCCGCCCCGCGTCTCATGACGCTGATCAGACGCCCCTTGGACGAGGCGGGATGAGACGGAATAGATCAGAGGAAGATGGCGGAAATATGATTATATTCCTTTTATGATCTCGATTGTAACGCATAGCGTTATGCGTTATGTTAGTCGAATGATCGTCAGTTTCGGCGACGGCGAGACGGAAAAAATCTGGGCCGGCGAACGCAGCCGCAGATTGCCGAACGACATTCAGTCCGCGGCCCTTCGCAAACTCCGTCTCATCAACGCCGCAAGGAAGATTGACGATCTGCGCGTTCCTCCCGGCAACCGGCTCGAACGGCTGCACGGGGATCGCGCCGGGCAATGGAGTATCCGCATCAACGACCAGTGGCGGATCGTCTTCCGATGGAATGAAGGAGGCGCCGAAGATGTCTCGATCGTCGACTATCACTGACCGGCTGCCCAATCCGCATCCGGGTGAAATCCTGATGGAGGAATTCCTGCAGCCGATGGACCTATCGCAGACCGCACTGGCGCGCGCGATTGCGGTCCCGCCGCGCCGCATCAACGAGATCGTGCTCGGAAAGCGCGCCATCACCGCCGACACGGACCTGCGGCTCGCGCGCTATTTCGGCGTCAGTGACGGCTTTTTCCTGCAATTGCAGACCGACTACGACCTGATGGAACGGCGGCGCCAACTTGGACCGACGCTCAAGGCGATCAAGCCAAGGCGCGCGGCATAGAAACGCCTATCGCTTTGCTTCAGGCAAATTCTGACGCGCGTCTAGAAACCGCAGAAACGTCAGAACCTCCCGATCCGCGCTGACCCAATCCGACTTTGGAATCTCGGAATCGTAAAAGTCGTACCGAACAGATACGCCGGAGGTCCAATAAAACTGGACACGACACGTTTGTTCACCCGGTGCACGATTGGGTCGATATGAGGCGGTACAGGAAACAAGGAGGGGCTGGTTCAGAGGTCTTAGATTGCGGTCGGTGATCTGCAGATATTCGCGCGGCTTCCACTTCCGGAAGCCCCACTCCAGATTGCTCGTGTCGCCCTTGGGTGAAAACTTGTCCAATTCTTGTTGCAGACGTTTCAGGTTTTGCTCGGGCAATCCGGGAGCGCTGCGTGCAAGACCGAGCGAAAGGATTGGCGGCAACTTGAAGTTCGTCAGCTTTTCCAATCGGGCAGGATCGATGTTGGGAAAGAGCACGAACGCGGAAGAGCCTTCGTGGATCGAGAGCATCTTGGTTTTGATCCACTCAGCGGGAATGGCAAGGTCGATGTCACCCAGTCTCACCTGCACGACCGGGAAGGGCCTGTTGGGGATAGTCGTCACTGCATGAGAACTCGGCTGCTTCTTGGCAGAAACGGCCAATGAATGGTGATGCGTGTCTGAAATTACCCACGCTAGGCAAAGCAACAGGAGCCGGGAACAGGTCGTTGATTTCTTCAAGAAGCCCTCTCCGCAAGTCGAAGATTGGACTTTAGAGACACCTGATTTTCAAAAAGCGCGACCGCGCAATCTTAAGCTGGATCCTTCAGCTGATGCCAATAACACGGTGGCAACTGTTGCGCGGCGCATCGAGCCGGCGGAGTTAATGAATTACGACCTACCCCCCACACCACGTCTCCCGTCGCCCGCCATCGTACACGCGCACGTATCCAGTCTTCAGCAGCGCCTCCGAAATATCCGGCGTATTCCGCGTCGCGGCGTTCGCGACAACGCGTCCGCCATACTTGTCGAAGTCGATGCGTCCGATGGTAACGCCGCCTTCGGCGAGCATGCGCGCCAGCGCATCGCGCGCAGCAGACGCGAGGCGATATTCCTCGGCGCATTGCGACCGGAATTCGGCGGCATCGATGCCGCGTAGCCGAACTTTCGTCGTGACTTGCATGCCGGGCCAGACATGGACCCGCGCCTCGAAGGTGTCGCCGTCATTCACGCGCAGCACCTCGGCCGGGTGGCCGCCGGCGGCGACTCGCAACTCCTGAAGGGAAGAGGGCGCTGGCGCGTCCGGGCGCCGCTGCTCCATCGGCACAGCATCCGCCGCGCGCGCCGTGACTGCAGGCACCCGCGCCTGGAACGCCGCGCCCGCCGCAAAGCCTGCGGCGAACACCAGCCCGATCAGCACGGCCACAGGCGGCCCGGACAATAATCTCGATTGAAGGAACATGGTCCTATAGGACCATATGCCGTTCCGATTCGCAACCGCAATCTGCGGTTGTGCAGCCGAATACCGTCGGCTCCCCGGCCTGGACCCAGCGTCCCAGTGACGCGCGGTCTTGAAGGAACCTTAAGGGGTTCCCATCCTTTGTCGCGGCCGGGACATCGCGCGCCGATGGCGCAGCATCCCCGAGCCTGGAGGGAGCAAATGAATTACGTCAAGACAGCCATGTTGCTGGCAGGCCTGACGGCCCTGTTCATGGGTGTCGGCTATCTGATCGGCGGTGCCGGCGGCGCGATGATCGCGCTGGTGGTCGCGGCCGGCATGAACATCTTCACCTACTGGAATTCGGACAAGATGGTCCTGTCCATGGCCGGCGCGCAGGAAGTCGACGCGCGCACGGCGCCGGACCTCTACAACATGGTGGCGGAACTGGCGGCGCGGGCGCAGATGCCGATGCCGAAGGTCTACATGATGGACGAGGCGCAGCCGAACGCGTTCGCCACCGGCCGCAATCCGGAGAATGCCGCAGTCGCTGTGACCACCGGCCTGCTCGAGCGTCTGTCGCGCGAGGAAGTCGCGGGCGTGGTCGCCCATGAACTTGCGCATATCAAGAACCACGACACGCTGATCATGACCATCACCGCCACCATCGCCGGCGCGATCTCGATGCTGGCGCAGTTCGGTATGTTCTTCGGCGGCGGCAACCGCGACAGCAATGGCGGTGGCGGCATGGGCATCATCGGCACGCTGGCCATGGTGATCCTGGCGCCGATCGCCGCCATGCTGGTGCAGATGGCGATCAGCCGCACGCGCGAATATTCCGCCGACAAGCTCGGCGCGCAGATCTGCGGCCAGCCGGTCTGGCTCGCCTCGGCGCTGGCGAAGATTTCCAACGCGGCGCACGCGATCCCGAACGAGCGCGCCGAGCGCGATCCGGGAATGGCGCATATGTTCATCATCAACCCGCTGTCGGGCGAGCGGATGGACAACCTGTTCTCGACCCATCCGGCGACCGAGAACCGGATCGCGGCGCTGCAGCAACTGGCCCAGCAGATGGGACAGGGCGGCTTCGGCGGCGGTGACGGCGGCTATTCGGTCGGCGAAGGCAACTATGCCGGCGCCGAGCCGCGCGCCCGCGGCAGCGTTCCGGCATCGGGCGCGGGGCCCTGGGGCGGCGCGGGCCGCGGCGGTCCGCGTCCCGGCGGTCCCTGGGGGCGATAGGTCGCAACACGCGCGCCTCTCTCTTTTCCCTCCCCCCGCGAGCGGCGGGGAGGGGAGAAGATGAAGCGCGGGGTACCGACTAAAATGCTCGTTGGATCAACCCGTTAACGATTATGGCGGCGGTCGTGCGCCTCGCGTCCGCCGCATTTTCCGCGTCCAGATCGTGACCGATTGGGGGACGCAGAATCAGCCGCTTGAGCTAGGGTCCTGCCCTGCTCCATCCTTTCGCGCCGCGTCTGCGATCGCAATGCTGCACGGATGAGGCTGCGTGAGGTATCAAGAGGCGCGGGCGCGCGGGCGGCGCGCTGCGGAACGGGGAGCCAGTGCGGGGTATGGCGGGGGTAACGGTCGGAGAGCGGACCAGGCTGTCCTTGATCCTGATGCGCCGGGGTTTGCGCCGGGCGAGCGGCCGCGTCAACAATCTGCCGCTGCTGCCGTGGCGCCTGATCCCGCGCAAGGCCGACCGGCTTCTGCTTGCGCCTCAGGATCTGCGCACCGCGGACGGCACCCGCGCCAGCGAAATCTATTCCGGCCGCTTCGCCTTCGCCGGCAAGGTGGTGATCTGCGACGGACGCTCGCCGTTCGAGTTCAATCCGCCGTCGGAAGAATGGGCCACGGAATTATGCGGCTTCGGCTGGCTGCGCCATCTGCGCGCCGCGGATTCCGCAATCACGCGCGCCAATGCCCGTGCGCTGGTGGACGAATGGATCACGCTGCAGGGCTCGTGGCATCCGCTCGCCTGGCGCGCCGATGTGCTGGCGCGGCGCGTGATCTCCTGGGTCAGCCAGGCGCCGCTGATCCTGCAGGATGTCGACGCCGCGTTCTATCGCCGGTTCATGCGCAGCCTGACCAAGCAGGTGCGCTTCCTGCGGCACAACGCGGCGGAGGCCCGTGAGGGTGCGCCGCATCTGCAGGTCACGATCGCACTCACCTATGCGACGCTGTGCATGGCGAGCCAGGAGCGGCATATCCCGGCCGTGACCAGGCGACTGGGCGACGAACTCGACCAGCAGGTGCTGCCCGATGGCGGGCATATCAGCCGCAATCCCGGCGTGATCATCGACCTCCTGCTCGACCTGCTGCCGCTGAAACAGGCCTTTGCCAGCCGCAACATGCCGCCGCCGCCGCAACTGCTGAACGCCATCGACCGGATGATGCCGATGCTGCGCTTCTTCCGGCACGACGACGGCTGTTTCGCGCTCTTCAACGGCATGGGACCGACGGCGCCCGACCTGATCGCCACCATCCTCGCCTATGACGATGTGCGCGGCGAACCGATCTCGAACGCATCGCATTCCGGCTACCAGCGGCTGAAGCAGAACAATCTGCTGGTGCTGATGGATACCGGCACGCCGCCGCCGATGGCGATGAGCCAGGAAGCGCATGCCGGGTGTCTCGCCTTCGAGTTCTGCGCCGGCGGCCATCGCATCGTCGTCAATTGCGGGGTGCCCGCGATCAACAAGGAAAGCTGGCGGCAGGTCGCGCGCGCGACGCCGGCGCATTCCACGGTGACGTTCAACAATGCGTCGTCCTGCATCTTCCGCGAGGAGGGCGCGTTCCGCGAACTGATCGGCGTGCCGATCGTCGACGGTCCGTCACGCGTCGCGGTGGGTCGCAACGAGCATGGCGATTCGATGATCCTGCGCGCCTCGCATGACGGCTATGGCCGCTACGGCATCATCCATCAGCGCGCGGTGATGCTGAC
>CAZXJZ010000316.1:0-5097 GCA_964641065.1 uncultured Hyphomicrobiales bacterium | reverse complement strand
TCCGGCAGTGCCGAGGGCACCACGTTCAGCATCCTGAAGGGGCTGGAATGGGCGGCCGGGAAGGGTGCGCGCGTGATCAACATGAGCTTTGCCGGGCCGAAGGACCCGATCATGGCGCGCATGCTTGCGGCTGCCGGCAAGCGCGGGATCGTGCTGATCGCTGCGGCGGGTAATGCCGGCCCAAAATCGCCGCCGCTATTCCCTGCCTCCGATCCGAATGTGATCGCTGTGACTGCGACCGACCTGAACGACAAGCTGTTTCAGGGCTCCAACCGCGGGCATCACGTTGCGGTCGCGGCACCCGGCGTGAACGTGCTTCTGCCCGTTCCGGGTGGTGGCTATGGCATGACCACGGGGACGTCGTTCGCGGCGGCACATGTCAGCGGCATCGCCGCGTTGCTTCTCGAACTTGAGCCCGAGTTGAAACCCGATGCGGTTCGCCGGGTGTTGCTGTCGACCGCCCGCGACTTGGGGCCCGCCGGCCGCGACAAGGATTTCGGCGCGGGACTTGCGGATGCCTTCGAGGCTCTGCGATCGATCGGCGGACGGTCGGATGCCGTTGCCGGCGGCACCACGCAAGGCGGCGGCCGTTAATCTTGCATCGATCGGGAACGCGGATAAAGCGGCGGAGCGTATTGGCCGTCAGTGTGGTGCTGGCATTGACGATGCCGGCTGCCGGTCAGCGCGGTCCGCAACCGGTGCACCTTTCGGACGGCGATTCCTTCTCGCTTGGCCGCGAGCGCTACCGGCTTCAGGGCATCGACGCGCCGGAATTGCATCAGGAATGCAAGGACACGTCCGGCCGCCCCTGGCCCTGCGGAATTCGTGCACGCTCGGAACTCCGTCGCATCATCGGCACCGACCCCGTCCAGTGCCGGGTGGTGTCGACCGATCGCTACGGCCGCAATATCGCGGTTTGTGAGGCGGGTGGCCGCGACCTTGCCGAGGAGATGGTTCGCGCGGGGTTCGCGACCGTTCTCGAGAGACGCGGCTCCAGTCCCTATCGCAGCGCCCAGGCCGAAGCCCGCGCCGACAAGCGCGGGATATGGGCGGGAAGTTTCGAGACGCCGGGCGACTGGCGGCGCTCCAATCCGCGAAGCGGTGACGACGCCGCTCCGCCGTCACCGACGCCGCGCGACTGGCTGGCGAACAAGGCCGCCGAACTCTGGCAAGCGCTGATGGACTGGCTGCGCCCGTTCTTCGCAGGCTGATGCCGCCGGCAAAGTTTTGGCCGCCCGGCTATTGAACCTTGCGCCGTCACCGAACGACCAATGGATACACAGATTGCGGCGCCGCCTCGCGGCACCGCCCATCGTGTGACCGGTGCACGCGCCCCTTCCACCCTTGTACCGGTCCGCTTGACCCGTCCGGCATGTCCCCGCCGGGCGGGTCTTTTTGTTTCGGAATCCGACAGTTTGCCCTTGACCGCCAACTGAAAAGTGAGCGGCGGGCGTCTTCGCATGTATTTTGATATTCTGTAAATTGCCGCAACTGCGATAGAATTCCGGCCGATCGGCGGCCAAGACACTGGCCGCGCTTCACGTTGCTTTGACCCTTTGAACGCGATTTGCAGACGCCGACACCAACAACCGACACGGCGTGTCACGCCGCACGTCGCAACGATTTGCAATGGGAGACCACAATGAGCGGTCGTCAACGAGTGAATGGCCCGGTTCAGGGTTTGGCTGTCGCGGCCGCTTTCGGCCTCAGCCTGACCTTCGCCGGTGCCGCCAATGCTGCTCCGCCGAGCGATCCTGTCGCCAAGGCGGCCTATGGTGTTCTTGAGAAACACTGTGCCCGCTGCCACCAGACCGGCCAGTTGAGCCAGAAGGATCTCGATGGCGTCGAGCACAAGCGCGAAAACGCCGCGAGCAATTTCGGCAACGTCATGAATCTCGAGGAGATCGCGTCCAACCCGCATTACGTTCTGCCGGGCAATGCCAAGGCGTCGCGTCTCTTCACCGAAATCATCAACGAGAAAATGCCCTACGACTGGGCCAACGGTCAGGGCAAGTTCGATCCGGTGTCCCCCGACGAACTTGCAGCACTTGAGGCCTGGATCAACGGCCTGAAACTGAGCTGCGATCCCAAGGCCTATGTCAGCCACAGCGACATGATCGGTATGATCGCGGCCGATATCGAACGCGAGCGCCTTCCGCAGCGGCGCAAGGGCATCCGCTACCTCACGCTGACCCATCTGGCGAATGCCTGCACCGATGAGAAGGCGATGAAGGTCTATCGCCAGGCGGTGATCAAGCTGCTCAACAGCCTGAGCCGCTCTCCCGACGTCGTTCGCTTCCAGGCGATCGATCCGGGCGAGACCATCATCCGCGTCAATCTCGACGAGCTGAATTGGACCTCCGACGATTGGGAAACCGTCCTGAAGTCCTATCCCTACAAGATGCAGCCCGACACCAGCTTCAAGAACCTGCTGGTCTCGGCGACCGACAGCAAGATGCCGTATGTGCGCGCCGACTGGTTCGCCTTCACGGCGTCGCGCCCGGGCATGTACGAGAAGCTCCTGAAGCTTGCGCCGGACTTCAACAAGCTGGCGAAGGACGAAGGCGTCGACCTTGAGGAGAATATCCGCAAGTTCATCGCCCAGCGCGCCGGCTTCCAGGTGTCGGGCGTCAGCCGCAACAACCGGCTGATCGAGCGGCATCCTTCGCGCAACGGTTACTTCTGGACCTCGTATGACTTCGCCGGCAACAAGGGCCGGCAGAGCCTGTACGAGCATCCGCTCGGCCCGAAGGGCAAGAATGCGTTCGAGCATGACGGTGGCGAAACCATCTTCAGCCTGCCGAACGGCTTCCAGGCCTATTACCTGAACACGGCTGACGGAAAGGCCCTCAACACCGGCCCGACCAACATCGTGCAGGACAAGCGCGCCAAGGACCTCGCGGTCACCAACGGCATCTCCTGCATGGGCTGCCATGAGTTCGGAATGATCAAGGCCAAGGACGAGATCCGCAAGATCGCGCTCGGCGGCCCGGGCGGCAAGGCGTTCTCGCGCGCCGAACTGCGCGAGATCGACGGGCTCTATCCCGAAAACGAGCGCATGGACAAGATCCTCGACGGTGACGCCAAGCGCTTCCAGGATGCCATGTACCGTGCCGGTCTCGATCCGAACCTGAACTATAACGGCATCGAGATGATCACCGCGCTGTCGCAGCGTTACGAGCAGGACGTCGACCTGACCATGGCGGCGGCCGAACTCGGCATGACCAAGGATGAGTTCCTGCAGGCCACCAGCGGCGGCTTCAAGCCGGACCTGATCCCGACCATCCGCCGCCTGCAGCAGAACTCGATCCCGCGCGACCAGTTCGAAGTGAAGTATCGCGACCTGGCCGAACTGGGCGACGAGGAACCGATCGACGAGGGCGTGCAGTCCGCTTCGAACGACCAGAAGAATGGCATCGCCAAGGTCAAGACCGATGTCGATTTCTCGCTGACCTCGGACAAGGACACCTACAAGCTTGGCGATACGCCGGTGTTTACCGTCGTCTCCTCGAAAGACTGCTTCCTGACGCTGACCAATATCGACGAGAAGGATACCCTGACGGTGCTCCTGCCGAACAAGTTCCAGCAGGATAACCGGATCAAGGCGGGTGTTCCGGTCAGCTTCCCCGGTCCGAAGGCGCCGTTCATCTACAAGCTCGGCGACAAGGGCAAGGAAACCGTCATGGCCGTGTGCAGCGACAAGCCTGAAGTCGACGGCATCAAGCACGACTTCAACAAGGCGCCGCTGACCGAGGTCAAGAACAGCACCCGTACGATCGGCGAGCGGATCTACAAGCAGGGTCCGACCCGCAAGATCACGATCCTGCCGGCCGGCGGCGGCTCGTCGGCGCCGGAAAAGGTGGCCGAGGCGCCCAAGGCGTCGGGCAGCGACATCAAGCGAACCGCGATCAAGATCGACGTCCGCTGACGCAAAGGCCGGCGCCGCCTCGCGGTGGCGCCGAAATGATCAGGAGCCCGCCCGCGATTCCTCGCGGGCGGGCTTTACCATTTCCGCAGGACGTGCAGTCATGGCGCTTGGGACGGGCGTTGGGCAGGCGTTTGTTGGCAGCGAACATGAGTGCGGAGATCATCCTCGAAACGCGGGATCTGACGAAGGAATTCGCCGGTTTCGTCGCGGTCAATGGCGTCAACCTGAAGGTGGAGCGGGGCACCATCCACGCCCTGATCGGTCCGAACGGGGCCGGCAAGACCACCTGCTTCAATCTCCTGACCAAATTTCTCAATCCGACGCGCGGCCAGATTTTATACAAGGGGCAGGACATCACCGCGATGCAGCCGGCCGATGTCGCGCGGCTTGGGGTGGTGCGGTCGTTTCAGATTTCGGCGGTGTTTCCGCACCTCACGGTGCTGGAAAATGTCCGCGTTGCACTGCAGCGCAAACGCGGTGGCTCGTTCGATTTCTGGCGCTCGCGCAGCGTGCTGACCGAATTCAATGACCGCGCCTTATCGCTCATAAACGATGTCGGGCTATCCGGTTTCGCCAATGTGCCGGCGGTGGAATTGCCCTATGGGCGCAAGCGCGCGCTCGAAATCGCCACCACGCTCGCGCTCGATCCGGACATGCTGCTGCTGGACGAGCCGACCGCCGGCATGGGTCACGAAGACATCGACCGCATCGCCACCCTGATCAAGACCGTGTCGGCCGATCGCACCACGCTGATGGTCGAGCATAATCTCTCCGTCGTCTCCAATCTGTCGGACAAGATCACGGTGCTGACGCGCGGGCGCATCCTTGCCGAGGGCGATTACGCGACGGTCTCGGACAATCCGGAGGTGCGCGAAGCCTATATGGGGACCGGCCATGCTTGATCCGCGCACGGCCCTGCTTTCGGTCGAGAATCTGCAGGCTTGGTACGGCGAGTCGCACATCCTGCACGGCGTCAATTTCGAGGTTTATCCGGGCGAGGTGGTGACGCTGCTCGGGCGCAACGGCGCCGGCAAGACCACGACGCTGAAATCGATTATGGGCATCGTCGCCAAACGCACCGGCCATGTCCGCTTCGAGGGCCTCGAACTGATCGGCCTGCCGTCGAACCGGATCGCGCGGGCCGGCATCGCGCTCTGCCCGGAGGAGCG
>CAZXJZ010000315.1:0-5118 GCA_964641065.1 uncultured Hyphomicrobiales bacterium | reverse complement strand
CCGCTTCGGTGCCAGCCGCGCCTATGACGATATTGTCCATACACGGCTCCGCATCATCGGCGAACGCAAGGTCGGCGGGCTGCCGACATGGTCGTCATTTCTCGCGCGCCGCATGGCGCCGGCGATCCGGACCTGTAACACCACCGAAGAGCGGCAGGCTAACCTGTCGCGCAAGCTCGCCCGCGCCGCCCAGCTCCTGCGCACCCGCGTCGATGTCGAGGTCGAGCAGCAGAACCGCGATCTGCTGCGCTCGATGAATGCCCGCACTCGCATGCAATTGCGGCTGCAGGCCACCGTCGAAGGCCTCTCGGTCGCGGCCATCACCTATTACGTGGTCGGGCTGTTCGGCTATCTGGTGAAGGGGCTGCATGACGCCGGCTGGCCGATCGATCCGTCGCTCGCCACCGCGGCCTTCGTCCCCATCTCGCTGCTCGCGATCTGGTGGATCGTGCGGCGCATCCGCACCCGGCATATCGGTAAAGAGCGCGAACACGAGGTGTGAGGCGACTGTTTCCGCGCAAGCGGCCGCTCCGGGCAAGACCGCGGCGACAAGTCAGGTCAGGACGCCGCCGAACCACCGTCGTCCACGAACAATTCCGATTTGGCGGCTTTGCTGATCGCCACCACGGCCGGGTGGATCAATTTGCGCTCGACCGAGATGGCGTAATATCTCGCCGCCACGCCGTCGGCCCGGCCGATCATCTCGGCATCGTATTGACTGCGCATCTCATCGGCGAGGATGACGGGCGCCGGAAAGATGCCGGTCCCTGCCTTGCCGAAGGCTTTCATCAGCGCGCTGTCGTCGAACTCGCCGACCACCTGCGGCTCGACCTGATGTTCGCTGAACCAGCGCGTGAGCGCGCCTCGCATCGCCGCTGCATCGCCGGGTAACAGCATCGGCGCGCCCTTCAGGGACTGCGGGAAGCCCTTGCGATAACGGGTCGCGAGTTTGTGGACCGCGTAAAACCCGATCTGCGCGCGCCCGAGCGTATGGCTGTAACCCTTCACACCGAGTTGGGACGGCAGCGGCTGATCGGCGATCACGAGATCGATCTTGTGGATCGCCAATTCCGCGAACAGCCGTTCCACCTTGTCTTCACGGCAGATCAGGCGGACGCGTTCGGCACTCCCCACTGCAGGCGCGAGCAGATGATAGGCCAGCGATTTCGGCACCACGTCCGCCACGCCGGCCCGAAACAAAATGTCCCCCCCGCCAGGACGGTTGCGGACGGTCTCTTCCAGTTCCCGGCCGATGTGGAAAATCTCCTCGGCATAGGACAGCGCAAGCTGCCCCGCCGCGGTCAACTCCAGCCGCCGCCCCACCCGGCTGAACAATTGCGTGCCGAGCGCATCCTCCAGCGTCGCGATCTGGCTGCTGATGGTTTGCGGCGCCAGACGCAATTGCTCGGACGCCCGCGCGATGCTGCCGGCTTTTGCCACCCGCAGGAAATAGTGCAGTTGCTTGTAGTTCAGCATTGCACCCGATCCTCATTCGCAGTTTTTTTCGATCTTTCCCTACCGAATTATCTGCTTTTTCTGATGATCGATCAAGGCCAGATAAGGCCGGTGAGCGGCACTTCTGGAGGATGCGATGCAGATCACGACAACGGCACGCGATACCGAGCTGACCACTAGCCTGCGGGACTACATCGAAAACCGGCTGGCCTTCGCCCTGTCGCGGTTTCAGAATCGCGTCCGCGGCGTGGTCATCGTGCTGTCGGACGTCAACGGACCGAAGAATGGCATCGACAAGCGTTGCCTGCTGAAGATCCGGCCGCGAGGCCTGTCCGAATTCACCATCGAAGAAACCGAGTCCGATTTTCAGTCGGCGCTGAATCGCGCCGCAGATCGCGCCAGGCGGACGCTGGCCCGGCGGCTGCAGCGGCGCGGTGAGCGCGCGCCTGTGCAGGTGTGAGACGGTCCGGCCCGGCAGCACACGCAACAACAGACCCATCGAGACAACCATCATGGCTTTCAGGGACATATTGCTTCCGTTGACCAGCTATCCCGAGCGGACTCCGGCGGCTCCGATGGAGCAGGCCGTCCGGTTCGCCGAGGCATTGGGCACGCGACTCTCCGCACTCGTTTGCAAGATCGAAATCCCGAATGCCGGCAACGCGCTGGCGAATACGCTGCTCGACATTCCCGGAATGGTCGCGGCGGAGCGGCAGAAGAGCGCGGCCAACGTCCAGCTCCTGATCGGTGACATCGAGAGCCTAGCTGCGAAGCGTGGCGTGGCCTGCGAAAGCCTGGTCGAGTCTTGCACGACCGCGCAACTGCCGGCCGTCGTGACCGAACATGCCAGACTGCACGATATCACCATCATCCCGATCGGCGAGCAGGCGACGGTCCATGGCTATGTCGCGGAGTCCGTTGTGTTCGGTTCGGGTCGCCCGGCGATCCTCGTGCCGGAAGAATCCGGTCGCCGCCGGTCATCATCGTTCGACGTGGTTGGCTTGGCCTGGGACTTCAGCCGGCCCGCGGCACGGGCCTTGGCCGATGCGATGCCGATCCTGACGCGCGCCAGGTCTGTGCGGGTGGTGACCGTCACGCAGGAAAAGAGCATCGAGACCAAACGCTCGAGCGCGGAATTGTCCAGGCATCTGGCCTGTCACGGCATAAAGGCGATCGTGGAAGAGGAAGAAGCCGCCGGCCGCACCATCGGCCAGTCTCTCGAAGACTATGCCACCGCGCACGACCTCGACCTGCTGGTGATGGGAGCCTACGGGCATTCCCGCATCCGCGACTTCATCCTGGGCGGCGCCACAAAATCCATCGTCGCCAATCCGCCGCTGCCGGTCCTGCTGTCCCACTGACCGCATCGCAAACGATCCCCACGCAACAAACCGCCAGCATTCCAAGGATAAACCGTGGACCTCCTCGCCGATTTCCTGACCGCCGATTTTCTCGGTAAGGCCGCCTGGTTGTGGCTGGCCTTCCTCGCCATTGTCGGCGCGCTGCTGGTCTTCGACCTTGGCGTCCTGAACAAGAACGACAAGGAGCTCGGCGTCGGCGAAAGCCTGATTCTGTCCGCCTTCTATATCGCGGTCGCGATGGTGTTCGGCGCTTGGCTCTGGTGGTCCATGGGACCGACCTCGGGCATGGAATATTTCACCGGCTATGCGCTAGAGAAAGCGCTGTCGATCGACAACGTCTTCGTCATCTCGCTCATCTTCAGCTATTTCGCCATCCCCGCGAAATACCAGTATCGGGCCCTGCTGTGGGGCATCATCGCAGTCCTGGTGTTGCGCGGCATCATGATCGCGCTGGGCGCGGCCCTCGTGCAGCAATACGAGTGGGTGCTGTACATCTTCGGCGCGTTCCTGATCGCCACCGGCGTCAAGATCCTGATCGCCGGCGAAGGTGACAGCGACGTCTCCAAAAATCCGGTCGTGCGCTTCCTGTCGAAACGCATGCGGTTGTCGGCCGAGTTGCACGGCTCCAAATTCTTCGTGCGCCAGCCCGACCCTCAGACCGGCAAGATGGTGCGCGTCGCCACGCCGCTGTTCCTGGCGCTGGTGGTCATCAACATCGCCGACCTGGTCTTCGCCGTCGACTCGGTGCCGGCCATCTTTGCCATCACCACCGACACCTACATCGTGTTCACGGCCAATATCATGGCGATCCTCGGCCTTCGTGCGCTCTACTTCGCGCTGGCCGCCATGGTTCATCGCTTCGAATACCTGAAATACGCACTCGCAGCCGTGCTGGTCTTCATCGGCTTGAAGATTTTCTGGAACCAGATCTTCGGCAAGCTCGACCCGGCTATCTCGCTCGGCGTCACCCTGTCTCTCATCGGCGGCGGCATCGTGTTCTCGCTGTGGAAGACCCGGGCGGCGGCGCGGGACAACCATCGCGGTGAAGCGGCTGCGATCGTTGCGTCAATCGAAAAAGAGCCCGTTCCCTCAACCCCCGGAGACAATCGATGAGTGTTGATGCTGCGTCCGTATCCGAGTCACGGACCATGCCTGGCGACAGCGCCTCAAGCTGGTGCAGCGATGCCAGCACCCGCGATAACGTGATCGCGCGGCGCAATGTTCTGGCGGGGCTGTGGGCCAGCCGTCTGATGCAGACCCCCGATCATATGATCCAGAGCTATGTGGCGGCGGTTCACAACGTCGACTTTTGCGAGCCGGGGGCCAACGATGTGATCGACAAGATCTTTGGCGACCTCACGCGTTGCGGGATCGCCATCACCCGCGACGAGGTGCGCCGCAAGCTCAGCGAATTCCATCGTCAGGCGATGGATCAAACCCGCGAGACGGACTGACCCTCTCGAGACCATCGGCATCGGCGGCACGAGCGTGGCTCGTGCGCCGGGAGCGGCAGGTCCAGGCGACGGGAATAGCTCACATCGGCGGGGTCAGGCCGTCCTTGCCCACATTCACTCGCGCCGCAGCGAACGACCCGTCAGGCTGGCGCACCGCCGCGACGATGAAAATCTTCGCGCCGGGTTTCAGGTCGGCCATGCTGCCCGGCACATAGGTGACGACGGGCGCGTCCTTCGGCACCACGATCTTCTTCTCGCCATCCTTGTACTTGACCATGATGGTCTGGCCGTCGACGCCCGCGACGGTTTCCTGCACCGTTGCGTTGGTCATCATGCTTTTCGGCTGATTGTCCCAGGGGAAATGCCCCTCGGCGACACCGCGCAACGCTTCCGGGAAAACATGAACGTGGATCGCGCGCTCCGTGCCGTCCGGCTGCGGGATCGACGACACGCCGATATAGCTGTTCGGCTTGATATCCTCGACCCGGAACGGGACCACGCCCGAGACGCCGACATTGTCGGGAAGCTTGATCTTCATGTCGCTGCCATCGATGGACTTTACCGTCATCGTCGATCCGTCGAGCGACACGATCTCGCCGCGCACGCGGGTCGGCTTGTCCTGCGCGAACGCGCTACCTGCGATGCTCAAGGCCAGAACGATCGCAGCAATCGGTGACAGTCTGAGGCAAACGGACATGGCGCCCTCCCGGCTCCGGCGGCGTCGATGCGCCGTATGCGGAGAGGAACCCCGCGGTGAGAGGGCTATTCCGTTTCTGGCTCGCGCCTCGTCTCTTCACCTCCCCCTGAAAGGGGGAGGTCGCCCGTCGCAGCGACAGCGAAGACGGGCG
>CAZXJZ010000314.1:0-5119 GCA_964641065.1 uncultured Hyphomicrobiales bacterium | reverse complement strand
GCTGCTGGCGACGGTCGGCCTCTCCGGCTTCGAGGACAAGTTCCCGTGGCAGCTGTCCGGCGGCATGCAGCAGCGCACCTCGCTGTGCCGCGCGCTGATTCACGAGCCGCAACTGCTGATGCTGGACGAGCCGTTCGGCGCGCTGGATGCCTTCACCCGAGAGGAATTGTGGTGCGTGATCCGCGACCTGCAGGCGGCGCGCAAGATCACCGTGGTGCTGGTCACCCATGACCTGCGCGAGGCCGTGTTCCTCGCCGACCGCATCTTCGTGATGTCACAGCGGCCGGGCCGCATCGTGGTCGAGCGCAAGGTCGAGTTTCCGCGTCCGCGCGATCTGGACATCACCTACACCAAGGAATTCGCCGACATCGTGCACGACCTGCGCGGTTACATCCATCAGGCCCGCCAATGAACGGTTCCAAAGCCTTTATCCGGATGGCGCCCTGGGCGTTCACCATCGGGCTGTTCGTGTTCTGGGAAATCATCTGCCGCGCCTTTCAGATCCCGGAATTTTTCCTGCCGCCGCCGACTGCGGTGTTCAAGGCAACGGTCGATTACTGGCCGGCGATCCTGCGCAATTCCTGGATCACGCTGGAAGCCACGATGGTCGGCTTCCTGATGGCAGTCGGATTCGGTCTGGCGCTTGGCCTCGTGATCGGCTGGTCGCGGACCATCTATGCTGGCATCTACCCGCTGATGATCGGCTTCAACGCCATCCCGAAAGTCGCGGTGGTGCCGATCCTGGTGCTGTGGTTCGGCATCGGCTTCATCCCGGCGGTGCTGACCGCGTTCCTGATCTCGTTCTTCCCGATCGTGGTCAATGTCGCGACCGGGCTTGCCACCATCGAGCCCGAACTCGAGGACGTGCTGAAGGCGCTCGGCGCCTCAAAGCTCGACATCATGCGCAAGGTCGGAATCCCTCGCTCGCTGCCTTACTTTTTCGGGTCGCTGAAGGTCGCGATCACGCTCGCCTTCGTCGGCACCGTGGTGTCGGAAAGCGTCGCGTCGAACAACGGCATCGGCAACCTGATGCTGCAGGCTCAGGCGCAGTTCAACGTGCCGCTCATCTTCGCCGGGCTCCTGGCACTCGCGGTGCTCGGCATCGTCATGTACTGGGTGATGGCGGTGCTGGAACAGCGCATGACCGGCTGGGCGCAGCGCTCGGGCTTTGCGCAGAACTGACGGGTCCCGGTTACGGTCGCGCGGTTCCGGGCAAGCGAAAGTATTAGGCCTGGACTTCAGCGGCGGTGCGCACCGGATCGGCCGCTTTCGAGTCCCGGGAGGCCGGCCGCGGCGCGATGACCTCGTAAATCGAGTCCGCGAGTTTTTCGAGCAGCTCCCGGTCCGCGCTTTCGCTCAGATAGATGCCGCAACTGAGCTGCGCGATCGGCGGCAGCGGCGCGTCCTCCCATATGGCAATCCCCGGAACATCCGCGCGGCGGGCTGAGACTGCCGCCACCCCCAGGCCACACCGGACCGCCTCAACGATGCTCGCCTTGCTCTGCCCGATGAACACCACCTCGAAGCTGCGCTGCGCTCGGCTTAGCGCTGCGACCGCGGCCCGGTGCAGTGCCCAGCCTTCGCCGAGCGTCACCAGCGGAACCGGCGCGTCTGGGTCGAGCGTTAAGGACGGACTGCGCACCCAGACCATGTCCTCGCGCCATTGATGACGGGCATCGAGTTCGACACCGGTCTCGGACAGGCCGATCAACAGGCTGAGATCGCCCTGACGCAGATCGCGCGACATCGCATCGAACAGATCGGTTCGCAGCGACAGCCGAATGTCCGGAAAATGCGTGTTTATTTCCCTCAGCAGCTGCGGCAATACCGGGGTCAGGAAGTCTCCCGGAATGCCGATGCGCAAGGTGCGGGACCCAAGGCGCGGCGCCGACAGGTCGATGATCTGGTCGTTGATGCTGAGCATCCGTCGCGCGTAATTCACGACGAGATCGCCCGAATGGGTGAGGCTCACGCCGGGCGCGCTTTTGTCGAGAAGCTCGCAATCGAGAAGTGTCTGCAACCGCTTGATTTGCGCACTCACCGCAGGTTGCGTCACACCGAGTGAATTGGCCGCCCTTGTAAACGAGCGAAGGTCGACGACCGCAACCAGCGTTCGCAGCAGTTCAGTCGGTATGTTGATCATCGCCAAGTCTTTTGAATTTTATTGTCAGAACCCGTACGCAAGTTATCTTGCCGCGTCGCCGCCGCCGGTCATACTGATACGAGCTGTAGTTTATTACGTTTCAAATCTGGCCCCGCAATGGTGATGAAGCGCGAAGACCCCGGCAGCGGTATCAAGGTATGCATAACTCACTCACCTTGCCGTTATCGGCGCGGTCGTTGACCACGATGCGGGACGGCCGGCGATGAACCTCGTTCGGCTCTACACGCGCGTACTCGGTCTGCTCGGGCCAGAGGCCAGGCTCGGCTGGCTACTGGCATTCGCCAATCTGGCGCTGTCCGCCGCCATGTTCGCCGAACCGGTGCTGTTCGGCCGGATCATCGATACACTGGCAGGCTCGCAGAAGGCCGGCGCCGAACCGCTGACATTCAACGCGCTGCTGCCGCTGCTCGGGGCCTGGGCCGGCTTCGGTCTTTTCACCATCGTCTGCGGCGTGTTCATCGCGCTGCATGCCGACCGGCTCTCGCACCGGCGGCGGCAGGCCGTGCTTTCCGATTATTTCGAGCACGTTCTGCAACTTCCGCTTGCATATCACGGCGGCTCGCATTCCGGCCGGCTGATGAAGGTGATGCTGACCGGCACCGATTCGCTCTGGGGCCTCTGGCTGTCCTTCTTCCGCGAGAACCTTGCCGCCCTCGTCTCGCTCATCATCCTGCTGCCGCTGTCGCTGTACCTGAACTGGCAGCTGGCCTCGCTCCTGATCGTGCTGTGCACGATCTTCGCCGCATTGACGACCTTCGTCCTGCGCAAGACCGGCGAATTGCAGGCCTCGGTCGAGAGATATTATTCCGACCTCGCCGAACGCGCGTCCGATGCGCTCGGCAACGTCGCGCTGGTGCAAAGCTTCGCGCGGATCGAAGCGGAGGTGATGGGGCTGAAGATGGTGGTCGAGCGGCTGCTCGGCGCGCAGATGCCGGTGCTGTCGTGGTGGGCGATCATGACCGTGCTGACGCGCGCCTCCACCACGATCACCCTGCTGGCGATCTTCATCGTCGGTACCTGGCTGTTCTTCAAGGGTCTCACCACCATCGGCGAGATCGTCATGTTCATGAGCTTCGCCACCATGCTGGTCGCGCGCCTCGAACAGGTCGCCGGCTTCATCAACAGCGTGTTCATGGTGGCGCCGCGGCTGCAGGAATTCTTCGACGTGCTCGATACCGTGGCGGAGGTCCGCGACGCGCCGCAAGCGATCGATCCCGGCCGCCTGAAGGGCCGCGTCGAATTCGACAATGTGTCCTTTTCCTATGACGGCAAGCGCGCCGCCATCGCCGATCTCTCCTTCACCGCGCAGCCCGGCGAAGTGATCGCACTCGTTGGTCCGACCGGCGCCGGCAAGACCAGTGCGCTCGCGCTGCTGCATCGCGTGTTCGATCCGCAATCCGGCCGCATCACCATCGACGACATCGACCTGCGCGAGATGAAGCTCGCGGCTCTGCGTCGCAATATCGGCGTGGTGTTCCAGGAGGTGCTGCTGTTCAACCGCTCGATCCGCGAGAACCTCACCACCGGCAAGCCGGACGCCACCGACGACGAGATGATGGAAGCCCTGCGGCGCGCGCAGGCTTACGACTTCGTCGCTCGCAATCCGGACGGACTGAATGCGGTGGTCGGCGAGCGCGGCCGTTTCCTGTCGGGCGGCGAGCGCCAGCGGCTGTCGATCGCACGCGCGCTCCTGAAGAACCCCCCGATCCTGATCCTGGACGAGGCGACCTCGGCACTCGACGCGTCGACCGAAACCAAGGTGCAGGCGGCGCTCGACGAGGTGATGAAAGACCGCACCACCTTCGTAATCGCGCACCGGCTGGCGACCATCCGCAATGCTACCCGCATTCTGGTGTTCCGGGATGGCCGCGTGATCGAGAGCGGCAGCTTCGACGAACTGGTGGCGCGCGGCGGCGCCTTCGCAGAGCTGGCGCGCTCGCAGTTTCTGGTGGCGGAGAAGAAGCCGGAAGCGGAAGACGCGGCGGAGTAGATATTCCCTCTCCCCGCTTGAGCGCAGAGAGTCCCGGCTTACCGGATCCGCTCCAGGATGCTGACGTAATTCGCCACCGCCGCGCCGCCCATGTTGAAGATGCCGCCGATCCGTGCGTCCTTCACCTGGATATCGCCGGCCGTGCCGAGTAGCTGCATCGCGGTCAGCGCGTGCATCGACACGCCGGTGGCGCCGATCGGGTGGCCTTTGGCCTTTAGTCCGCCCGATGGATTCACCGGCAGTCTGCCGTCCCTCTGGGTCATGCCCTCGGCAATCGCACGCGCGCCCTGCCCTTCCGGCACCAGCCCCATCGCCTCGTATTCGATCAGCTCGGCGATGGTGAAGCAGTCATGCGTCTCGACGAAGGACAGGTCGGTGAGCGCGATGCCGGCCTGCGCCAGAGCCTGCTTCCAGGCCAGCGAACACCCCTCGAACTTGAGAATGTCGCGCTTCGCCATCGGCAGGAAATCCTGCACATGCTGCGCCGCGCGGAACGCGATGGCCTTGTTGAGGCGCAGCGCGGTCTCGACATCGGCGAGCACGATCGCGGCCGCGCCGTCGGACACCAGCGAGCAATCAGTGCGCTTGAGCGGGCCCGCGACGAACGGGTTCTTGTCGCTCTCGGTGCGGCAGAACGCAAAGCCGAGATCCTTGCGCAATTGCGCGTAGGGGTTGCCGACGCCGTTCTTGTGGTTCTTGGCGGCGATCATCGCGAGCGCATCGGACTGGTCGCCGTATTTCTGGAAATACAGCCCGGCGATCTTGCCGAAGATGCCCGCAAAGCCGCCTTCGATATCGGCCTCGTCGCGGACATAGGACGCCTTGAGGAGGTTCTTCCCGATCTCCGGCCCCGGCGTCGTTGTCATCTGCTCGACACCGACGACCAGCACGATCCGCGCGGCCCGCGCCGCGATGCTCTTCAGCCCCTGATGAACCGCCGCCGAGCCGGTGGCGCCGGCATTCTC
>CAZXJZ010000313.1:0-5129 GCA_964641065.1 uncultured Hyphomicrobiales bacterium | reverse complement strand
TGCGGCATCCCCTATTGTCACAACGGATGCCCGGTCAACAACCAGATCCCGGACTGGAACGACCTGGTCTATCGCGGCAACTGGGAACAGGCCGCGCGCAATCTTCTCTCGACCAACAACTTCCCGGAAGTCACCGGCCGCGTCTGTCCGGCGCCGTGCGAAGCGTCCTGCACGCTCAATATCGAGGACGTTCCGGTCAACATCAAAACCATCGAATGCGCGATCGCCGACAAGGCGATCGAGAACGGCTGGATCAAGCCGGAGCCGGCCGCGCACAAGACCGGCAAGAAGGTCGCCGTGATCGGCTCAGGCCCCGCTGGCATGGCCTGCGCGCAGCAGCTCGCACGCGCCGGCCACGACGTGCATGTCTACGAGAAATTTGCCAAGGCCGGCGGCCTGATGCGCTACGGCATTCCCGACTTTAAGATGGAGAAGGGCGTCGTCGACCTGCGCGTCGGGCAGATGGAGGCCGAAGGCGTCACCTTCCATTACGGCGTGCATGTCGGCGTCAACATGCCGGCTGACAAGCTGCTCGCCGATTATGACGCCGTCGCGCTCACCGGTGGCGCCGAGCATCCGCGCGACCTGCCGATCCCCGGCCGCGACTTCGACGGCATCCATTTCGCGATGGATTTCCTGCCGCAGCAGAACCGGAGAGTCTCCGGCGAGCCGCTGAACGGCGTGAAGGAGATCCTGGCCGGCGGCAAACATGTCGTTGTGATCGGTGGCGGCGATACCGGCTCCGATTGCATCGGCACTTCGATCCGCCAGGGCGCACTGTCGGTGACCAATTTCGAAATCATGCCGATGCCTCCGGTGCGCGAGAACAAGGCGCTGACCTGGCCGGACTGGCCCTACAAGCTGCGCACCTCGTCGAGCCACGAGGAAGGCGCCGAACGCGAATTCTCGGTGCTGACGCAAGCCTTCGAAGGCGAGAACGGCAAGGTGACCGCGATCCGCTGCGTGCGCGCCGACGACAAGATCAAGCCGATCCCCGGCACCGAATTCACCGTAAAGGCCGATCTGGTGCTGCTCGCGATGGGCTTCGTGCATCCGGTGAAGGACGGCATGCTGGCCTCGCTCGGTGTTGCGCTCGATCCGCGCGGCAATGCCAAGGCCAATACCGAGGATTACAAGACCTCGATCGCCAAGGTGTTTGCGGCCGGCGACATGCGCCGCGGCCAGTCGCTGGTGGTCTGGGCGATCCGCGAGGGGCGCCAATGCGCGCACGCGATCGACAAGTTCCTGATGGGAACGACGACGCTGCCGCGTTGAGGGCAGCGGCGTCGGGGTACGATCACGAATCTACCGCCCGAACAATCCGAAGAAGAACCGCGGGCCGGAAGATTCCGGGGCCTGCCGCCGCCAGAACGGCTGCTGTTGCTGCTGTCGCTGGGCGGCGACACGCGGCGCCGGCGCCCCCGGCTTCTGCCCCGGTGCCGCGGCCTGCTGAACCGGTGCTGCGGCAGGCTGAGCGCGCACGATTGCAAGCGGCGCGCCGGTCGGCGGCAGCGGCTCGGACGCAACCAGATTCGGCATCCGCGGCGGCCAGGCGAGATCGTCGGCGCGTCCGGCTTCGGAGCGCTGCGGCTCGCCCTTGACCAGCATGCGATTGGCCACGGCATCCAGCGCCGGCGGCGTCTTGGCGGGAGCGGCACCGGCAAGATCGGTCGGCTCTTGCAGCGGCGTACCGAGCAGGATCACGGGCCCTGCCAGCGGCCGCGCGGTCGGCCCGGCGGGCTTTGCCGGCTGCGCCGGCTGCGAGTCCACCGATACGTTGGAGAGTGCCGCGGGGATCGGCTCGCGCAGCACGCGCTTGAGATCGCGCTCGACATAATGCGCGAGCTTGCGGGCGCCGAAGCGGGTGAAATGCACGCCGTCCTGCGCGCGCAGCACACGGATCTGGCCAGTCTCGTCCGGACCACGCTGCATGAAATTGCCACGCTCATCGACGAAGCCGTCCCAGATATTGACGAAGAGAAAGCCGGCCTTCTCGACGCGCGCGCGGAAGATGTCGTTCAGATATTGCACGTCGGCGGTCGACTTCGCGCCGCGAACCGCGGGCACGCCGACCCACAACACCGGGACATTGGCGGTGCGAAGCGCGGCGATCATCTCGTCGATCCTGGCGCCGTAAAGCTCTTCCCATTGCTCGCTGCGGAATTCGGCCGGAGCAGCGGGGCGCGCGCGCTGCGGCTCCGTTGCGGCAATCGTCGGGGTCTCGTCGTTATTGACCTCGCCGGGCTTCTGGCCCTGCGGCGCGGCCTGTCCGGCCTGTCCGGGCTTGGCCGCCGGCTGCGGCTTCGGCGGCGCCTTTTCGCGAATCTCCACACGGTCCTGCAATCCGAGAAGGACGATCACCGCCTGCGGCTTTTCAGCGGCGATCAGTTCGCGCGCGACTTTCGGCCATTCCGCATCGCTCTTCTGCTCGTAGCGGATCAGGCCGGAAAACGCGCGGTGCTTGCGCACGATGCCGATCTCGGGCGTCTCGGCGAGTTGCTCCTCGAGGCCGAAAGCAAGCCAGTCGGCCATCGTGTCGCCCAGCACCAGAATCCGGATGGACGGCGGCACCTCGACCTTTTTCGGAGCGGGCGCAGTGCTGAAATCCTGCTGGACCGGCGCACGCGGCTTTTGCGGTCGGGGCGGGCCGAAAAAGCGATCGTCGAAGGGAAAAAACTGCGCCTGCGCCGGCCAGCCGGTCACGGCCGCCGCCAGCGCCAGGCCAGCAAGACCCATCGCCCGAAGCAGCCAGCGCCTTCGCGTATCGTTATTGCGCGCCATGTGGCCCTTGCGTAACCGGTGCCCATCGCCCGGCGACTGCCGGGTCAGATCGGACACCAATAGCAAAAGAACATGGCGAGTCGAAGATCGATCCGCCCTGCCCTCAACCGCCGCGCAATCGGACGAGCACCGTGGTGCTCGGGAAACCGTCCGGAACGAGCCCGGCTCGCGCCTGGAAATCGCGGATCGCGGCGCGGGTCTTGGGTCCCAACCGGCCGTCCGGAGTGCCGATATCGAAGCCGCGGCGGGCCAGCAATTGCTGTATTTCGGTGCGCTCGTCGCGGGTCAGAACCCGCTCATGCCGCGGCCAGGACTGGATCAGGGGATCGCCGCCCCGCAGCCGGTCCGACAGATGCCCGATCGCCAGCGCATAGGCCTCGGCCGGGTTGTAGCGCATGATCACGCGAAAATTATTCAGCATCAGGAAGCCCGGCCCCTGGCTGCCCGCCGGGACCATCAGGAACGCGCGGTCGGACGGGCGCGGAAATGGCTTGCCGCCTGCCCGCCTGATGCCGAGTTGCTCCCATTCGCGCAGGGTCATCTGCTTGCTGCGATCGGCCAGCATGAAGTTGAAACTTTTCGGAACCTCGACCTCGTAGCCCCAGGTCTGTCCGCTCTCCCAGCCATTGCGCCGGAAGTAATTTGCGGTCGAGAACAGAAGATCGGGCACCGACGTGGTGAGATCGCGCCGGCCATCGCCATCGGCATCGACGGCGTAATTCTTGTAGACCGTCGGCATGAACTGCGTCGGCCCGAACGCGCCGGCCCAGGAGCCCTTCATCCGATCGGCGTGAACGTCACCGCGATACAGGATTTCGATCGCGGCCAGGAACTCATTGCGGAAATAATCCTGGCGGCGTCCGACACAGGCGAGCGTCGCGGTCGAGCGCACGACCGAACGCTCCCCCATCATCGTCGAGTATTTCGACTCGATGCCCCAGATTGCGGCGATGACATAGCGGTCGACGCCGTAGGTTTTCTCCATCGCATCGAAAGCCGCGCGGTTTTCGGCAAGGATTTCGCGTCCGCGCTGGATGCGCTCCTCGCCAACCAGCCGGTCGAGATAATCCCAGAAGGCGAGCGTGAACTCAGGCTGCGCATCCACCAGATCCATGATCCGCAGATCGGGCGTCAGGTCGCGAGTGAAGGCATCGTAGGCCTGCTTCGGAATGCCGCGTTTCGCCGCTGCCGGATAAAGCCGTTGCAGGCACCCCTGGAAATCGGCGGCAGCGGCGCGAATGGCGTCGGCCGACATCTCCGGATGGCCGGATGAGCCGGACTCGCCGCTCCAGTCCGGGCCGGTCGCCTGGGCGAAGGAGCGGCGCGCGCTGGCCGAATGCGCGGCTCTCGGAGCCGGGGCAGCCGCCCGGGCTTGCGGGACACCGGCAGATTGCGGGACACCGGCAGGCTGCGGAATTGAAGACGTCGCCATCACGCTGCGATCGTCGGTCGCGCCGGCACAGCCGATCAGCAATGTGCCGAGAGCGGCGACCGCGCACAGACTCGCAGTGGTTCCACGCCGACGGACCATCTCACCCTCACGCAACCGGGACACAAAAGCGCCCTATGGGGAACGCATACGGTTGCCAGACGATTAACGACATTCATAAATCCGTGGAGGTTTTGCGGCCTGCGACGGTTTTTCGTTCAAACCCATGTTAACAGAAGCCCCGTTTTCCACAGTCTCCCGCGGTTCCCCTCATGAAGCCCATCCGTAAGGCGATCTTCCCGGTGGCCGGTCTCGGCACCCGTTTTCTCCCGGCGACCAAAGCGATGCCGAAGGAAATGCTCACGGTGGTCGACCGTCCGCTGATCCAGCACGTGGTGGACGAGGCGCGCGAAGCCGGCATCGAGCACCTGATTTTCGTCACAGGACGCAACAAGGGCGTGATCGAGGATCACTTCGACCGGCAGTTCGAACTCGAAGTCACGCTGAAAGAGCGCAGCAAGAAAAGCGAACTGAAACTGCTTGCGGAAGACACCCCGGACGCCGGCACCACCAGCTTCACCCGCCAGCAATCGCCGCTCGGCCTCGGTCACGCGGTGTGGTGCGCGCGCGAACTGGTCGGCAACGAGCCGTTCGCGGTCGTGCTGCCTGACGTGCTGGTGCAGAACGAGCCCGGCTGCCTCGCGCAGATGGTCGCCGCCTACAACAAGCAGAAGGGCAAGGCCAATATCATCGCGGTGGAAGAAGTGCCGGCCGATCGCGTGCACATGTATGGCATCGTCGGCGTCGGCAAGGACGGTGGCGCCGTCATGCCGATCACGCAAATGGTCGAGAAGCCCAAGCGCGAGGACGCGCCATCCAATCTCTCGATCACCGGGCGCTACATCCTGCAGCCGGAGAT
>CAZXJZ010000312.1:0-5140 GCA_964641065.1 uncultured Hyphomicrobiales bacterium | reverse complement strand
GGCATGCGACCCAGTCATGGCCAGACCCCTCACGCGGCTCGCATTTCGTGATACTCAAGGCGCGCCACGCGCGCCCATGACGCGCGATGACGGGAGATACAAATGCTCAAATTCTATTACAGCGGCGCGCCCAATCCGGTGAAGGTCGCGCTGTTCCTTGAAGAAGCCGGTATTCCCTACGAGGCGATCCCGGTCGATACCCGCAAGGGCGACCAGCACCAGCCGGACTTTCTGAAGATCAATCCGAACGCGAAAGTCCCGGTGATCGTCGATGGCGATGTCACGGTGTTCGACTCCAACGCCATCCTGCTTTATCTCGCCGACAAGACCGGCAAGTTCCTGCCGCCGGCATCCGACAAGAACCGCGGCGAATTGCTGTCCTGGCTGATGTTCGTCGCCTCGGGCGTCGGCCCATTCTCCGGCCAGTCGGTGCATTTCCGCCATTATGCGCCGAAGGACGGTTCTGATTACGCGGTGAACCGCTATGTTTACGAAGCCCAGCGGCATTACGGTGTGGTCGATTCGTGGCTCGCCACCCGCAAATACATGGTCGCCGACACTTACACGATCGTCGACATGGCGTTGTGGGGATGGGCGCGGATGGCTCCGTTCGTCGCAGGTGACGATACCTGGACGAAATTCCCGAACCTGAAGCGGCTGGTCGACGAGATCGGCGCGCGTCCGGCGGCGAAGATTGCCAATGACCTGAAGAATCGCCACGCCTTCAAGACCGATTTCGACGATGAGGCGCGCAAGGTCATGTTCCGCCACACCGAAGTGAAGGTGGCGTAGCGTTCTTCCCTCTCCCCACTTTAGTGGGGAGAGGGTGCCTCGCATCTCGCTTCGCTTATGCTCGCCACCCTCTGAGCGGAGTCGGAGTCGACTTCTAAGCCTCCGCCATCTCCTTCGCGACCCGCTTGCCTTCGGTCACCAGCGCCGCCGTGAGCGGCGTCATCGGCTCGCGTGCCGGTACCACCAGTCCGATCGTATGCATCGCCTCCGGTTCGACGATCGGGATCGCGCGGATGGTATCGGTGAGGCCAAGCGTCTCGGCGAGCTTCGCGGGCATCACCGTCGCCCAGCGGCCGGTGCGCACATGGGCGAACAGCACCACCACCGAATTGGATTCGAGCGTCGGCTGCGGGTTGCCGCCCGCCGAGCGCAGCAGCTGATCGATGATGCGCCGGTTCTGCATGTCGGGCGTGAGCAGGCAGAGCGGCACGCGTGCGACCTCGGCCCACGTCACGCGGTCGCGATCGCCCAGCGGCGCGTCGGGCGCGGTGAGAAGCTGGTAGCGCTCCTGATACAGCGGCACGGTGTTGACGCGGCCGAGTGGCTCGTTGTCGAGATAGGTGATGCCGGCATCGATCTCGAGATTTTCCAATTGCGTCAGGATCTGGATCGATGTCTGCGACAGGATGGTGAAACGGACATCGGGATGCCGCGCCCGAAACGGCGTGGTGATCGCGGCGACCATGGCGAGCGCGGTCGGGATCGCCGCGATCTTGAGCCGTCCGGTCAGGCCTTTCTTGAGCGCGGTGATTTCCTGCCGCATGGCGCGACTGTCGCTGACGATGCGGCGCGCCCAGTCGAGCGTGCGCTGGCCTTCCGGCGTGAAGCCGATGAAGCGCGAGCCGCGGCGCACCAGCATCACCCCGAGCTGTTCTTCGAGCTGCTTGATGCCGGCCGACAGGGTCGGCTGCGTCACGCCGCAGGAATCCGCCGCGCGCCCGAAATGCTCTTCCCGCGACAGCGCCATCAGGTATTCGAGCTTGTCCAGCATGCTGCAAAAACTAGCGTGTTTTCAGCCGCTTGGAAACAACGATAGAAAAATCCTATCGTTGCATCGGTAGTTGGGGATTGTTCTAAGGAGGCGCCTTGGCGATGGTGCGTCATGAACCCGACAGACACGCTAACTCGTTCCAAGCCCTTGAGTTTTGACGGTTCCGGAGGCCGCGGCCGCAGAGCCCGCAAGACCCCCAAGGGCCGGCAGATCGACACCACGGCGCTGGAGGAAATCCAGGGGCTGCTGACCGACCGGCCGCGCCGCCGCGACCTGCTGATCGAGCACCTGCATCTCATCCAGGACAAGTACGGCCACCTGTCCGCCGCGCATCTCGCCGCCCTGGCATTCGAGATGAAGATGGCGCTGGCGGAAGTGTACGAGGTCGCGACCTTCTACGCGCATTTTGACGTCGTGAAGGAAGGCGAAACGCCGCCGCCGGCCGTGACGATTCGCGTGTGTGACTCCCTGTCCTGCGCCATGGCGGGATCGGAAAGGTTGCTGAGCGACCTGCAGGCGAAATACGGAAGCGACGTACGCGTCATCCGCGCACCCTGCATGGGTGCGTGTGAGCGCGCACCGGTCGCAGCGGTCGGTCACGTGCAGACCTTCAATGCCAATGTCGACAGCGTCGAGGCCGCGGTGAAGCATGGTGCGCACGCTCATGCGGCGACGCCGGATGCCGATTTCGATGCCTATTGCAAGGCGGGTGGCTACACGCTGCTCAAGGACTGCCTCGACGGCAAGCGCACGCGCGACGAGATCATCAAGATCGTCAGCGATGCCGGCCTGCGCGGCCTTGGCGGCGCGGGATTTCCCACCGGCCGCAAATGGTCGCTGGTCCGTGCCGAACCGGCGCCGCGCCTGATGGCGGTGAATGGCGACGAGGGCGAGCCCGGCACCTTCAAGGATCGTCATTATCTGTCGCACGATCCGCATCGCTTCATCGAGGGCATGCTGCTCGGCGCTTGGGTGGTCGAAGCGCCGGATGTCTATTTCTATCTGCGCGATGAATATCCGGAAGTTCGTCTGTTGATCCTGCAGGAGATGGAAAAGGTCGAAGCGGCGGGGCTGGTGCGGCACACGCGCTTCCATATGCGGCGTGGCGCCGGCGCTTATATCTGCGGCGAAGAAAGCGCGATGATCGAATCGATCGAGGGCAAGCGCGGGCTGCCGCGCCATCGTCCGCCTTACGTCGCGCAGGTCGGCCTGTTCGGCCGGCCGACTCTCGAACAGAATGTCGAGACGCTCTACTGGGTTCGCGACATCGTGGAAAAGGGCGTCGACTGGTTCACGTCCTTCGGACGCCAGGAGCGCAAGGGTTTCCGGTCGTTCTCGGTGTCAGGCCGCGTCAAGAATCCAGGCGTGAAGGTCGCGCCCGCTGGCATCACCATGCGCGAACTGATCGACGAGTATTGCGGCGGCATGCAGGATGGCCACACGTTCAAGGGCTATCTGCCCGGTGGTGCATCCGGCGGCGTCCTGCCCGCGAGCATGGCCGACATTCCGCTCGATTTCGGAACTCTTGAGAAATTCGGCTCGTTCGTCGGCTCGCATGCAGTGGTGATCCTGTCGGATCAGGACGACATGAAAGCGGTCGCGCTCAACCTGATGAAATTTTTCGAGGACGAGAGCTGCGGCCAATGCACGCCCTGCCGCGTTGGAACCGAGAAAGCGGTGAGGCTGATGGAGCAGGGGCCCTGGAACGAAACCCTGCTGAACGATCTGTCGACCGCGATGCGTGATGCGTCGATCTGCGGGTTGGGCCAGGCAGCGCCGAATCCGCTGCAGAGCGTGATGAAACATTTTCCAGAGGATCTGAAAAAGCCTCTGAAGGGTTGGTGAGATCATGAGCGATAGCAAGCAGCCCATGGGTTACGGTCACGACAAGAAGGGCGCCGCGGTCGGCGAAGCCAAGAACGAGGGGCGGCCCGCCGTAAGCCACAAGGGTCCGATCGACGCTGTCGATGGCCAGGGTCACGGCGCCAAAGCGATTACCTTCCTGTTGGACGGCAGGGAAGTGCGCGCGTCCGAAGGCGAGACCATCTGGCAGGTGGCCAAGCGCGAAAGCGTCGAGATCCCGCATCTGTGCTACTCGCCGGAGCCCGGCTATCGCGCCGACGGCAATTGCCGCGCCTGCATGGTCGAGATCGAGGGCGAGCGTGTGCTGGCCGCAAGCTGCATTCGTACGCCGACCGAGGGCATGAAGGTCAACGCCTCGAACCATCGCGCGGAAACCGCGCGCAAGATGATCTTCGATCTGCTGGTCTCCGATCAGCCGGAGCGCGAAACCTCGCCCGATCCCATCTCGAAGTTTTGGTCCTGGGCCGACAAGATGGGCATCGAGACCGGCCGTTTCCCCGAGCGCGAGACGATGCCCGCGCCGGACCGCAGCCATGTGGCGATGGCGGTCAATCTCGACGCCTGCATTCAGTGCAATCTCTGCGTTCGCGCCTGCCGCGAAGTGCAGGTCAACGACGTGATCGGCATGGCCGGCCGCGGGCACCATGAGAAGATCGTGTTCGACTTCGACGACCCCATGGGCGCCTCGACCTGCGTGGCCTGCGGCGAATGCGTGCAGGCCTGTCCGACCGGCGCGCTGATGCCGTCGTCCGTCGTCAACGCAGACAACGTGCGCACCGAATATGCCGACCGTCAGGTGGACTCGGTTTGCCCCTATTGCGGCGTCGGCTGCCAGCTCACCTACAACATCAAGGACGACAAGCTCCTTTACGTCACCGGCAAGGAGGGGCCTGCAAACGAAAACCGCCTTTGCGTGAAAGGCCGCTTCGGCTTCGACTATGTCCATAATCCGCAGCGGATCCTAAAGCCGATGATCCGCAAGGAGGGCGTGCCGAAAATTCCGCATGAATTCATCGACCCGGCCAATCCGTGGACGCATTTCCGCGAAGCCACCTGGGAGGAAGCACTCGACAAGGCCGCGCAGGGCTTCCTGAAGATTCGCGAGCAGCAGGGGCCGAAGGGTCTCGCTGGCTTCGGCTCGGCGAAGTGTTCCAACGAAGAGGCCTATCTGTTCCAGAAGCTTATTCGCACCGGCTTCGGCACCAACAATGTCGACCATTGCACGCGCCTTTGCCACGCGTCGTCGGTCGCGGCGCTGCTGGAAGGCGTTGGCTCTGCCGCGGTGTCGGCGACCTTCAACGAGGTGAAGAATTCCGACGTCATCGTGGTGATCGGCGCCAATCCCACCGAGAACCATCCCGTTGCCGCGACCTATTTCAAGCAGGCCGCGAAGCGCGGCGCCAAGCTGGTGGTGATGGATCCGCGCGGGCAGGCGCTGAAGCGTCACGCCTGGCGCATGATGCAGTTCAAGAACGGCGCCGACGTCGCGATGCT
>CAZXJZ010000311.1:0-5145 GCA_964641065.1 uncultured Hyphomicrobiales bacterium | reverse complement strand
CGACGTCGCCCTTGGTGGTCTCGAGCTTCAGTGTGTTGTCCGGATCGGCCATTGTCGGGTCTCCCTATTTCTTGTCGGCCTGTACGAAGGCGCGCGTGATGCGGTCGGGATCCTGCACCGGCTCGCCCTTCTTGAGCTTGTCGACATTGTCCATGCCCGACACCACTTCGCCGATGACGGTGTATTGGCCGTTAAGGTGCGGCGCGTCGGCATAGGTGATGAAGAACTGGCAGTTTGCGGAATTGGGATCGCTGGCGCGCGCCATGCCGACGATGCCGCGCCGGAACGGCACCTGCGAGAACTCGGCCTTGATGTTCGGATATTTCGACTTGCCGCGCCCGTCGCCGCGGTCGCCGTCGCCGGTCTGCGCCATGAAGCCGGGAATGACGCGGTGGAACGGCGCGTTGTTGTAGAAGCCGTCGCGTGCGAGTTGCTTGATCCGATCGGCGTGTCCCGGCGCGACGTCGTTGCGCAGCCGGATCACCACCGGGCCCTTGGTGGTTTCGAGCACCAGCGTGTTCTGCGGATCGGACTGGGCAAGCGCCGGAGTGACGTGCGGGGGCACAGCGACAACGAACGCAGCCAGCAGCAAGGCAAGAATGCGGATCATGAAGGCTCCCTGAGCGTCAGGCGTTAGGACTTGAATTTGGCCTTGAGGCGGGCGGCGACCGAAACGGGCACAAAATGCGAAATATCGCCGCCCATTTTTCCGATCTGGCGCACGAGTGTGGCGGTGATCGGGCGCACCATCGGCGAGGCCGGCAGGAACACGGTCTGCACCTCCGGCACCATGGCGCCGTTCATGCCGGCCATCTGCATTTCGTAGTCGAGGTCGGTGCCGTCGCGCAGCCCCCGGATCAGCAGCGTCGCGCCTTCGCGCTGCGCAGCACGGACCACGAGATCGTCAAACGTCAGGTAGCCGATTTCGCAGCCAGTCTCACGCGCCACCGGCCGGCACACCTCCTCCAGCATTTCCATGCGCTCCTGGGGAGTGAATACCGGGGTCTTGCCGGGGTGCACGCCGATCGCCAGCACCAGCCGGTCGGCAAGCCTGGCCGCCTGCCGGACGATGTCGAGGTGGCCGTTGGTGACCGGGTCGAAAGAACCCGCATAAAGCGCAATTCGCGGCATGACGCCCGTCTAGCCCGGGGTCGGGCTTCCCGCAAGGGTCAGACAACGCCGCGGCGCACTTCCGGTTCCGCGTTTTTCACAATTTCGCGACGCCCGAACCAAACCGTCTGTCAAGCGTCTTAATTCGTCAGAGACATGGACGACGGGACGTGAAGGGGAAAGTGATGCTCAAGGCCGTATCTGCGATGGCGAGTGTCGCCGTGCTTGCGGCGGCGGTGATGACCATCCCGGGGCTCGTCAATGCGAGTGCTCCGTTCGCCGGCCAGAAGGGCGATATCGCCGATCTGACCGACTGTGAATTGCGAAGCTGGCCCTATTACGCCCGCGCCTGCGTCCGCGACGAGACCCTGAATGCCGGTGGCCGGGCGATCAAGGTGCGCATCGTGGCCCCGGACCGCATTCCGGACTGGGAATTGAAGGCCGCATCCGGTCTGCAGCGTACCTATCCGGCCGCGGAAAAGTCGGACGCTGCGGTCCAGCCGACGGCCACACGCGCGGCCATTGCCCCGTCCGGCTGGATGATGCCTTACACGGAGGCCAAGCTGCATCTGGAGGCCGGCGATTTCATCCGCCGCACCGTCCGCTGATAGTCATCGAACTCCATAAACTCTGATAAACTCCGGCCTGCCGGAGGATGTCATGCGCCTGCTCCCAGCCGTCATCGTCGCGGCGTCGATCTGTATGCCTGCAGCCGCGCAGGTCGCACCGTCGCCCGAGACCATCGCCGCCTATCGCGGCCTTCACGCCGCAGCAGCCAAGGGCGACGTTGCCGCGATCGAGCGCGCCGTGCGCGACGGTGCCGCTCTCGACGCCGTCGATCCGCAGCAGCGGACGCCGCTGCATGTGGCCATCTTCATGAAGCAACATGAGGCCGCGCGTGCCCTGCTCCGTTTCGGCGCCGATCCTAACCGGCTCGAATTCGGGCGTTACGACATCATCACCATCGCGGCGGTCGCAAACGACCTGCCCGGCCTCAAGATCGCGCTTGAAGGCGGCGGCAACCCGCGCGCCATCACCTCGGTCTATGACGGCACCGCGCTCATCGCCGCCGCCCATCTCGGTCATGCGGAGGTCGTGCGCATGCTGATCGCCGCCGGCGCGCCGCTCGACCATGTCAATAATCTGGGCTGGACGGCGCTGATGGAATCCATCGTGCTCGGCGACGGCGGCACGGCTCACACCGACACCCTCGCAGCACTGGTGAAGGCCGGCGCCAACGTCGACATTGCCGACCGCGACGGCGTCACGCCGCTTTCGCATGCGCGCCGCCGCGGGTTTACGGCAATGACCGAAATCCTGGAGCGTGCGGGAGCCCGGTAACCGGCGCCCTCGCCTCAGCTCAGAAACGGCAGCTGGACGAACAGGAAGAAGCCGTTGAGCGTTAGCATCGCACCAATGATGCCCAGCGCACCGCCGACGAAGCTCAGCCACACCAAATCCGCGACGATCGCGACCGAAATCAGCACGATCGCGATCTGCAGCAGGGCTTCGGCGTAATCGAAATACGGGTCCTGCTTCAGCGCGTGATCGCGCAGGGCTTCGTGTTCCTTGGCGCGCGCGATCAATTCCTTCTTGCCCTCGCGGGTATCCGGCTCGGAATCGTAGCGAGCGACGGTTTTGCGATAGGCCTCGGCCTTGGCTTTCAGGGCCGCCTGCGCCTCCGGCGACAGCGCCGGATCGTTCTGTGCCAGCCGCAATTCAAGCTGATCCGCGGCAAGCGCGAACGAGGTCTGGCGCATGTTCTTGGCCTGGAAGAAATTCCAGTAATTGGACGCCAGCACGTTGTTGTTGACGGCTTCCTTGCCGGCATTCGACCCGCCCAGCCCTGTGATCGCAAGGATCATCGCCAGGATCGCGATCGTCACGGCGGCCCGCTGCTTGAAGCGGTCATGCGTCTTGTCCTGATCCATCATTTCGGCAGCTTCGTCGGCCTTCATGACACCCACCCTCATTGCCGCGGCGCAGGATGCACCACGGACGTGACAGACTTTTTTCAATTTTAGATTTCGGTCGGGCTCGCGCGCCCGGTTGCGACCCGCTGGACCGTTACGACCCGTTCGAGACGTCTTCGCCTTCTTCGGATAGCCGCTCGACCGACACGACGCGTTCGTCATCCGCGGTGTCGAACACGATCACGCCCTGCGAGGAGCGGCTGACGATGCGGATGCCGGCAACGCGGGTGCGGATCAACTGACCGCGATCGGTGACCAGCATGAGCTGGTCGGATTCCTCGACCGGGAAGGATGCGACCAGCTTGCCGGTCTTCTTGCGGATGGTCTTCGCGCCCTTCTTGCCTTCGAGGATCCCCATCGCGACGATGCCTTTGCCGCCGCGATTGGTGATCCGGTATTCGTAGGACGACGTGCGTTTGCCCATGCCCTTCTCGGTCACGGTCAGCACGAACTGCTCCAGCGCCGACATCTCGACATAGCGCTTCTCGCCAAGCTCGATGGTATCGGCTGCCGTCTCCTCCGCCTCCGCATCCTCGTCGACCTCGCCGCCGTCCAGCTCGTCGCCGCGCCGCACCGCATTGGCACGTTTCAGATAGGCGGCACGCTCCTCGGCGCTGGCATCCACATGCCGCAGGATCGACATCGAGATGATGCGGTCGCCCTCCTCCATCGAGATGCCGCGCACGCCCATCGACGAGCGGCCAGCGAACACGCGGACATCAGGCACCGCGAAGCGGATGCACTGGCCGTTGGCAGCGGTGAGGAGCACGTCGTCGGCCTCGGTGCAGATCTGCACGTCGACGATCCCCTCACCATCGGTGAGTTTCATCGCGATAATGCCGGACGGCCGGACATCGGAGAAATCCGACAGCTTGTTGCGGCGCACCGAGCCCTTGGTGGTGGCGAACATCACGTCCAGCTTGTCCCAGGTGGTCTCGTCCTCGGGCAGCGGCATGATGGTGGTGATGCGCTCGCCCTGCGCCAGCGGCAGGATGTTGATCATCGCCTTGCCGCGGGCCTGCGGCGCCGCCACCGGCAGCTTCCAGACCTTCAGCTTGTAGACCTTGCCTAGCGAGGAGAAATACAGGACCGGCGCATGGGTGGAGGCCACGAACAGGCGCGCGACGAAATCCTCGTCCCGGGTCTGCATGCCGGCGCGGCCCTTGCCGCCGCGGCGCTGCGCCCGGTAGGTCGAAAGCGGCACGCGCTTGATGTAGCCCTGGTGCGAGACCGTGACGACCATGTCCTCGCGATGGATCAGGTCTTCCTCGACCACCTCGTCCATCTGCTCGACGATTTCGGTGCGGCGCGGGGTGGCGAAATCCGCCTTTACCTTGGCGAGCTCGTCCTTGACGATCGCCTGGATGCGCGCGCGGGACCGCAGGATCTCGAGATAATCGCTGATTTCGGCCGCGAGCTTGTCGAGTTCGGCCTGGATTTCCTCGACGCCGAGCGCCGTCAGCCGCTGCAGGCGCAGATCGAGGATCGCGCGCGCCTGGGTGTCGGACAGCTTGTAGGTGCCGTCCTCGTTGATGCGGTGGCGCGGATCGTCGATCAGCAGGATCATCGCCTCGACCGCCTTGGCCGGCCAGTTGCGCGCAATCAGCGCTTCGCGGGCTTCGTTCGCATCTTTCGAAGCGCGGATCAGCCGGATGATCTCGTCGATATTGGCGACCGCGATGGCAAGGCCGACCAACACATGGGCGCGGTCACGCGCCTTGTTGAGCAGGAACTTGGTGCGCCGCGACACCACTTCTTCGCGGAAGGCCAGGAAGGATGCGAGCAGGTCCTTCAGGTTCATCACCTGCGGACGGCCGCCTTCCAGAGCCACCATGTTGCAGCCGAACGAGGTCTGCAGCGGCGTGTAGCGGTAGATCTGGTTCAGCACGACTTCAGGGATGGCCTCGCGCTTCAGCTCGATCACCACGCGATAGCCTTCGCGGCTCGACTCGTCGCGCAGGTCGGCGACGCCCTCGATCTTCTTCTCGCGCACCAGTTCGGCGATGCGCTCGACCATGGTCGCCTTGTTCACCTGATACGGGATCTCGGTGACGACGATCGC
>CAZXJZ010000310.1:0-5178 GCA_964641065.1 uncultured Hyphomicrobiales bacterium | reverse complement strand
CGGCGAAGCCCGACGTCTTCAACCACAATCTCGAAACCGTGCCGTCGCGCTATCTGACGGTGCGCCCCGGCGCGCGCTATTTCCACTCGATCAGGCTGTTGCAGCGCGTGAAGGAATGCGACCCGACGATCTTCACCAAGTCGGGAATCATGGTTGGGCTCGGCGAGGAGCGCAACGAGGTGCTGCAATTGATGGACGACCTGCGCAGCGCCGACGTCGATTTCCTCACCATCGGGCAATATCTGCAGCCGTCGCGCAAGCATCATCCGGTCGTGCGCTTCATCCCGCCGGACGAATTCAAGTCCTACGAGACCATCGCCTATGCGAAGGGCTTTCTGATGGTGTCCGCATCTCCGCTGACGCGCTCGTCGCATCATGCGGGCGAGGATTTCGCGCGCCTGAAGGCTGCGCGCGACGCAAGAGCCTGAGCCGCCCATGCCGGAATTCTCGACCACGCGGCGCGTGCGCCACAACGCGTCCGACATGTTCGATCTGGTCGCCGATGTCGAACGCTATCCGGAATTCCTGCCGCTCTGCAGCGGCATGAAGCTGCGCAGCCGCAAGGAGCAGGCGGAGGGCGTGGTCGTGATCGTCGCCGACATGACGGTTGCCTACAAGCTGATCCGCGAGACCTTCCGCAGCCGCGCCACGCTTGATCGCGCGAATTTGCGGATCCTTGTCGAATATCTCGAAGGCCCGTTCAGCCGGATGGAGAACCGCTGGGAGTTTCACCCCGTCCAGGAAAAACTCAGCGATGTGAAATTCTTCATCAGTTATGAGTTCAGGAGCCGGATGCTCGGCATGCTGATGGGCGCGATGTTCGAAACTGCCTTCCGGCGCTTCGCGGTGGCATTCGAACAGCGGGCCGACGCGATCTACGGACGAAAAAGCGCCTGACAAGCGTCGCTGTGATCAACCCTGTGGCGGTCGCGAGTCTTCGCCTTCCGCCAGATCGTGCAGCATCCGGAAAGCCTGCAGAACCGAGCGCTTTCGAACCTCCGCACGACCGACATCGCCGAAGCGGCGCTCGACATGGATCAGCCGTCCGGAGCGCGTAGCAGCGCCGAAATGCACCAGGCCAACCGGCTTCTCCGCGGTGCCGCCATCGGGACCCGCGACCCCGGTCACCGACACGGCGAGATCAACCGGCGCATGCGCGATCACGCCACGCGCCATCTGTTCGGCGGTCTCGCGCGAGACCGCACCGTGCAACCGCAAGGTTTCGGCCGACACGCCGAGCATGTCCTGCTTGGCCTGATTGGAATAGGTGATGAAGCCGCGATCGAGCATGCTCGAGACGCCGGGAATTTCAGTCAGCGTGCCGGCCACGAGACCCGCCGTACAGGACTCCGCGGTGGCGACGGTCAGGTTCTTGCGCTTGCAGATGTCGAGCAGGCGCTTGGCCGCCTCGACGATGTCCTGGTCCAGCATGGCCGGTCAACTCGCGGGAAGGCGGATCGTTGCGGTGGCATAGGCAACCATGCCTTCGCGGCGTCCGATAAAGCCCATGCCTTCATTGGTCGTTGCCTTGACCCCGACCCGATCCGGCGTGATCCCGGCGATCTCGGCGATGCGTCTGCGCATGGCATCGCGATGCGGTCCGATCCTGGGCGCTTCGCTGACCACATTGATATCGAGATGCGCGATGATGCCGCCGCGCTTGGCGACCCGCTCGGCCGCAAACTTCAGGAAGCGGTCCGAGGTCGCGCCCTTCCACTGCGGATCGCTCGGCGGAAAATGATCGCCGATATCGCCCTCGGCGAGCGCACCGAGAATGGCGTCGACGGCCGCGTGCAGCACCACGTCGGCATCCGAATGACCGGACAGCCCGTGGTCATGCGCGATGCGAACGCCGCCGAGCGTGACGTGATCGCCCGGTCCGAACTCGTGGACGTCGAAGCCCATGCCGGTGCGGACATCGGACAACCGGTCGTGCAGCATGGTTTCGGCCCGCATGAAATCCTCCGGCGTTGTCAGCTTGAAGTTGCCGCTCTCGCCCTCGAAGGTGGAAACAGGATGGCCGCCCCATTCCATCAGCGCGGCATCGTCGGTGAATTCGTCGCGGCCCGCCTGTGCGGCCTTGCGATGGACCGCGAGGAGAGGGCCGAAGGCAAAGGCCTGCGGCGTCTGCACGAAGCGCAGGGTGTCGCGGTCGGCGGTTCCGGCAATCCGGCCATCGGCGTCCACGGTCTTGACCGTGTCGGCAATGCGCAGCGCCGGAATGGCGGCTCCGGTAGTTCGGGCGGCCTGAATAGCGCGCGCGACCAGGGCGGGCGATGCGAAAGGCCGGGCGGCGTCGTGGATCAGCACCTGGGTTGGCCGCTCCGGTTCCAGCGCCGCAAGGCCCGCGAGGACCGACGCCTGCCGGGTCTCGCCGCCCGGCACGGGCGGGGGGAGGTCGAACCCTCGGGCTGCTTCGTCGTAAAGCTCGCGGTCGTCTGGATGAATGACAACCTGTACACGTGACACGCCCGGCGTCCCATGGAACAAGCCGATGCTCCGGCGAAGCGCGGACGTGCCTGCAATCGGCCGGTACTGTTTGGGAATCCCTTCGCCGCTGCGCCGGCCGCGGCCGGCTGCGACCAGAATAACGGCAGTGCTCGAGCCCGTCATGCTACCAAAATACCATTGCCCATAGGGTCAAAAGCCATGCACACAAAGTAACCCTTTTTGCACTGCAGCACTTGTGTCCGTCTCCAGATTGGCTAAACTCTATGCATCGATTAATGCGCCTACAATTTGTGCAGACCCTGCAAGCATGAACGCCACACAGATCACGATCGGAAGTTTGCCGGTCCCGAACCCGGTCGTGCTGGCTCCGATGTCCGGCGTGACCGATGCCCCGTTCCGCCGGTTGGCGGAGAGTCTCGGCGCCGGCCTAGTCGTATCCGAGATGGTTGCCACGTCAAAGCTTGCCGATGGCCGGCGCGACGCAGTGCTACGCGCCGACGGCAGCGGTGTCGCCATCAACGCCATTCAACTGGCGGGCTGCGAAGCCCACTGGATGGCGGAAGGGGCGCGCATCGCGGAAGCGGCCGGGGCCGACCTCATCGATATCAATATGGGCTGCCCGGCGAAGCATGTGACCAATGGCCAGTCGGGCTCGGCGCTAATGCGCGATCTCGATCACGCCATGACGCTGATCGACGCAACCGTCGGCGCCGTCTCGGTTCCGGTGACGCTCAAGATGCGGCTTGGCTGGGATCGCGATTGCATGAATGCGCCCGAACTGGCGCGCCGGGCCGAGGCGTCCGGGGTCAAGCTCATCACCGTGCATGGCCGCACCCGCAATCAATTCTATAAAGGCAACGCCGACTGGTCCGCAGTCCGCGCCGTGAAGCAGGCAGTCTCGATCCCCGTAGTGGTGAATGGCGATGTCACGACCTGCGCGCAGGCGCGCAAGGCGCTGACGGAATCCGGCGCCGATCTGGTGATGATCGGCCGGGCAGCCCTTGGACGGCCGTGGCTTCCCGGTCAGGTCGCGCGGCATCTCGAGGGCGGGACGACCGAAGGCGATCCGTCGCTGCCGGAGCAATTTAGAATTGCGAGCACGCTTTACCAGGAGCTCGTCAGCCATCACGGCATCGAGATCGGGCGGCGACATGCGCGCAAGCATCTTGCAGCCGCGATCGACGTAGCCGGCAACTATGCCGGTGCGCCCGACGAGGTCGTGAAGTCGCTGCGCGGGCCGGTTCTCACCGCCGACACGCCGGGGGAGACCCTGCGCCTGCTGGCAGAGGCTTATTCGGCGCTCGAGGCGGTTGCCACACAAGCGTCCAACACACCGGGATTGAGGGCCGCGGCATGAGTTTTCGCCCCGCCAGTTTTCTCGCAGGCAGTCCGGACGCGGTCGTGAACGCGCTGCCGTTGCCGGTCGTCGTCGTCGCCGCGGACGGCAAGATCGTCGACGCCAATGTCGCGGCCGAAAATTTCTTCGAAGTTTCGGTCCCGCTATTGAAACGTCATCTGCTGCGCGAACTGATCCCGTTCGGCAGTCCGCTGCTGGCGTTGGTCGATCAGGTGCGTGAAAACGGCGGCGCGGTCAACGAATACCGGGTCGATCTTTCGACCCCGCGCAATCCCGGCGAACACATCGTCGACCTGTATGTCGCGCCGTTGCCCGAACGTCAGGGCCACGTGGTGGTGATGCTGCAGGAGCGCACCATCGCCGACAAGATGGACCGCCAGCTGACGCATCGCGGCGCCGCGCGCTCGGTCAGCGCACTGGCATCGATGCTTGCTCACGAAATCAAGAACCCGCTCTCGGGCATTCGCGGTGCCGCGCAATTGCTCGAACAATCCGCCGGCGACGAAGACCGCACGCTGACCCGGCTAATCTGCGACGAGGCCGACCGCATCGTGAAGCTGGTCGATCGCATGGAGGTGTTTGCCGACGAGCGCCCGATCGAGCGCGCGCCGGTCAACATCCATGCCGTGCTCGAACACGTGAAGCGGCTCGCGCAGTCCGGCTTCGCGCGCCATATCCGCTTCGTCGAAGAATACGATCCCTCGCTGCCGCCGGTTCTCGCCAACCGCGATCAACTGGTCCAGGTTTTCCTGAATCTCGTGAAGAATGCCGCCGAGGCGATCGGCGAGGGCGCAATCGACGGCGAGATCCACATGACCACAGCGTTCCGTCCGGGCGTTCGGCTGACGTTACCGGGCAGCCGGTCGCGGGTGTCGCTGCCGATGGAATTCTGCATCAAGGACAACGGTCCGGGCGTGCCTGCGGACCTGCTGCATCACATGTTCGACCCCTTCGTGACCACCAAGCAATCGGGATCTGGCCTCGGACTTGCATTGGTTGCGAAAATCATTGGCGATCATGGCGGCATCATCGAATGCGAATCTCAATCCCGGCATACGACCTTCCGGGTCCTGATGCCGATGTATGCCGGAAATGGCTCCGATCCGGTTCTGGCCGAAGAGCCGGAACCAGCGGAGGCGCAAGCCCAATGAGCAGCCGAGGCTGAATGCAAATGCCTGCGGGAAACATACTCGTCGCTGACGACGACGCCGCGATTCGAACCGTACTCAACCAGGCCTTGTCCCGGGCTGGTTATGAAGTCCGGTCCACCAGCAACGCGGCAACACTCTGGCGCTGGGTCAGCCAGGGCGAGGGCGATCTGGTGATCACCGATGTGGTGATGCCGGATGAAAATGCGTTCGAGCTGATCC
>CAZXJZ010000309.1:0-5201 GCA_964641065.1 uncultured Hyphomicrobiales bacterium | reverse complement strand
AGTCCACGACCTTGTGGAAGTAATTGGGATCGCCGATGTCGGTTGGTTTCATCGACGCTTCTCGCCCATGTCCCGGAGCCGCAGGGCTCCCGCTTTCGGTGTGGGACCGGCGAGCCGAATTTGGCAGGCTGGCATTTCTCTCCTCGTTGGGCCGGTTGTTGTTCACCGACTCCGAGGCTGATTTTAGTCAGTCCAATTCTGAAAAGCCACAGACGGACCGCCGCAGCCTGCGAATCTCGCTGGATGGTTGACGTGCGGCGTTGGGCAATGCGCAGCGCGCAACGGCTTTCACGAGCCGAAAAGCAGCCGGGCAGCGCCCGATTTTGGGCCGTATCGTGGGCGGCAATGAACCCTCATGCGGAGCTTGCCCGATGGGACTTGTGCAATGCACAAACCTTCCTCATACCAAAGTGGAATGGTTCCCGTGCGCTATCCCGGCGACGCAGCGCGTTTGCGAGCGCATTCGCGATTCAAGTCACGCGGAGTTGAACGCTGAAACTCATCATCTTCGATTGCGACGGCACCCTGGTCGACAGCCAGCACATGATCTGCGCCGCCATGCAGCGCGCCTATGACGCGCATGACATCGTGTGCCCGCCGCGCGAGCGCGTGCTGTCGATCGTCGGCCTGTCGCTGCGCGAGGCCTTCGACAATCTCGGCGAGGGCGCGGCGCACTTCCCGGTCGACGGCATGATCGAGCGCTACAAGGAGGCGTTCTTCGAGTTGCGGCATTCCCCGGAACACCAGGAGCCGCTTTATCCCGGCGCGCGCGACGCGGTGCTGACGCTTGGCGCCCGCGACGATTGCCTGCTCGGTATCGCCACCGGCAAGTCGCAGCGCGGGGTGCGGGCGATCCTGACCCATCACGATCTGTTGCCGCATTTCGCGACGATCAAGACCGCGGACGATGCGCCGTCCAAGCCGCATCCCGGCATGATCCTCGAGGCGATGCGAGAGGCGGGCGCGCAGCCGCGCGACACCGTCATGATCGGCGACACCACCTACGATATGGAGATGGCGCGCGCCGCCGGTGTGCATGCGATCGGCGTCAAATGGGGCTACCATCCGCACGAGTTGCTGGCCGAAAGCGGCGCACACGAGGTGGTCTCGGATTTCATGGAACTGGGGCGCCGGATCGAAGCGTTGATGCAGGCAAAGGCGCCCGCCTGAGCCCTGTGGTGGATTGTTTGGTATGCGCGATATTTTCGAGGACATATTCAAGGGCGAACCACTGGACCCGGTGGAGCTGGCGCGGCGGAGCGTCCGCCCGACCTTGCGGAAGCGGTTCTATGAAAGCGCCGGTGTGGTGGAGGACGGCGCCGACTTCGCCGTCGTCCTCGACGGCAAGCCGGTGCGCACGCCGGCGCGGCGTGCGCTGGCCACGCCGTCGCGGGAGCTGACCGCCGCCATTGCCGATGAATGGAGCGCCCAGACCGACGTGATCGATCCGGCAAACATGCCGCTGACCAGGCTGGCCAATTCGATTATCGACGGCGTGGCAGACAACGCGCAGGAGGTGCGGGACGACATCGTCAAGTATCTCGGGTCGGATCTTCTGTTTTATCGCGCCGACGGTCCCGAAGGTCTGATCGAGCGGCAGGCGGCCGCCTGGGACCCGGTCGTGCGCTGGGCTGCGGATGCGCTCGGTGCGCGCTTCATCATGGTGGAAGGGGTGGTGTTCGCGGCGCAGCCGGAGCAGGCGATCGCAGCCGCTGCCAAGGCGATCCCTTCGAATGTCTGGCGGCTCGGCGCCGTGCATTCGATCATGACACTGACCGGTTCGGCCCTGCTGGCGCTGGCGCTCGCTAACGGCGCAATCAGCGCGGACGACGCCTGGAAGGCCGCCCATGTCGACGAGGACTGGCAGATGGAGCAATGGGGACGCGATACGCTGGCGATGGAGCGGCGCGCGCATCGCGAGGCGGAGATGAATGCCGCGGCGACGGTGCTGAGGCTGGTCGGCTAGCACCGATACACTGCCGGGCAAAGCTTCCGCGTCAGCGCGTCTTGCAGTTCTGCACCTTGCCGTCGCGCGTGAGCCTCGCGCCCTTGCCCTTGATCCAGAATTCGATCTGGCTGTTGGCGTAGCGGCCGCCATCCGCCGACATCACCTGCGGCAGCACGACCTTTTCTCCCGACCCGAAGGTCAGCGTCGCGCGGCCGAGCGCCATGGCAGGGGACGAGAATTGCGCATTGATACGGGCGCCCTTGTCGCAGACATACCGTGCCTCGATGGCGTGAGCCGGGCCCGATGCTGCCACCAGCGCTGCCAGCGCAACCATGCTTCCCAATGCCGATGGTGCCTTCATTGTAACCGGTCTTGTCTGGAGCACTGCCTGTGAAACAAGCGCTGCTCTAGGGTCGACAGCGGATCGGAGCGGGGACGCAGGCATTGGCCTGCATCCCCGGATCGTCGTCGATTACTGCCCGGTCGCAGTTGCGGCGCGGCCGGCTTCGTACAGGAACCACACCCGCTTCTCGGCCTGGTCGATGTAATTCTCCAGAAGGCTTGCGGTCGCGACGTCGCCATGCTCGTCACAGATTTCATGCACCTGCCGCATCGCCTTGATGGCGGTCTGGTTGTCTTCGCGCAGTTCGGCCAGCATGTCCTGCGCATCGACGAAAGGCGCATCATTGTCGGAGATGCGCTGATGCTTGGCGATGTCGCCGATCGAGCGCAGCGTGGTGCCGCCGATCTTGCGCACCCGTTCGGCAATCTCGTCGGTCATCGCAAACAGCTGGTCGCCGTGCTCGTCGAACATCAGGTGATAGTCGCGGAAATTCGGCCCGCTCACATGCCAGTGGAAGTTCTTCGTCTTCAGGTAAAGCGCGAAGGTGTCGGCGAGCAGGGCGTTCAAGGCGCCGCTGATATCCTTGGTGGCGTTGCCGCCGAGATCGGTCGGGGTGGCGAGGCGGGCTCTGGTCTTTTCGGCGCTCATGGAAGGTCTCCGGGAAGGGGTGACGGCCTGACGTGACGGTCGCGGCCATAGATACCGACGGAAGTTGACACCGGGTTACATAATGAGGGCATGCTCCCTGGAAATTGACCGAAAAGCGTTTGCGGCAGGTTTTCCGTGGTCGGAGCAATTTGTGCTAAGTCGCTCGGGTGTGGAGTGAATTCATGCTGACATCGGGTCTCCGCCTGATCATCGTGCTGGGGCTGGCGGCTGCCTTGACGGGGCTGCATGCCTCGCAGGCCGCGGCGCAGACCCGCCGCGCGCTGGTGATCGGCGCCGACGACTACCGCAATGTTTCCAAGCTGCAGAAGGCGGTCGGCGACGCCCGTGCGATGAAGGCTGTGCTGGAGAAGACCGGGTTCGCGGTCGACCTGCTGATCAATCCGGACCGGTCTGCCTTCAATGCCGGCATTTCGGAATTTACCGCCAAGCTCGCTCCGGGCGACGTGGCGCTGATCCATTATTCCGGGCACGGCGTCGCGCTGGATGGTGAAAACTATCTGCTGCCGGTGGACGCGCCGCGGCCCGATCGGGTCGACAAGGAAGGGCTGAAGCTCGAATCCTTCGCGCTGATGCCGCTGATCGAGCGCGTCCGCGCCACCGGATCCAATGTGCAGATCGCCATTGTCGATGCCTGTCGCGACAACCCTTATGCGCAGAGCGGCACCCGTTCGGTCGGGCGGCGGGGCGGACTGGTCGAGCCATCGCGGCGGCCGGCCAAGGGGCAGGGCGGCTTCTTCATTCTGTTCTCGGCCGGTTTCGGCCAGACCGCCGCCGACCGGCTGGATGACAACGACCGCGAGCCGACCTCGGTCTATACCCGCACCCTGCTGCGGAAGATTGCGGTGGAGGGCAAACCGATCACGGACCTTGCGCGCGAGGTGCGCGAGGATGTCGAGGAACTGGCCTCGACCGTGAACCATGAGCAGCGGCCGGCCTATTACGACGAATTGTCCGGACCGCTATTCTACTTCGTGCCGCCGCGCGGCGGCGGTGTTGTCGCCAGCGCTCCGGCGCAGCCGCAGATCCAGCCGCAAGTGCCGCAGCAGGTCGCAGGTCCCGAAACGCCGCGGCTGCCGCAACAATCAGCGCCGGCCACGCTGGATGTGCGGCAGCAGGCGCTGGCGGCCGTCACGCCGAGCTTCGATTGCACCGCCGACACCAAGCCGGTGGAGCAGGCGATCTGCAGCGATACGTCGCTGTCGGCGCGCGACCGCAAGCTGTCCGAAAGCTATTACCGGCTGGCCGACGGCCTGTCGGCAGGCGAGCGGATGGCGCTGCGGGACCAGCAGCGCGACTGGATCCGGCGGCGCAACGCCTGCGGCAACCAGGCGCCATGCATCGCGCAGGCCTATGACCAGCGGATCGCACAATTGCAGGCGATGGCGGGCGGACCGCCGCAGCAGGTCGCGGCCGTTGCTCCACCGCCGCAGCGCAATGTCGGCGCGCCGGTGACCCCGAGTTTCGCCTGCAGCGGCAAACTCAGCCGCATCGAGCAGGCGATCTGCGACGACCCCGCGCTGGCGCAGCGCGACCGCGATCTCGCCGCGCTTTACCAGACGGCACGCACGCGACCGGGCATTGCCGAGGGCCAGCGCGCCTGGATCAGGATGCGCAACGCCTGCAACGATGCGCCTTGCGTCGCGCGCGCCTACGACCAGCGCATCGGCGAATTGCGGGCGGCGCTCCGATAACCCCATGAAAATCACCCTTGATCTGTCGAAGCTGGTCGAAGACGGCAAGCTCAGCCCGGCCGAAGCCGATCGCCTGAAGGCACTCGCCGCGCAGGAGACCGGCCATCTCGGCCTCAACATCCTGACCGGCTTCGGCGTGATCGCCGCGAGCGCCGGCGCGGTCGCGATCCTGCTCACCGCATTCCAGTTCACCGCAGGTTCCGCCGCGATCATCGGCGCCTGTGTGTTCGTGATCGGCCTGGCGCTGCTCGGGATGCGCGGCGAGGTGATGAGCCTGCTGTCGCAGACGCTGATCATCATCGGCGCGCTGACCGGGGCGGGGGGCCTGCTGATTTACGACGACGGCTCGCTGCGAGCGGCCCTGTTCGTCACCGCAATGTTCACCGGCACCGCGATCCTCGCCCGCTCCAGCCTGATGGCGGCGCTGGCGGTGGTGTCGCTCGCCGGCTGCCTCGGCGCGCGAACGGGTTACGTGCATGCGATGTATTCGCTGTCGATCCAGGAGCCGACGCTCACCATCATGATCTTCTCCGCGCTGGCGCTCGCCCTC
>CAZXJZ010000308.1:0-5216 GCA_964641065.1 uncultured Hyphomicrobiales bacterium | reverse complement strand
GGCCACCGAGGCGCACCGGTGTGAACAGGCCGGGCAGGGCGTAGGATGCGCGCGCGGCATCGGCCACCCGCCCGCGCGTCAGCCAGATTTCATGGCCGGTGCCCAGCTCGGTCGCAATGCAGGCGCAGCGTTTCGGAAGATCTTCGAGCAGCGCGCCGCCGAAGGTGTCCTCGAGACGCTGCGCCAGCCGATTGCCGGAAATCAGGCCCGAGCCGCCGAGACTGACATCGAGATAGCCGAGTACGCCGCGCGTCGTCAGTCCGCGCGCCCATTGATCAAAGGCATCAAGCTTGCCAGCGGCATGACACGCGCCGACCACGGCGCCGATCGAGGTGCCGACCACGACATCGGGCTTGATGCCATGTTTCGCCAGGACCTGCAGAACACCGATATGGACGAAGCCGCGCGCGATTCCGCCGCCCAACGCAAGACCGATGCTCGGCCTGGGTGGCACCGCTTTCTCCGCATCTGCTTCCGCCGTGCGGTCACCGTTCATGGCGCGCCGGATCAGGTCCTGTAGCAAGGTTGGTTCCTTTTCCCGATGATTGCGGCATCGCCGGGCCGAGACAAGAGCGCGCGGAAAAAATTGCGGCCGTGCGACTCATCACATCAGGGCGTCGACGGGCGCACCATCTGAAACTCGCTCTCGACAACGGCATAGTTGCGATATCCGTTGCGGGCGATCGGCTTCATGGCGGCGGTGTCGAGCCGCCCGTCACGGATGAAGCGATCGTCGATATGCACGCCGACCACCTGACCGAAGACCACGTGGGTGTCGAGATCGCGTCCGTCGATATCCGCGAGCGGCAGGATCTGCAGCAACACGCATTCGAGCGCGCAGGGTGACGCCGCCACGCGTGGCGGCCTGACGATCCGCGATGGCGCGGCGGCGAGTCCGGCGTCCTTCATCTCGTCGACACCGCGCGGCATCGGCGCCGAAGTCCGGTTCATCGCCTCGCGCAGGTCCCAGGTGGCGAGATTGCAAACGAACTCGCGGGTCTCGCGGATGAAGGCGAACGAATCCTTCTGTCCCTCGCTGGAGAACATCACGACCGGGGGCCGGCTGGAGACGCCATTGAAGAACGAATAGGGCGCGAGATTGATCGCGCCGCCGGCGCTCATCGAAGTGATCCAGCCGATCGGGCGCGGCGCCACGATCGCCTTGAACGGATCGTGCGGCAGACCGTGATCGTTCTTGCGCGCGTCGTAGAACATCGCTCAGCCGCCAAAGCGGGTCACGATCTCCGACAGCGGCGGACGCGGGCGATCCTCCGGCGGCCGCGACGGCTTGCCGATATGCACGAAACCGGCAATGCGCTCGCCATCCGCAAGCCCCATCGCCTTCAGGACACGCGGGTCGTAGGCATACCACTCGGTGATCCAATTGGCGGCATAGCCGAGCGCATGGGCGGCGGTGACCAGGTTCATGGTGGCGGCACCGGCGGACAGGACCTGTTCCCATTCCGGAATCTTGGCATGCGCCGCCGCCCGGCTGACCACGGCGATCACCAGCGGCGCGCGCGCCAGGCGGTTGCGCTCGAAGGCGATCTGGTCGGGGGTCGCGTCCGGGCGGCCCGACCGGAAGATATCAGCGATCGATTCGCCGATGAGGTTGCGGGAATCGCCCTCGAACAGGATGAAGCGCCAGGGCGCCAGTTTGCCATGATCCGGGACGCGCGAGGCGATGGTCAGGATCGTGTCGATTTCGGATTGTGTGGGGGCAGGGCCGTTCAGCTCGATCGGCTTGACGGAGCGGCGTGTCGTGAGCAGGGAGAGGGCATCGGTCATGCCGTTGCCGCTACCACAGGCCGCATGGCGGCACAAATGCCCGCGGGTCCCGAGCAGGCTTGAATTCGCCGCGATTTCCGCTGAAAACAACCGCATGAGGGCGTTGGGAACAATGGTGGCGCGGGCAGGCTCAGGCACGGCATTCGCCGTTGCTTTACTTGTTGCGAGCGCCTGGTCGGGCGCCTGGCCGGCTCTCGCACAGCCATTCACCAGCGGTGGCTCGGCGCCGATCGGCGTGCCCTCGGCCTCCGCCGCACCCGGCGAACCGCAGAGTCTGGCGCCACCCGGTGCCAGCCTGGTCGCGCCCGGCTCCGACGTGTTGCGTCCACCGGCGCCGATTCCGCTGCCGGTCGCGCCGCTGGTGGCGCCCGAGAAAATCGAGCGGCCGCCGGCACTGGCGATCCCGTCTCCCGCTCCGGCATTGGCACCTGTCGCACCGCCCGGGCAGGTCGCGCTCAATCTGAGTGCGCGCTTTGGCAGCGACATGCCTCAGGTGCCCGGTGGAATCCTCTGGCGGGTTTTCCCCGACAGGGCAGATGCCACAGGCGTGATCCGGCCGATCCGCGAAGACAAGTCTGCCGCGCCCACCATCTTGCTGCCGCCGGGCGGCTACATCGTTCACGCCAGCATGGGCCACGCGCATACGCTGAAGAAGGTGCAGTTGCGTTCCGAGGCCGTGCGAGAGGTGTTCGACATCCCGGCCGGCGGCATCCGCATCGAGGGCAAGGTCGGCGATGCGCGCATTCCGGCGTCGCAAATCCATTTCGATGTCTACAAGGGCAGCCAGTTCGAGACCGGAGACAAGCGTCCGCTCACCCAGAACGTGTTGACCGGCGAAGTGATGCTGGTGCCGGAAGGCACCTATCATATCATTTCGCATTACGGCGACGGCAACGCGGTGGTGCGTTCCGATATCCGCGTGCAGGCCGCGCGCGTCACCGACGTGACCGTCAATCATCGCGCCGCGATCGTCACACTCAAGCTGGTGTCGGGCAATGGCGGCGAGGCGCTGGCCAATACGCAATGGTCGGTGCTGACGCCCGGCGGCGACGTCATCAAGGAATCGATCGGTGCGTTCCCGCGCGTGGTTCTGGCGGAGGGCGACTATCGCGTCATCGCGCGCAACGAGGGGCGCTCGTTCCAGCATGACTTCAACGTTGTCCCTGGCGTCGATCGCGAAATCGAGGTGATCGCGCGGTGACGGCGTTGCGCCGGACGCCCTGACGGCGGCGCCATCGGAGGCGATCTTGCATCGTCCGCTCGCTCTTTGTGTCACGCTTGTGCTGCTGGCGCTTGCAGGTCCTGGCTCAGGGACCGCTTTTGCCGATGGCCCGCGCGCCGACGACATCGGCCGGATGAAGGCGGAGTACCGGCGTCCGCCGGCACGGGCCATCGAGAACGCCGCGCTGGTCGATCTCGGCCGCGACCTGTTCTTCGACCCCATCATTTCGGCGACGGGCAAGACGTCCTGCGCGACCTGCCACCGGCCACAACTCGGCTGGGCCGCGAATGAGCCGCGCAGCATCGCCGATTCCGGGCGTCCGACCCAGCGCAAGACCCAGACTTTGCTCGGGATCGGTCACGCCCGGCCGCCCTTCGACTGGGACGGGCGCCATGCGACGCTGGAGGCGCAGGCGGTGTCGTCGATCGGCACCGGTTCGATGTCGATGTTCGCGACCCCGAACGAAGTGAAGGTGGACGATATTGTTTCGCGTCTCCGCAGCAACAATCGCTATGTGGCGCAATTCGCAAAGGCTTTGCCGGGAGCGCCGATTAATCTCGACAATGTTGTGATCGCGCTCGCTGCATTCCAACGCAGTATCGAGCCGGGCCAGGCGCCGTTCGACCGCTGGATCGAGGGCGACGAGACCGCCATCCCTGAAGCGGCGAAGCGCGGCTTCGTCCTGTTCCACACCGAGGCCGCCTGCGCCGGCTGCCATCACGGCTGGCGCTTCACCGACGATGCCTTTCACGACGTCGGGACCAGCACGACCGACCCGGGCCGCGGACGCGAGTTGAAGCACGACCCGAGGATGCAATTCGCGTTCAAGACGCCGACGCTGCGGTCGGTGGCGCTGCGCGCACCCTATCTGCATGACGGCAGCGCCGCGACCTTGCGCGATGTCGTCGATCTTTACGTGAAGGGCGGCATCGACCGGCCAAGCCGTTCGCCGATGATCAATCCGTTCGAACTGACGGAGCAGGAGCGCGACGATCTGGTCGCGTTCATGCAGACGCTGACGGGCGAGGACGGGGCGAAGTAACTAGACGGCGGTCCAGCCGCCGTCGCTTTTGCTCAGACGGCGGTCCAGCCGCCGTCATGGGCGATCAGTTGCCCGGTCACGTAGGCCGAGGCGTCGCTGGCGAGATAGATCACCAGTCCCTGCAATTCCTTGGCTGCACCGCGTCGGCCCATCGGGGTGCCGGCGGCGATGGCCTGTTCGAAGCGCTGCTTGTTTTCGTCGCTCCAGTCCGCCTTGAAATGATCGGCAAGACGGGTGCCGGCGCCCTGCCAGCCCGGGGCGATGGCATTGGCGCGAATGTTGTCGGCGCCGTATTCGGCCGCGATCTGCTTCGTCATGCCGATGAGACCGGCCTTGGTGGCTGCATAGGCCACGCCCGATACCGGCATGCCCGGATAGAAACCGCCGATCCCGATCAGCGATGCGACATTGATGATCGAGCCCGCGCGCGCCTGCAGCATCAGCGGGATGACCGCGCGCGCGACCAGGAACGGCCCGGTCAGGTTCACGTCGACCACCCGCCGCCAGTCTCCGAACTCGACCTCATGCAGCCGTTTCGGATAGGGCGCGACCCCCGCATTGTTGACCAGCACGTCGAGCTTGCCATGCGACGACTGCACCGCGCGGCCGAGATGGGCGACCTCGCTCTCGTTTGCGACATCGAACACGATGCGCGAGGCCTTGCCGCCGGTCGAGTGAATGATCGAGACGGTTTCGGTGACCCAGCCCTTGTCGCGATCGGCGCAGATCACATCGCAGCCGGCGGCCGCGAGGCCGAACGCCATTTCGCGGCCAAGCCCGGACCCCGCGCCGGTGACCAGCGCCACTTTGCCGTCGAGCTTGAACAGCTCCAGCGACATCAGGCCGCCTTCGCAAGGCGGGCTCGCCGCAGATCCGGCGGCAGTGCTTCGTCGGCAAGCATGGCGAGCGCCTGATCGAGCGGCATGATCTGCTGGCCCTCCTTGCCGAGCCGGCGGATCGAGACCGTGCCTTCCGCGGCCTCCTTCTTGCCGACCACCAGCAGGACCGGAACCTTGGCGAGCGAATGCTCGCGGACCTTGTAGTTGATCTTCTCGTTGCGAAGATCGGTCGAGACCCGCAAGCCGAGCGCGGTCGCCGCCTTCATCGCCTCATGGGCGTAATCGTCGGCATCCGACACGATGGTGCAGATCACCGCCTGCTTGG
>CAZXJZ010000307.1:0-5219 GCA_964641065.1 uncultured Hyphomicrobiales bacterium | reverse complement strand
TGCACTGGAACACGTATTTGCCCGAGGTGATGTCGACCTGGCCGCCGCCGAAATTCACCGCATAGAGGCCGTTCTTGACCGAGGCGATGATCTCGCCCGGCTCGCGATCGCCCGCCAGCATGTAGGTGTTGGTCATGCGCGGCATCGGCACATGCGCATAGGATTCGCGCCGTCCGTTGCCGGTCGGCGCCATGTTCATCAGCCGCGCATTCTGCCGGTCCTGCATGTAGCCGACGAGAATGCCGTCCTCGATCAGCACGGTCTTGTTGGTCGGCGTGCCCTCGTCGTCGATCGACAGCGAGCCGCGCCGCGACTGGATGGTGCCGTCGTCCAGCACCGTCACGCCCTTCGCCGCGACCTGCTGACCCATAAGGCCAGCGAAAGCCGAGGTGCCCTTGCGGTTGAAATCGCCTTCCAGCCCGTGCCCGACCGCTTCATGCAGCATCACGCCCGGCCAGCCGGCGGCCAGCACCACGTCCATTTCGCCGGCCGGCGCCGGCACCGATTCCAGATTGACCAGCGCCTGGCGCACCGCCTCGTCGACCGCGCCGCGCCAGGCCGCCGTCTCGATGAAGCGCGCATAGCCCTCACGGCCGCCGTAACCGTGCCCGCCGGTTTCCTGCCGGTCGCCCTCGCCCGCGACGATCGACACGTTGACCCGGACCATCGGGCGAATATCGCGATAGACCTCGCCATCGGCGCGCAGGATCTCGACCACCTGCCAGGATGCGCCGAGGCTGGCCGAGACCTGACGCACCCGCGGATCCTTGGCGCGGGCACAGGCGTCGATCTCCTGCAGGAGTTTCACCTTGGCCTCGAAGCCGGGCGCGTCGAGCGGGTTGTCGTCGCTGTAGAGCCGGACATTGGTGCGCCCGGGCGCTTCCGAATAGTGGCCCGTATAGCCGCCCTTCACCGCCCGCACCGCATCGGCGGCGCGCTGGATCGCGCCTTCGGACAGGTCGGAGGCATGGGCATAGCCGACGGCCTCGTCCTTCACGGCGCGCAGGCCGAAGCCCTGTGCGGTGTCGTAGGTCGCCTGTTTCAGCCGGCCGTTGTCGAAGCCGAGCGCCTCGGACTGGCGGTATTCCAGGAACAATTCGCCGTCGTCGGCGCCGTCCAGGCCGGTCGAGACGATGGAGCGGACGCGCGCCCGGTCGAGCCCGGCACGGTCGATGAGGGAGGAGGTTTGGGTTTTGTCGGTCATGATTCAGAACATAGTGCCGAAACACTGCAGCTGGTAGCCCGGATCAAGCGCAGCGCAATCCGGGTCTGCCAACGCAAAAGCGGCCCCGGATTTCGCTTCGCTCCATCCGGGCTACGGCTTTACCGCTCGCTCTCCCGCATGCGCGCGTGCTCCTGCCAGCGCCGCGACCGGCGGCTGCCGCGCGGCGGCAGATCCTGTTCGGGCGGCCGCGCGCGGTTGGCCAGATAATCCTCGACCGCTTCGCGCGGCGCGCGGGCGAGGTCCACGCCGCCCATGCTGAGCTCCATGATCGGGCGGAGCGGCCCCTCCGGCGGCATCTCATGCGGCCGCCGTTTCGGCCGCCGCCTGGGCTGGGCGGCGAGCCGGGCCATATTGAGCAGTTCCAGCGCCTCGCCGAGCTTGACCGGGTCGACGGGCTCGCTGCCCGCGCTGTCTTCCAGTTCGCGGAGATGGCGCTCGGCGAGTGCCTGGAGGCGCGCGCCCAGCATACGGCGCTTGAGTTTCAAGGTGGCGCGCGGGGCCGGAATCGTGTCGCAGGCGCGCGGCGCAAAGGGCGGCCGCTTCCAGCCGCCGTCGCGCTTCCAGTTGGAAATGCAGCCGGTGCTGACGCCGGTGCGGGCCGCGATCTGGCGGTAATTCAGCGTGGTCTGCTCGATCAGCCGGCGCACCGCCGCCACCGCGGCGTCGGTGTGCGGCTGCCGCGGACCGTACCGCCCGACGATGGCGGGCGGGTCGTCTTCATGCTGGGGCCGCGCGCTGAGCCGCAGGACCGGAGAGGGAGGGTGAAACGGGTAAAGCCGCGTGAAAGGAATATAAACCTAAATACGCCGGATTGCAAGGGGGGGCGGCAGGGGATCGCTTCAGGCTGCGCAGCACCTCGCAATTCACGCCTTCCGGCTGCCACGGTCCAATTGCCATAACAGACCTCATGCCCAACGACTCGCGCTCGCCCTCTCCCCGCCTGTCGCGCCGCGGCCTGCTGCGCGGGCTCGCCGCTGCGAGCGTTCTGGCCGCTCCGGCCACCGCGCTCGCCTCCGGCGGTCCGCCGCCGCTGGAGCGCTACCGGATCGTGCGCCCGGCGCGCGATGTCGGCGATTTTCCGATGACGGGCCTTGATGGCGCAGCCAGCCGCTTCTCCCGCTTTCGCGACAAGCTCGTGCTGATGAACTTCTGGGCCACCTGGTGCCCGGCCTGCCGCGAGGAATTGCCGGCGCTCGACCGCCTGCAGAATGCCATGGGTCGCGAGGGGTTACAGGTCGTCGCGGTGTCGGTCGATCGCGGCGACCGTCGCGGCGTCGAGCGCTACGTGCGCGACCGCCGCATCCGGCATCTGCCCATCTTCATCGATCCCGATGCGCGCATTGCCCATTCCGAGGGGAGCGCCGACCGCCGCGCACCGTTCGCGCTGTACGGCATGCCGATCACCTACGTGATCGGTCGGACGGGCAGCATCCAGGGTTACGTGCTGGGCGAAGCCAACTGGTCGTCGGAAGCGGCCAGAAATCTTCTGACCTATTACCTGCAGCATGCATAGCGTGACACGAAGGCTACGGCAGCTTGTCGAAGCCCTCGCCGAAGCCCTTCAGCGCCATCGGGAAGCCGATCCCCTCTTCCGGGGTCTGGAAGATGATGAAGGTTGCGGTCTTACCCGTGCGCAACTGATTGGTCAGGTTATCGTCCATCACCACTTCCGCCACGCAGCCATTGGGCAGGCAGCGCACGAAACCGGCGCGGCCGATATCGGTCTCGTCGACCTTGAGACCGAGACCGGACGGCAGCAGCACGCCAAGCGGCGCGATCACCCGCATCAGCCGGCTCTTGTTGTCAGCCGTCTTCAACACGATCACCGTCAAGCCGATATTGGCGCGGTCCTCGGCGGTGACGCTCTGGATCAGCGCACATTGCTCGGCCTGCGCGCCGGGCGGAGTGTCGCAGCGGATCTGCCAGTCGGCATGCACCGACTTCACCGCACCCTGGGCGACGGCATAGCCGGTCTGCGAAACCAGGAGGGCGAGGGCTACGTACAAGTGGACGAGTCCGGCAGGTCGTGAAATCAGCATGTCACCGTCCGGGCTGATGAAGCCTCGTTTGCTGGCGCCGCCATTCGGCGAATCGCCGTCTGCGGCAGCTCGTGGAGGGTGGCACCACGCGCGCCGGGCGCTGTCAAGCACCGACAGGAGGGATGAAAAGACGCTAATTTCGGGCCGAAATAGGACAATCTCCGGCCGCTTGCGGCATAGTCAGAATGTCTCATTAGTTCAATGTGGACGCGCATTGCGAGGCGGGCGGAATTATGGTTTGAGAAGCCGGGATTTTCCCTGAAATCCTGGCGCGCATCGCCGCTTCCGCAGGCCCGTTGGCCCCTGGCGATTCGCGCGCCATCGGGCTGCCGGCCGTCGGCAGACGCAAAATCGGCGGACAGGATTTGTCGAAGGAGCGAAGTCGGGTGCAGAAATTCTTCATCGCAGCAGCAGCAGCAATCGCAGCAGCGCTGGTTCCGGCAGCGGCCATGGCCGGTCTCGGGCAGCCGTCACCCTGGCAGCTCGGCTTCCAGCAATCCGCCACACCGATCATGGAGCAGATCACCTGGTTTCATGACTTTCTTCTGGTGATCATCACCCTGATCACGGTGTTCGTGCTGGCCCTGCTGCTGATCGTCATCTTCAAGTTCAACGCGCGCGCCAACCCGGTCCCCTCCAAGACCACGCACAACGCCCTGATCGAGGTGGTCTGGACCGTGGTCCCGGTGATCATCCTGGTGGCGATCGCCATCCCGTCCTTCCGGCTGCTGTTCGCCCAGCTCACCATTCCGCCGGCCGAGGTCACCATCAAGGCCACCGGGAAGCAGTGGTTCTGGACCTACGACTATCCGGACAACGGCTTTTCCTTCGATTCGCTGATGGTCCAGGAGAAGGATCTGAAGCCCGGCCAGCCGCGCCTGCTGGCGGTCGACAACGAGGTCGTGGTTCCGGTCAACAAGGTGATCCGGGTCCAGGTGATCGGCGCCGACGTGATCCACGCCTTCGCGGTGCCGTCCTTCGGCATCAAGATCGACGCCGTTCCCGGCCGCCTGAACGAAACCTGGTTCCGGGCCACCCGCGAGGGCGTCTATTACGGCCAATGCTCCGAATTGTGCGGCAAGGATCACGCCTACATGCCGATCACGGTCCGGGTCGTGAACGACACCGACTACGCCGCATGGCTCGACAAGGCGAAGAAGCAGTTCGCGTACCGGACATCGCCGGAAAACGGCGTCGCCGTCGCCGCCAAGGACGCACCGAGCGCACAATAAGCGCGGTTGCTCGCACATATATATCAGAACATGAATGTGTGTGTTAGCCTGAACCGCCTGACGAAAAACGACTGAAGGGTAAGACCATGGCAGCAACGCCGCACACCGACGCCCATAGCGATCACCATGCGCATGACGCGCATGACCATCCGACTGGATGGCGGCGCTACGTCTATTCGACCAACCACAAGGACATCGGCACGATGTATCTGTGGTTCGCGATCTTCGCGGGCGTGGTCGGCGGTATCCTGTCGATCGCGATGCGGCTGGAACTGCAAAATCCCGGCATGCAAATATTCGCCGACGCGCATATGTTCAATGTCTTCACGACCGCGCACGGCCTGATCATGATCTTCTTCATGGTGATGCCGGCGATGATCGGCGGCTTTGGCAACTGGATTGTGCCGTTGATGATCGGGGCGCCGGACATGGCTTTTCCGCGCATGAACAACATCTCGTTCTGGCTACTGCCGGCCTCATTCGCGCTGCTGATCATCTCGCTGTTTGTCGAAGGCGAGCCGGGCGCTGCCGGCGTCGGCGGCGGGTGGACCCTGTATGCTCCGCTGTCGACCAGCGGCCATCCCGGACCTGCCGTGGACTTCGCGATCCTGTCGCTGCATCTCGCGGGCGCCTCGTCGATCCTCGGCGCCATCAACTTCATCACCACGATCCTGAACATGCGCGCGCCGGGCATGACCCTGCACAAGATGCCGCTGTTCGTGT
>CAZXJZ010000306.1:0-5220 GCA_964641065.1 uncultured Hyphomicrobiales bacterium | reverse complement strand
ACCAGGCGCTCGATGCGCCGCCATAGATCGACCGGGTTCAGCGGCTCGCGTGCGACGTTCTCGATCAGGCTGCGCAAGGCATCCTTGTCGTCGTCGGGATCGGCGACGAGAATCTCGATCTCATCAAGCTTGGCGGCGATCGCCTGCGCCACACGCCGCCGGCCGATCTGGATGACGAGGCCGTTGCCGCGGCCGGGCTGCGGGGTGACGATGGGCGGCTGGATGATGCCCACGGCCTTGATGCTGGCAAGCAGCAGCGCGTCGCTCTGCGGCGTGGACTTGGTGAGGCGCGTCGGATCGGGATTCTCGATGAGCGCGCGCGGATCGATCTTCATCAGTCTCATGGGATGATCTCCATTTCAGGGGTTGCGGACCGCGCCGTTCCGGCGGTCCTTTTCCGTCTCCTTCCGGAGACCCCTGCCCGGCCCGCAGGGCGGGAGCGGCCGGCGCAACTGCCGGCGAGCGTCCCTGCCCGGCCGCCCAAGCGGGGCTCTTGGGCCCTGCGCAGGGCGCCGTGGCCGGGACTGCGGAGGCGGCGGTTGAGGCTCGTCGCCGGCCCGAACGCTCTGCGAGCGACCTCCTTCGCCGTCCCTTCTCTTCTTCAGGCGGCGGCGCGGGCATCTCCGGGCTCGCCGTCAGCCGGCTGATCGCGCGCGAGATCGGCTTCCACCTCGGCGAGCCGCCGCCGCTTCTCCTCGAGCTCGCCCGCGAAGGCGAATTCTCCGCCCTGGCGAGCCTCGTAAGACGCAAGCCGCCGACGCGCATCGGCGAGGCGCAGCCGATAGCGCTCCTGCTCGTCCTCAAATCCGGAGACGGCGTGTTCGAGCCGGGCGACCGCGCCCAGCGGCGTCACCGTGACCGGCAGTTCGATCTCGTAATCGGCGTTCGTGCGCGCCAGCATCACGGCATAGCGATAGCCGTCGCGTCCGAACCGCTCCCCGGAATAGTCAAGATCGAAGCCGCCGATCGCGGCGATGGTGGTCTCGCCGTCCTGCCGACGCTGCACGCGCGCGAGGACCTCCTGCATCAACGCGCGCCCGGCGTCCTTGCGCTCGTTGTAGCGCTTGCCCGCGACCGTCATCGTGAAGGCGTCGCCGGCGGTCGGCACAAGCCGCGCGCTGTCCTGGCCGATCTCGGCGATGCGGCGGGTCGACAGTTCGATGTCGCGCTCGGCGTCGCGGACCTGCCGGCGGACCGCGTGCTGATCGTCGATATGCGCGGCGCGCTGGCGCTCAAGCCGCGCGATGTCGGCCTCGAGTCCGGCCTTCTGCATCAGGCGCTGATCGCCGCTGGCAATCGCCTTGGCCAACGCGAACTGGTTCGCCTGGCCTTCGCCAATATCCTCGAGCCTGCGGATCGAGGTATCGCCGGACAGCGCCGCGGCGATGAAGCGGGCCTTGCGCTCATTGTTCTGCCACATGCTGGCATCGAGCGAGCCTTCGGTCGCATAGGCGAAGATGTCGATGACGTCGTGCTGATTGCCCTGCCGCTCGATCCGGCCCTCGCGCTGCGCGATCTGCGACGGCAACCACGGCACGTCGAGATGATGCAGCGCCTTCAGCCGAAGCTGCGCGTTGACGCCGGTGCCCATCGTGTCGGACGAGCCGATCAGGAAGCGGACCCTGCCGGCGCGAACGTCGCCAAACAGGCGCTGTTTGGCCTCGGACTTCTTGAAGTCCTGCATGAACGCGATTTCGGACGGGGGAACGCCCATGCCGATGAGTTGGTCGCGTATCCAGCGATAGGCCGAGAAGCCGCGCGACTTCTCGACGCTAATGGTGCCGAGGTCGGAGAAGATCATCTGCGCCGCGCCCGGCAGGTCGTAGGGCTTGCCGTCCGGTCGGACATAGGTGTTCGGCGCCGTCTCCTGCCAGATGCGGAAGGCGGTGCCGATCAGAAGATTGAGCTTGTTGTCCGGCTCGTTGCCGCTGTCCGGATCGACCAGGCGCAAGTCGATCGCGGCGTGGCGGCCGTCGGTGATGACGGAGAGCAGGATATCGTCGCCCGGCTCCGGCGCGCGGTCGCGCGCCTCGATCGCCTTGATGCGCTCTTCGAGACGGCGCTGATAGACCTTGAACGCGGCCGACGGCTTCGCCGTGAGGATCTGACGCTTGCCGGTCGAGATCGCCGGCACCTTCACATACTGGCGCAGGTCCTCCGGCATCACGACGTCGGCAAATGTCCGGAACATCGTGATCAGCTCGGCCACGTTGACGAAGGTGGCGAAGCGCGTGACGGGCTTGTATTTACCCGACGGCTGCAGCTCGAGCTCCGTCGTCGTGTCGCCGAAGGTCGAGGCCCAGGCGTCGAACTCGTGCAGGCCGCGCTCGCGCAGCGCGGCCGCGCCGAGGAAGCGCTGCACCGTGAACATCTCGCCGAGCGTGTTGGTGATCGGCGTCCCCGACGCGAGCACAAGGGCTCGGCCAGGGTTCTTCGTCTCGATGAAGCGCGACTTCACATAGAGGTCCCAGGCGCGCTGCGAGCCGTTCGGGTCGACCCCCTTGAGCGTCGACATGTTGGTCGCGAAGGAGAGCTTCCGAAACTCCTGCGCCTCGTCGACAATGATCTGGTCGATGCCGATTTCCGAGATCGTCAACAGATCGTCCTTACGCGTGGAGAGCGCTTCCAGCCGCTCCTGCAATCCCTCCTTCAGCCGCTCGAGGCGCTTGCGCGAGACGCGGTCGTCGCTCTCGACCTTTGTGAGCAGCTCCTCATAAAGCTCCAGCTCGTCGTGGATCATCTGCTGCTCGAACGCGGACGGCACGCCGATGAAGCGGAACGCCGAGTGCGTGATGATGATCGCGTCCCAGGTCGCAGTCGCTGCGCGTGACAGGAAGCGCTGGCGCTTGTCCTTGGTGAAGTTGGTCTCGTCGGCGACGAGAATGCGCGCGTTGGGATAGAGCGCCAGGAACTCCCGCGCCGCCTGCGCGAGGCAATGGCCCGGCACGACGAGCATCGCCTTGGCGACCAGGCCGAGCCGGCGCTGCTCCATGATCGCGGCCGCGATCGTCAACGTCTTGCCGGCGCCGACCGTGTGCGCGAGGTAGGTCGCGCCAGACGCAATGATGCGCCAGACGCCGCGCTTCTGGTGATCGTAAAGCACGAAGGCGCCGGACGCGCCCGGCAGCTTGAGATGCGAGCCGTCAAAGGCGCGTTGCGCGATGTTGTTGAAGCGGTCGTTGTAGAGGCGCGCCAGCCGGTCGGTGCGATCGGGGTCGGACCACACCCAGGTCTGGAATGCGGTCTTGATCTTCGACAGCTTCTCCTTCGCGGCCTCGGTGTCGACGACATTGAGCACGCGCCGCTCGCCCATCTCCTCCTTGACGATGTCAAAGATCTGCGGGACCGCGCTGTTCAGCGCATCGGAGAGAAGCTGGCCGGCGTGACGGCGATCGGTTCCCCATTCGGACGTGCCCGCCGCCATCCAGCCGAGTTGGCGGCCCTCGACCGTCCAGGAGGCGAGCTCGGGCATGTGCCGAATCTTGATCTCGGCGCCCATCGTCTCCCTGACGAAGGCGACGATGTCGTCCGCCGGAATCCATGGTGCGCCGAGCCGCGCCGTGATGTCGGAGGGGCGAAGATCCGCAGGCTGCACAGCCTGCAAGGCACGGACGTTGCGACCATACGCGTCGTCGAGCCCCGCGGCCGCTTCCGCCGCCTTCAACTTGTCGCGGACAGGTCCCGACAGATAGGCGTCGGCGGTCTGCCAGGAGCCGTCGGCCGGGTCGCGGAAGATCGCATCGTCCAGCTCAGCGATCACGTCATCGACGTCGCGATGCAACAGTTCGGCGATATGGTCGGGATCGACGTAACCGCGTTCGTTGAGCACCACGGCGAGCGCATCGAGAGCCGAGGTGATGACGGGCGCGGGCGGCGGCGCGATGACGCGCTCGGTGAAGATCGGGCCGGGCCGCGCGGTGTTGCTGACGAGATCGTAGTCCTCGATCGAGGCGACCAGCCAGCAATCGGGATCGTCAGCGAACGGGGCGAGGTTCGGGCGGCGATGGGTCTCGCGGACCTCGCCGGTTTCCTCGTCCTCGACCGTGGAGACGACGGTCGTGTTGATCGGTCCGAAGTCGCGCACGAAACTCGACCAGGCGATGCGCAGGCGAACCTGTGCCTGTTTCCATGGCTCGTCGCGCTCCTGCGCGCGAAGCACCTCGCGCACGGCGTCGCGGATCGGAATGAGCTTGCGAATGACCCGCGCGTGCTTGTCGAAGATGCCGTCCGTGGAGCGGCCTTTGCGCACCTTCACGACGACGGGCGCGCCGTCGAGAATCTGCATCAGCGCCGCACCCGGACCGACGACGTAGCTGCCCTCGCGGATCGTCGCGCCACCGGCGGTCGCAGCCGCGACCTGGGGCGTGTCCCTATTGGCGTCCGGATCGACCGCCTCCGGCTCGCCGTCATAGATGCTTTCCGGAAGTCGATTGACGGCCGCGGCCAGCGCAACGCCGAGATCCGCGCCGCGGCGTGGATTGCAGGTGTACGTCTCGCCGTATGGACCTGACGTCAGCGCATGGATGCCGAGCACCATTTCCTGCTGCTGCGCGAACCAGCCATTGACGCGGATGGCGCCGTCGTCCGCTGTCGCAGCGCGGACCTCGGCGAGATCGAGCCATGCCACGTCGCGCGCCGCCTCGCCGGCGTCACGCTTGCGGAAGAACACGATGTCGACGACGACATCGGTGCCGGCATCGGCGCGGAAGCTGCCTTCGGGAAGCCGGATCGCGCCGACGAGATCGGCGATCTCCGCGATGTGCCGGCGCGCGCTCGCGTCGGCCTTGTCCATCGTGCCGTGCGAGGTCACGAAGGCGGCGAGACCGCCGGGCTTCAGCAGCCGAAGCGCCTTGGCGATGAAGAAGTCGTGCAGCCGCAGCCCGAGTCCACGGAAGGCGGGATCGCTGCGCACGGTTCGATCGGAGAACGGCGGATTGCCGACGGCCAGATCGAAATACTGCGGCAAGCCGACGCGCGCGAAATCCGCGGCGAGGATGGCGGCGCGCGGATGCAACAGCCGGGCGATGCGCGCGGTCACGGGGTCGAGCTCGACGCCGGTGACATGCGAGACGGCGCGCAGTTCGTCCGGCATCAACGCGGGAAACAGGCCGGTGCCGATGCCGTGCTCGAGGATGCGGCCGCCGAAAAAGCCCATTCGGTGCAAGACGTCCCAGACCGCGCGCACGATATAGTCCGGCGTGAAATGGGCGTACTGCGTGC
>CAZXJZ010000305.1:0-5236 GCA_964641065.1 uncultured Hyphomicrobiales bacterium | reverse complement strand
CCGCTATTTCCAGCAGGACATCAAGGATACGCTGAAGCTGGTGCCGGAAGGCGTCGAAGGGCAGGTGCCTTACAAGGGCGCGACCGCAACCGTACTGCATCAACTGGCGGGCGGACTTCGCGCGGCGATGGGCTATGTCGGCGCCGCGACCGTCGACGAACTCCACAACAAGGCGACATTCGTGAAGATCACCAGCGCGGGCCTGCGCGAGAGCCATGTCCACGACGTGACCATCACCCGCGAGAGCCCCAACTATCCGGGGCGGGCGTAAGCTTTCTTATCCCTCCCTTGAGGGGAGGATGACCTTATCCCTCTCCTGAGGGTAGGATGACCTCACGCGGCGCCATCCAAAGGATCACATCCAGCCCGTCGGGTCGTCGATCGGCTCGCCGTTCAGCGCACGGACCAGGCCGCGCAGGCAGCGAAACAGCAGCCAGGCCGCGACCGCGACGACGATTGGAATGCCGATACTGAAAAAGCTGAGATAGAAACCGATCAGGCCGACCGACGCGCCGATCCAGAAGGTATAGATCGCCGACGTCATGTGCGAGGCGTAGGGCGAGCCGCCGCACTGGACGCGCTTCAGATAGGCGAGGCCGAGGCCGAGGAAAAACGTGAACAGCGTGAAGCAACCGGCGAGATAGAGCAGCCATACGGCGATGGCCGCATTGCGCTCCTCACAGGGTTTGACCGGGTTCTGGGCCGTCATCGTGCCTCCGCGCGAGATCGCGTCGCAGCCCACGCGAACGCCCGCGCCAGCGGGCTGTCTATCGAAGGGCGAGCCTCATGTATCAGCATGTGGCAGAACCGCCAGTGCCCGAATGTGACATTTCCGCGAGCGCACGATCCCCGATCCGCTCACAACCACCCGGTCGGATTGTCGATCGGCTGGCCGTTGATGGCCCGGACCAGCCCGCGCACGCATCGGAAAATTGTCCAGATGACGAGCCCGATCAGGATGAAAATGCCGACCCCGACAATAACGAGAAGGATCCCGACCAGCCCGACCACAAGGCTGATCCAGAACGTCCGGATCGCCGAGACCATGTGCGATTGATAGGGCGTGCCCGCAAAGGCGTCACGCTTCATGTAGGCGATGATCAGGCCCGCGATGACTGTCACCACGGTGATGTGGCCGCCGAGATAAAGCAGCCAGACCGCCATGGTCCAGTTGCGCTGTTCCGTAGACGGGACCGGCTCCGGAAACTGTTGTTGAGGCGGCTCCTGGACCGACATGTCATTTCCTCGCGGCAAGGCACGTTCGAGGCTAACGGCCACGGAACGCAGTGTCTATCGGAGCGACGCGACGTTCACATGTATCGGCGGACGCGATAGCGGATGAGGTATTCGCCCGCGGGTAGCGGCATGACACCCTCGCGCGGCGAGGGCAGGAATTCGATCCGTTGCCAGGGGCCGAATTGCGTCTCGAGCGCCGAATCGCCCTTATAGGGGATGCGCCAGCGGGATTCGACATTCGGTGCCCAACCGAGCGCCATGTCGGACCCCTCGCTCTTCCGGTCGATTGCGAAGCTGCCGGAAATCTGGGCGCGCCCGTCGACCATTGCGGTTCGGTCGATATAGATGCCGTGTCCTGATTGGCCTTGCCATTGGGCCAGCCGTATTTCACCCACAGGCGGCAGCGCAACGCCGGGCGGCAGCCGCAGTTCATAGCGTACGACCGGGTGGCCTGTGCTTTTCGGCCAGTCATAAGCCGCAACCATCATGGCGCTTCCGCCCAGGACCGAGATCACGAGGACCGCGAGCGCGCTGCGCTGGACCCAGCGCTGGATCGGGGCGAGTGCCACGATGATCCAGAAACCTGTGGCCGCGCCGATGGCCAGACCGGCGATCGCGCTCGCGATCAGCATGTCTTTTAGTTCGGCAATGTCGTGGTCGGTCAGCCAGGCGATCGCGTAGCTCAGCGCTTGTCCGAGTTGTATGCCGCCAGCGCCGCCGGCCGTGGCGACGATCATCGCAAGCAGCAGGATCGCGATGGTACGCGGGAGGCCCGCTTCGGTCATGGCATTATCGTCCGGTCAGCAATGAATGCTGGAACCATTGGTCGCTTTGACCTTCGCAACGGTTCAATTTCAATTCCAGCGCACATGGTCTAAAGAGCGCGTCCGGAGATCACCATGCCCGATCAGGCCCGCCGATTCGTCCTTGCTTCCCGTCCCGTTGGCGAACCGAAGGAATCGGACCTGCGGCTGGAGACGTTTGCCGTTCCTGCGCCGGGGGCGGGCGAGGTGCTGCTGCGCACGCTCTATCTCTCGCTCGACCCCTATATGCGCGGACGCATGAGTGAAGCGAAATCCTACGCCGCCCCGGTTCCCGTCGGCGGGGTCATGGAGGGTGGCACCGTCAGCGAGGTGATGGCGTCCAGCAATCCGGCTTTCACCGTTGGCGACATCGTGCTTGGCCGCACCGGCTGGCAGACCCACGCGCTGTCGGACGGCGCATCGCTGCGCAAGGTCGATCCGGATCTGGCGCCGATCTCGACGGCTGTGGGCGTCCTCGGCATGCCGGGCATGACCGCCTATGCGGGCCTGCTCGAAGTCGGCCAGCCGAAGGCGGGCGAAACGCTCGTGGTCGCGGCGGCATCCGGAGCGGTCGGCTCGGTGGTCGGACAGATCGCGAAGATCAAGGGCCTGCGCGCGGTTGGCATCGCCGGGGGCGCGGACAAATGCCGCTACGTGAAGGACGTGCTCGGCTTCGACGATTGCATCGACCATCGCGCGCCGGATCTGCCGGGCCGGCTTGCTGCGGCCTGTCCGAACGGCATCGATGTCTATTTCGAGAATGTGGCCGGTCCCGTGCTCGACGCCGTGCTGCCGCTGCTGAATACATTCGCCCGCATCCCGGTTTGCGGAACCATAGCGCATTACAACGACACCGCGCCGCCGCCGGGTCCCGACAAGCTGCCCGCGGTGTGGCGGATGATCCTGACCAAGCGGCTGACCGTGCGCGGTCTCCTGGTTACTGACTTCGCCGCGTTGCATGGCGACTTCTTGCGCGACATGGGGCAATGGGTGAAAGAGGGCCGGGTGAAATATCGCGAGGACATCGTCGACGGCTTCGAGAATGCGCCGCGTGCGTTGATCGGGCTCCTGCGCGGTGAGAATTTTGGCAAGCTAGTGGTCCGATGCTAACATTCGCACCCCTTCTCAGCGAACTTTTTTGCGAATGTTTGCATCAAAGGACCACTAGCAAGCATTGAATTCTAGTGGAGCTTTGGATTTGACATTCGCTTGCGAGCCCGCCGCCGGGTGGGTGCGAATGTCAAATCCGCTCCACTAGTGGTGCGTGTCGCGGAACGGAGCAAGTAGATGTCGGTTCAGATGATCCTGTTGCCGCTGTTCGTGCAGGTGCTGCTCACCATCGCGCTTGGCGTGCATCTCGCAGTGAGACGCCGGATCGCTTTCGCCGAGGGCACGCGCTGGCAGGACATCGCGGCGCGCGAGCCGAACTGGCCGAAGCACGCCATCGTCGCGCACAATGCCTATCTCAACCAGTTCGAGATCCCGGTGCTGTTCTATGTGCTGACGATCCTGGCGCTGATCACCAAGCAGGCCGACCTGCTGTTCGTGATGATGGCGTGGATCTTCGTCGTCATGCGCATTCTGCAGGCGGGTGTGTTCGTGACCTCCAACCACGTGCCGATCCGCGGCGCCTTTTTCGGTATCGGTGTCATCGTTCTCTTCATCATGTGGATCATCTTCATCGTCCGCATCCTCACGCTGTGATCGGCATGGTGCGGAGCGTTACGCGATGATCCCTGCCGCGCGCATTTCCGGCGCCATCGAGGTGCTGGCCGATATCGAGACCAAGCGCCGGCCCGCCAGCGATGCCCTCAAGGAATGGGGGCAGATGCACCGCTTCGCCGGCTCGGGCGACCGCGCCGCGATTGCCGGCCTCGTCTACGATGCGCTCCGGCGCAAGGCGTCGAGTGCCTATGTGATGGGCGAACAGACGCCGCGTGCGGTGATGCTCGGCATGCTGCGGCTGGAGCGTGAACTCGGCGTGGATGCGATCGCGGCGTTGTTCAGCGGCGCACGTTTCGCGCCGGAACCGCTGAGCGATGGCGAGCGGCAGAGGCTGTCTTCGGCGGGTCTCCAGGATGCGCCGGCGCATGTCGCGGGCGACTATCCGGACTGGCTGGATGCGAGCTTCGCCACCGTATTCGGCGAGGCGCGGGCCGATGAATTGTCGGCGCTGGCGGCGCGTGCGCCGCTCGACCTGCGGATCAACCCGATCAAGGCCGACCGCGACAGAGCGTCTGCAGAACTCGCCGAGTATAACCCAGAGGAAACCAGTTGGTCGCCGTGGGGCTTGCGCATTCCCGTTACGCCGGACGCGAAAAGTCCGGCGATCCAGTCCGATCCGGCCTTCATCAAGGGCCATGTCGAAATCCAGGACGAAGGCTCTCAGCTTGCTGCGCTTTTGTCCGGCGCGCAGCCCGGCGAACAGGTCGTCGACCTGTGCGCGGGAGCAGGGGGAAAGACGCTGGCTCTGGCGGCGATGATGGAGAATTCCGGCCAGATCTACGCCACCGATACCGACAAGCGCCGCCTTGCCCCGATCCATGCGCGGCTGGAGCGCGCCGGCGTCCGCAATGTGCAGGTTCGCACCCCGCGCGGAGCCACTGAAATCCTTGATGATTTGGCGGGCAAGGTCGACCTCGTTCTGATTGATGCGCCGTGCACCGGCACCGGCTCGTGGCGGCGCAATCCGGATGCCAAATGGCGGCTGCGCCCCGGTGCGCTGGAGATCCGCCGCCGCGATCAGGTGGCCACGCTCGACCGCGCCGTACCGCTGCTTAAAGCCAATGGCCGCATCGCCTACGTCACCTGTTCGGTGCTGGATGAGGAAAATGGCGCGCAGATTAGGGATTTTCTGGCGCGGCATCCGGATTTCGTCGTGGAGAAGCCCGAGCAGGTCGCGGCGGCACTCGGCGAGCGCAGCTTTCTGTTTCTCAAGGCGGCGCTGGTCTCTGAGACAGGAATTCTCATGACTCCCCGCCGCACCGGCACCGACGGCTTTTTCGTCTCGGTGCTGCGGCGAAGCTGAAGCGTTTTCAAGCGGGCGCCGATTTCGCGCGAAGAAAACGCGTCGACGCAAGAGACTTTAACCCACGTCGAATTTTACCCCCTGTGCCAGCGGCAATGTCCGGCCGTAATTGATGGTGTTGGTGGCGCGCCGCATATAGGCCTTCCAGGAATCCGAGCCGGATTCCCGG
>CAZXJZ010000304.1:0-5276 GCA_964641065.1 uncultured Hyphomicrobiales bacterium | reverse complement strand
AGCGTCGGCAGAGGAGAAGCGGCAGGCTGCAGCGCGCCAGCGGGAGCTGGATGATGCCCGGCGTATGACCGCAATGATCCGTAACCTCACCGAGGACCGGGATCGGCTGCTGGCCCGCATGACCGTGCTAGAGCGCAATTACGAAGACGTAACCGGCTCGATCGGCAAACTCGCCAATGCCGCCAGCACCGCCAGGCCGCCCGAAGCAGAAGCCGCAGCCGTGGCCGCGGTTACAAACGAGCCGACCGCGATGCCGGTCGCGAGCGCTCCGGCCACCACGCCGGCACCAGCTCCGGCTGCGGCGCCAGTCCCAGCGCCTGCGCCTGCCCCCGCCGCGCTGGAGCAGCCGGGCGCGGTCTCGACCAAATCGCAATTTGGAATCGATATCGGAGGCGCACCGACACTCGCCGGGCTGCGGAGCGCATGGGACCGCGCCAGCCGCAACCACGCCGTGCTGCTGGACGGCTTGCGGCCGCTGATCGCCGTGCGTGACGGCCGCGCCGGACAGGTCGAGTTGCGGCTTGTGGTCGGACCGATCGGCAACGCCGCCGCAGCCGCCAGACTTTGCGCGGCATTGGCCGGCGCGGGGCTGTCGTGCCAGCCGACCATGTTCGAGGGGCAGCGTCTGGCATTGCGCTAGGTTGTTGCGCACCAGGTTGTCCGGACGCGCCCGGACCGGCATAGTCAGGCATGACCTCTCGCACGCTCTTCGCCCCGACCGCGCGCCAGACCAGCTGGCTGATCGCGCTTGGCCTGATCTCGCTCGGCTATGCGCTCTATCTACGTTATCTCGCCATCGAGACGTCGAGCGTCGGACTCGCCTGTCAGGCCGGGTCCCAGACCTGGCTGTGCGCCACCCGCCAATTGGTGATGAACCTGTTCAATCATTCCGTGTTCGGCTGGGTCGCGCTGGGCGCCGCGATCGTCAACCTGTTGCGGCCGACGCTGCCGGTTTTCGCGCTTGGCCTGGCCGCCGCCGCGTTCGGCGTCGTTCTTTATAATGTCGGCCTGGCAGCGCTGGCGGCTGCCCTGCTCATCCTCAGTTTCGCGCGGCCGCTGCGAAGCGAAACCGAACAAGACTGAGCGACAGGAGCAGCAGCAGCAGGCACAGCCAGACCGACTGCCAGTTCGCGATACTCTCGTTGAAGAAGATATAGACCGCCGACAATGCCAGCGTGGCGGCGGCCAGACGCTCGGCAAGCCCCTGCCCCGAGGCGCCGGTGCGGGACCAGAGCGCCAGCACCGCCACAGGAACGATCGACGCGGTCAGCGGCGCGAACGGAATGTCCTTGTAGCGCGGGTCGAACACCAGCCCCAACGCGACCTGCACCGCCATCACCGTGGTCGCGACCGCCAGCAGGCCCGCCATCCATTCGGCACCGGACCGGGCCGGCCCCTCGCGTCTTGCCAGGACGTCGGCAAAAGATGGCAACCGTCCCTCCCGCACCAGCACGAAGGCCAGAGCCAGCGGCGTCAGAGCAGCCAGGGCGAGCAGAGCCGCGGATCGCAGCCAGCCGCCGATCCCGAGGCTCTCATAGATCGCCAGTTCGGCCGCCAATCCGATCATGGCGCCGCCGGCCAGTGCGATGGCCGCGACCGCGACCCAGCGCGAGACCGACACATCCCGGCGCCTGCCCCACAGCGCCACACCAAAGACCAGCGCCGCGAATGCGACTCCGGCCGCGGCCTGCTGTCGCCAGAGCGGATGATTGGAGACCGGCTGGCCCCATCCGAATTTCGCCTGCCGGGTGGCGTCGTCCAGCAAGCCCCAATAGCCGCCGACCGTCCCTTCAAGCCTTCGCTTCCAGGGCTGGTCGAAGGCCTCGATCACGTTGACCCGGTAGCCCTTGCGGTTGGCGACGGCGAGAACCTCCTGCAGGACCAGCGCCTGATTGACCAGCGATGGCAACGCCCCTTCCCGCATCCGGCCCGCGCTCGGCCAGCCGGTCTCGCCGATCAGGATCTCTTTGCCCGGAAAGGCCGCCGCCATCCGCTCGCGGATCGATTCGACGTGAGCAGCCGCAGCCGTGGCCGGGATCGGGAAGTCCTCCCAGTACGGGAGGATGTGGATGGTCACGAAATCGACGGCGGAAGCGAGGTCGCGGTTGCGCAGCCAGAACTCCCAGACATCGGCATAGGTGACGGGGACGCCGGTCCGGCTCTTCACCTCGCGCAGGAAGGCGGCGACGTTGTCGGCCGACAATTCACCCCGCAGCAGCACCTCGTTGCCGACCACCACCGACTGGATCACGTCCGGGAATTCCTTGGTCAACCGGACGATGGTCTCCACCTGCTGGCGGTTCTTGTCGGCATGGCTGGACAGCCACAGACCCTGGATGACCTTCAGACCGACTCGCCGTGCGATCTCCGGCACCTGCTCGAGCCCGTGCTCGATCGAATAGGTGCGGATACAGTCGGTGAGCGACTTGAGCCGCACCAGGTCGTCCTCGATCTGCGCGGCGGCAATGTAGGTGTCCGCCCGCAGCGGCGACTGATTGCCGCGGAAGGGAGCGTAGGAGAGACATTGGAGTTTGTCTCCGGCGCCGCTCGCGCTCGGCATCGCGACCGGCCGGCCGAGCCACCACCATACCAGGGCGATAAGGATCGCCACCACGACAAGGAAAATCGCCGGAAGCAGCGGCCGGGTTAACGTGCGTTCATTCATCAGGAGTCGTCGTCCGTGCTCGCCCAGATCTCGGCCCGCCCTTTCGCACGAACACCGGTGCGCGCCAAATGTCACCGCGATGCGATGTCACGTGCATGCTGGACAAAAGCTGTGAAAGGCGGAAATCTCCTTCCATCGGTGCAAGGCCGCATTGCGGACGGAATCCGATGTAAACTGCAGGTCTTAACACCCACATTGCGCCAAACGCGCCAGAGTATTCAGCCATCATGCCCCGCCCCTTGACCGTCGCGCCAGCTCTCTGCCTTGCCCTGCTCCTCGGCGCCACGCCGGCCCTCGCCCAAAACGAACAGGCCGACAAGGCGAAGCAGCAAGCCGCCGAACAGGCCAAGAAAGACGCGCAGCGGCTGAACGATCTCTCGGAAGTCTCAAAACAGATGACTGGCCCGGCCGGAAATCCGGAATGCGTCTGGGTCGGCCGCCGCGTGGTTCACCGGCTGTTTCAGGACGATCTCGATACGGCCTTCCGCCACATGGACCTGTATGACCGGTTCGGCTGTCCCGGCGGACATATCCAGGCGGCCTTCCGTTGCGTGGTGATGCAGGGACCGATCGTCGATGCCAAGGCGCAGGAAAACATCCTCAACCGCGTCCATTCATGCTGGGTTAATCCTGCATCGCCTCCTGCTCCTTCCGCTGCGGCGACAACGCCTCAGACAGGAACCACAACGCAGTAGCGGCGTTTAAGGTTGGCGAAACGGCGTCTACACGTCATCAATTCGCCATGCCGCGATGCGATTGAAAATCTGGCTCACCTGAGCTATTTGACTGTCGTAGCAGGTCGCTGTTCCAGGGGACGGGACAGCATCCTTCACCCAGCCCCGTTTGGTTTCGCGTTCTATGCGCCTGGTCGCGGTGGTCGTCGCGCTCGTAACCTGCGTGCATGCGGGTTTGTGGGCTTTATCCGAAAAGCGAGTTTCAGCGCCGGACATCGATGGCCCGCTGGCCAGCGTGTCCTACGGCAAGCATCCCGATAAGACCGTCGGGATTTCCGAGATCCGCTCCGACCTTCAAAAGCTCGCGCCACACACCCGCGCGATCCGTACCTATTCGTCGACAAAGGGCCTGGAAATGGTCCCGCAGATCGCCGCCTCGTCGGGGCTGCGCGTCACTGCGGGCGCCTGGCTCGGTGGCAGCCTCGACGCCGCCGAATGGCAGGGCAAAGGCCCGGATGCGACGAACGGTCGCCGCTACCGGGAACGGATGGCCGAACGCGCGCGGAATACCGCCGAGCTGAATGCAGTCATTGACATCGCCCGCCGGAATTCGAACCTCGACGGCCTCGTGCTCGCGAACGAAGCGATCTATCGCGGCGAGACCATCATGTTCGACAACGAGACGTTGTCGCCGGAGGAAGTCGAACTGGCGCGTGCCGCGGCCCAGGTCTCCAAGGCCGAAGAAACCCGCGTCAAGGAACGCATCAATGTCGGCCGCCTGATCAAGGCGATCCGGGACGTCAAGCGTCAGGTGTCGGTCCCGGTCACGACCGGTGAAATCTGGAGCGTATGGCGCGACCATCCCGAACTGGTCGCCGCGGTCGATTACATCGCCGTCCACATCCTGCCCTACTGGGAAGGCGCCCCCGACCAGTCCGCGGTCGATGCGGCGATCGGCGGCTACCACCAGCTCCGCCAGATGTATCCCGGCAAGCGAATCGTGATCGCCGAATTCGGCTGGCCGAGCGCCGGCTACAATTTCAAGCTCGCCCAGCCGGGCTATTTCGAGCAGGCGCACATCATCCGCGATTTCGTGGCGCGGGCCAACGCGATCGGCATCGACTACAACATCATCGAGGCGCTGGATCAGCCGTGGAAGATCTCCGAAGGCAGCGTCGGCGCCTATTGGGGTCTTTTCAACAGTTCCGGCGAGCAGAAATTCGCGTGGAGCGGCACGATCACCGATCCCGAATTCCGCAAGCTCGCGCTGCTCGCCCTGCTGCTGGGCGTGCTGTTCTCGCTGCCGCTCCTGGCCATGAGCGTCACCCTGACCGAGGCCGGTGTTCTGGCGGTCGCCGCCAATGTGGTCGGCGCCTGGTTTGCCGGGGTGTTCGCATTCTGGAACGGTCACTATTTCGTCTGGGGCGAAGTGGTGGCGCTTGGCATTGGCGTCGTGCTGCTGGTGCCGCTGGTGCTGATCGCGATGACGCGCATCGAGGAAATCGCCGCCATCGCCTTCGGCCGCAAGCCGCGCCGCCTGCTTCAGGTCATGTCGCCGCCGCTGGCGCCTGAGGCGCAGGCCGATGCGCCGAAGGTGTCGATCCATATCCCGGCCTACAAGGAAGAGCCGGAGATGCTCAAAGCCACGCTCGATGCCGTGGCGGGGCTGAACTATCCGAATTTCGAATGCATCGTCATCATCAACAATACGCCGGAGCCCTATTACTGGGAGCCGGTCGAAGAGCATTGCAAGACGCTGGGCGAGCGCTTCATCTTTTTGCGCGAAGACAAGGTCGAAGGCTTCAAGGCCGGTGCGCTGCGCATTGCGCTTGAGCGCACCGCTCCGGATGCGGAGATCATCGGCATCATCGACGCCGACTACGTGGTGGCGCCGGGCTGGCTCGCCGACCTCGTCCCTGCTTTCGCCGATCCGAAGG
>CAZXJZ010000303.1:0-5295 GCA_964641065.1 uncultured Hyphomicrobiales bacterium | reverse complement strand
CGGCGCAGAAGGAGCGGATCTCCTGCGGCACCAGCGGATAGGTGACGTTGAGGCAGAGCACCGGCACGCGGCATTCGCCGAAGGTGTCGGCTAGGCCCAGCCGCTCAAGCGCGCGCAGCGTGCCGTTGAACAGGCCGCCCTGCACGATGATGCCGATATCCTTCAGGTCGCCGGGGAAGAACTCGTTCAGCTTCTCGCGCTGGATGAAGTCGCGCGCCACCGGCATGCGCTGCTCGACCTTCAGCTTTTCGTGGACGAAGGTGACCGGCGGATGCGAGAGCCGCGCGAAGTTATGCGGTGCGGGCGAAGTGCGGCTGAGTTCCGAGATGGCCGGCTTGATGTTGTCCTTTGCCTCGAACGCACCGGTGACATGGCAGGCGCGGATGCGCAATTCGAGCATCACCGGGGCGTGGCTCGCCTCCGACAATTCGAAGCCCTTCTCGACGATGCGCACGATGCTCGGCAGGTCCGGGCGGGGATCGAGCAGCCAGATCGAGGATTTCAGCGCGTAGGCATGCGAGCGCTCCTGGATCACTGCACCGCCTTCCCCGTAATCCTCGCCGACGATGATCATGGCGCCACCCATGACGCCGGGCGAGGCGAGGTTGGAGAGCGCGTCGGAGGCGACGTTGGTGCCGACAATCGCCTTCCAGGTCACCGCGCCGCGGATCGGGTAGTTGATCGAGGCGCCGAGCATGGCGGCGGCGGAGGCCTCGTTGGTGCAGGTCTCGACATGGACGCCGAGTTCCTTGAGGTAATCCTCCGCGTCCACCATGACGTCGAGCAGGTGCGAGACCGGCGCGCCCTGATAGCCGCCGACATAGGACACCCCGGATTGCAGCAACGCCTTGGTCACGGCCAGGATGCCCTCGCCGTGGAAGGTCTGGCCCTCGCCGAGTCGCAGGGACTGCACTTCCTTCTTGAATGAACGTTCCATGAGGCTCTGCCGCCGGACAATCGTGAGCTGTCTGTCCGGTATTTAGCACCTTGGCACAATTATAAAAGGCAGCGGTTTGGCCCCTCAAACCGCCGCGCCATGGTGCGACAAGCTGCCCGCTACATATGCGACGGCAGCCAGGTCGCCAGCGCCGGGAACAGGACGAGGATGACCAGCCGGATCAGGTCGGTGATGATGAACGGGATCACCCCGATGAAAATCGTTGATATTTTGATGTCCTCAAGAACACTCTTGATGACGAATATATTCATGCCCACCGGCGGGTGAATCAGGCCGAGCTCCACCGTCATGACGATGATGATGCCGAACCAGATTGGGTCGAATCCCATCTCCTTGATGAGCGGGAAGATGATCGGGACGGTCAGGATCACGATCGCCAGCGCGTCCATCAGGCAGCCCAGCAGCAGGTACATGAGCAGGATCAGCGTCAGCACGCCGTAATTGCCGATGCCGAGACCGGTCAGGAAGGCGGTGACCTTCTGCGGGGTCTGGGTGATGGTGAGGAAATAGCCGAACAGCAGCGCGCCGATCAGGATCGTAAACACCGCCGCCGTGGTGCGGGTGGTCTCGAGCAGGCATTGCAGGATTTGTTTGCCGTTAAGCCGCCCGCGAGCGACGCCGATGATGAAGGCACCTCCGGCGCCGGCACCGGCCGCTTCGGTCGCGGTGAACATGCCGCCATAGAGGCCGCCGATCACGAAGGCGAACAGCAGCAAGGTGGCCCAGACGCCCTTGATGCTTTCCACGCGCTCGCTCCAGGACGAACGCGGGCCCGCTGGCAGGAAGCCTGGCTTCGTCCAGCCGATGATCGACACCGTGGCGGCGTACATGATGACGGCGAGGATGCCGGGAATGACGCCGGCGATGAACAGCTTGCCGATATCCTGTTCGGTAATGATCCCGTAGATCGCCAGAACCGTCGACGGCGGGATCATAATGCCAAGCGTGCCGCCGGCCGCGATGACGCCGGCCGAGAAGCTTTCCGGGTAGTTGAAGCGGCGCATCTCGGGATAGGCGACACGCGAGAAGGTGGCTGCCGTGGCGACCGAAGAGCCGCAGATTGCGGAAAAGCCGCCGCATGCAAGAATGGTCGCGATACCAAGCCCGCCGCGCAGATGGCCGATGAAGGCATTCGCGGCGCGGAACAGTTCGCGGCTCATGCCCGAGGTGGTCGCAAATGCGCCCATCAGCAGGAACAGCGGCACCACCGCGTAATTGAAGTCGGTGACCGTCCGCATTGTGGTGTGGCCGACGATCTTCAGCGCCGGGCTCATCGACGTGAGATAACCGAAGCCGGTCACCCCGACGAGGCCGAGCGCCATGCCGATCGGCACGCGCAGCAGCATCAGCGTGAACAGCGAGACGAACCCGATTACGGCAACTGCGTCAGTAGACATCGGAATATCTCACTCGCCCGACTTCGAAATTTCGTCGACTGGCTTCATCAATTCGGGATGGAAAATCAGCCGATAGGTGCGAACGGCAATCAATAGAACGGCGGCCAGATCGCCGATCCATGCGATCGCGAAGAACGGCCAGACCGGGATGCGCATGTCGAACGTCTGCACGTTGGCGCCGTAGGTGGTCGAGACCTTGTCGAACAGGGTGTAAGTCTGCACCGAGACCACGAACAGCAGCACCAGCGTTGCGAACACGTCGATCACGCGCTGCCAGGTTTTGTTCACGTTGGCCCAGAGCAGGTCGACGGTGATGTGGGTTCCGCGATAGCTGGTCGCGGCGATGCCCCAGAAAATCACGATGCCGAGCAGCAGCTGTCCGAAATCATAGGCGTCGGGGATGGTGTATCCGAAAAAGTAGCGCAGGATCACTGAGATAAAGACGTCGAATGCCACCAGGCCGATGAAGAACGCGGCGACCCATTCGATCGAATCGATGAAGCCGTCCATCCATCTGCTGACTCTGCTCATCCCCCAACCTCACGGCGCCGTTCGGACGGCGGCAAAATATCTGCGGCTCTCTCGGCATAACGGCGGGAGAAAAGTCCCCCGCCGTCGGTTGCATATCGCCTGGAACGCGTCGCGCGATCAATAGGCCGCGTTGAACTTCGAAAGCGAATCCCGCAGTTCCTTCATGACCGCGTCCGGATCGCCGCCCGCCTTCTTCACATTGGCTGCCCACGCCTTCTCGAGCGGTTCGGCGGCCTTCTTCCATTCGGCGAGCTGTTCGGGCGTCAGCGGGTAGACCTCGCGGGACGAATCAGCCTTGAGCTTGCCAATGCCGGCATGCTCGTAGTCTGCCCACGGGGCCGCGACCCGCAATGCCCACTCGTTGGTGCAGTGATCGTCGATCACCTTCTTCTGCGCCGCCGACATCTGGTTGTAGGTCGTCGGGCTGAAGACGAAGGCGAAGGTGGTCGCGTACATCGGTGCGTCGATGTGATACTTCGTCACTTTGTCGATGCCGAAGAGCGGCACCGAGCCCCAGGGGAAGGTCACGGCCTCGGCCACGCCCTTTTCGAGGATGTCACGCACTTCCGGTGCGCTGGACTGCACATTCGATCCGCCAAGCAGCGAAATATATTGCGCCATGGTCGCATGCGCCGGCCGCACCTTCATGCCCTTGATGTCACCGGGCACGGTGATCTTCTTCTTCACGGAGTGGAAGGTGCCGGGATCGTGCATGAAAGCGAGGCAGAATTTGACGTCCTTCATCTCCTTGCCCGCGTATTTGCGGTACCAGGCGTCGAGCGCCTGCGAACCGCCCTTGGCATTGGTGACCAGGAACGGCAATTCGCCGGCGCCGATGATCGGGAAGCGGCCCGGCTGATAGCCCGGATTGATGTAGGTGAGGTCGGCAATGCCATCGCGCGCCATGTCGTAATGGTCGAAGGCCTTGCCGAGTTGCTGCGACGGATAGACCTTGAACTTGATGGTTCCGCCCGAGGCCTTCTCGACCGACGAGCCCCAGTCTTCCAAGGCTTTCTGCAGCGGGTGAGACGGCGGGACCCAGTGGGCAAGTTTGAGATCGAAGGTCTTGTCCTGCGCCATCGCGGGCGAAGCCAGCGCCAGCAGGGCGCCAGCGGCAGCAAGCGAGCAAATGGATTGTCTGGATATCATTCGGATGTTTCTCCCTCGGGTCTGAGATCGCGGTTCTTTATGCATCTCGCAGATGCGAGATGTTTCCCGGCATTGTAGGGGAGAATAGTTGGATATAAAACAATTTTCAGGTTGATCTTTCGACGCATCGAGGGGGAACATTTTGGCGCGCGATACGGTCGCACTGAGCAGCGCCGAAAGCGATGTCAGTCCGCGCGCCAGCGTGGATGACACCCTCGATTTCGGTCCGTTCGACGACTGGATCGGTTTCCGGCTTCGCATCGCGCAGATCGCGTCGTTCCAATCCTTCGCGCGGCATGCCCAATCCGTGGGCTTGAGCCCTGGACGATTTGCCGCTCTGGCCCTGATCGATCGCAATCCCGGGATCAGCCAGACCGCACTCGCGCGCGCAATCGGTAGCGACAAATCCACACTCACGCCGGTGCTCGACAATCTGGTCAAGCGCGGATTGATCAGCCGGGTTCGGACGCGCAGCGATCGCAGGCTCTACGAGCTGTCGCTGACCGATGCCGGTCGCAAGGTGATGCGGGCGATGCACGAATGCGCGCAGCGTCACGAGAGCGAACTCGACGCAATCGTCGGGCCGGCGGAGCGCGAGCAGTTCGTCAGGACGTTGCGGAAGATATCGACGGCGCTAGGTCTGTAGCGTTCGCGCCGCGCCTGTCGCCAGGCGGGCGCTCAGAACTCGCCGCGGAATCGCGCCGCCAGTTCCTCCGGCAACGGATGCGACTTGATCTTTGACTTGTCGTGGGCTTCGCGCTTCACCCAGGCGCGCGTTTCCTGGCCTTCGACGGCGACCTGGTTGTTCTTCCGGATTTGGTGCTTGATCTCGAAGCTGGACCGGCCGACCCGCACGAAGGTCGACTGGATGATGACATCGTCTCCGAACCGGGTCGGGACGATGAATTTGGCTTGGGTCGCGACCAGCGGATAGCCGTCGAACTCGTAGCGCTTGAGCAGTTCGGCCTTGCTCACGCCGGACGCGGCGGTGATCAGCATGGTGACCGAATGGTCGAACATCGCGAAATAGCGCGGATAGAAAATGATGCCGGCGGGATCGCAATCCCCCCACTCGATCCTGACGCTACGGCTGTTGCTGAGCATTGACGTATTCTCGCGCAGCGATGCGGGGTGGTTGGACTCCCTCCCCCTGAAAGGAGGAGGGTTGGGGGAGGGGGTCGTAACGTGACCCCCGCCCGACCGTCTTCGCTGCGCTCGACGGTCGACAGTAGCGAGTCGCCAGTCGAGCAGCGCAATTGA
>CAZXJZ010000302.1:2216-5301 GCA_964641065.1 uncultured Hyphomicrobiales bacterium | reverse complement strand
GCCTCGCTACGCGACGCGAACCGACCCTCCCCACCGCTTCGCGGGGGGAGGGAAAGAAAGGAAAGGTCGCGCCATTACTCCGCCGCCTGAGCCTTCGCACCGATTGCCGCATTGACCTTCGGCATCACCTTTTCGGCCAGCAGCGTCATCGAACGCTTGCCGAGCGCCGGATCGGCCCAGTCCTTGCCGGCATAGAGCAGCGTGCCGAAATCGCCGACCTTGTCGCGGAAGGCCAGAATTTCGTCGGCGACCTTGTTGGGCGAGCCGTAGATGATGAGCTGATCCACGATCTTGTCGAGCGTGACTTCGTCGTCGGGCTGTTCGCGGTGGGTCTTGAACAATTCGATACGTCCGTTCGCCTTCAGCTTGGTGAAGAGCTGCTGATAGTAGAAGCGATACGGCGAGTTCGGATCGGTCGCGTAGGCGCGCGCGGTCTTGTCGTCATCCGCGACAAGGATGCTCTTCGCCACGCGCCAGTTTGCCGGGTCGGCCGGACGCCCGGCGCGCTCGCAGCCCTCGGCATATTTCGGCCAGTGGCTCTTCACCCATTGCGGCATCAGGAAGTTCGCCGAGATCGGCTCCCAGCCGCGCGCCGCGGCTTCGGTAACGCCCTTGGAGAACGGCGCAACCGCCGTTACCACGATCGGCGGGTGCGGACGCTGCAGCGGCTTCGGCAGAAATCCCTGTCCGATCTTGGGCAGGAAATGACGCTCGCTGACGACCGTCCAGTATTTGCCGCGCAGATTATACGGCGGCTCGCCGGCCCAGATCGCAAGCACCTGGTTGATGCATTCGAGGAACATCTCGTTGCGGTTGGCGTCGAGATTGCCGAACACCTCGGCGTCGGAGAGCAGGCCGCCCGGGGAAATGCCGAAGATGAAGCGGCCGTCGAGCATGTGGTCGAGCATCGCGATCTCGGCTGCGACCGCGGCGGGATGGCTGTTCGGCATGTTGACGGTGCCGGTGCCGAGCTTGATCTGTTTGGTCGCATGGATCAGCGACGCAATGAAGATCGTGCAGGAGGTGATGTTTTCGGCCTGATCGGTCGCGTGTTCGCCGACGTAAGCCTCGGAGAAACCCAGTTCGTCGGCCAGGATGAAGGCCTCGCGGTCCTCGCGCAGCGAGGTTCGCCAGTCCTTGCCGAGCGCGTGGATCGGCATCGTGAAAAACCCGAGCTTCATCGGCTGTCTCCTCCGGTGCGCGCAAATCTAGCTGCGCCGCGGCTCCAAATGAAATAATATGGCCTGACGCAAGCCATTAGGTTTCCTGATGCCTTCTCCGGTCACGCTCCGCCAGATCCAGGCCATCATCGCGGTCTGCGAGGAAGGCTCCTTCACCCGCGCCGCCGCGCGGGAGAACGCCACGCAATCAGGCCTGTCCCAGCATGTTTCGGCGGTGGAGAAGCTGCTGGGCGTGCGGCTTTTCGACCGCTCGGCGACCGGCGTGACCCCGACCCCGGCCGGCCAGCGCTATTACCGCCGCTGCATCGACGCGATCGGGATGCTGGAACTGGCGAAGGAAGAAGCGCGCGGCCGCGCCGACATTGTGAGCGGAACGCTGCGCATCGGGTTGATGCCCACCTTCACGCGGGCGGCGCTGGCCCCGACGCTGGAGCATTTCGTGCTGGCGCACCCGGATGTGCAGGTGCGTGTCGTCGAAGCCTATAGCGGCATGCTGACCGATCAGGTGCTGAGCGACCAGCTCGATTTCGCGATCGTGCCGGCCTTCGAAGGGCGAACCGGATTGAAGTCGCGGCTGATCCTGCGCGACCGCGAGGTGCTGATCTCCGGACGCGGCAGCTCGTTCAAGCCGCTCGCACCGGTGCGGCTGTCGGATTGCGCGCCGCTGAAGATCGTGGCGCCGGGCCCCGACAACATCCGGCGGCGCAATCTCGAAATCTATGTCCAGAGCCATAACGTGGCGATCGAAACCATGATCGAGATGGATGCGATGATGGCGACCTTCGATTTCGTCGCGCGCACCGATTTCGTCACCGTGCTGCCCGGCCTGATCTGCGTGAACGACATCGGCAAGGGCGAGTTCACCATCAACCCGATCGATCCGCCACTCTATGCGGAATTCATCGTCATCACGCCCGCACGCCGCACGCTGTCGACGCCGGCGCGGCTGTTCCTGGAGCGGTTCGAGGTCGACCTGGCGGAGATGGGAAAGAGGCTGGCGGGGTTGTTGAAACGTGGACGGTGAAGCGGTGATCTTCCCTCTCCCCCGCTTCAGCGGGGAGAGGGTGGCGAGCGCATGCGAGCCGGGTGAGGGGCTGCTCAACTACGGAGAATCCCCCTCACCCGACCTTATTCGCTTCGCTCATGCGGTCGACCTCTCCCCGCAAGCGGGGAGAGGTGAAGAAGGCGCGAGCACGAAGAAAAGGGAAACTTACACCGCTGCCGGTGCGCCCGGCTGCTTCAACGGATGCGCCCTCGCGAAGGCATCCTCCTTCATGCAGGTTTCGACGATGCGCCGGACCGTCGGATAAGGCGCGAGATCGTATTTGAAGAAGTTGCAGCCGGTGGCGTGGCTGACCAGGCAAATATCCGCCATGGTCACGCTGTCACCCTGGCAATAGGTGCCGGTCTCCTTGCTGGTCGCGAGATTGGTCTCCAGCGCCTTCATGCCTTCGCCCAGCCAGTGATGGATCCATTTCATGCGCGCCGGCTCGTCGAGCTTCAACTCGTTTTCGAGATAATCGCGCACCCGCGGCACCACCATCGGATGCGCGTCGGAGGCCACGATGCCGGACAACGCCCGCACCCGCGCGCGCGCCAGCGCTTCCGACGGGATCAGGTTCGGATGCGGATACACGTCATCGAGATATTCCATGATCGCCATCGACTGGAACAGCACCGCGCCCTCATCGGTCACGAGCGCCGGCAGCAGCATCTGCGGATTGACCTTGCGGTACGCTTCGTTGCGCTGCTCGCCCTTCATCAGGTCGACATTAATCACCTCGGGCGACAGCCCCTTGATGTTGAGCGCGATCCGCACGCGAAACGATGCGAGCGAACGCCAGTAAGAGAAAAATTGCATGTTTGCCTCCACTCGCGCTGTCTGCTCCCCTCCCCCCGCGAAG
>CAZXJZ010000302.1:0-2206 GCA_964641065.1 uncultured Hyphomicrobiales bacterium | reverse complement strand
CCCCAACCCTATTAATACAAATTTGTATTTTTCCCCACCCCGCGGGCTGTCTCCCCCCCCCCCCCCCCTCGGGGGGGGGTGGGGGGGGGGGGGGGGGCGCGCTTGTCCTTCAAACGGTGAAAGCCCCCCACCCGGCTCGCGCTACGCGCTCGCCACCCTCCCCGCCACTCGCTTCGCTCGTGGGGGGAGGGAAAGAAACAGACTCATGTCTTGCTGCCACCCGGATCGGCCTTGAGACCCGCAGCAGCGATCCCGGCGATCGCGCAGAGTTCGTCATTATCCGACGTATCGCCGGAAATTCCGACCGCGCCGACGATATCGCCGCCGGCATCGCGGATCAGCACACCGCCTGGATTGGTGACGACGCGCCCGCCGCTCGCCGCGGCCAGCGTGGTGAAAAACATCGGCGTCTTCTCGGCGCGCTCGAACAGCGTGCGTGAACCGAGACCCATGCCGAGCGCGCCCCAGGCCTTTCCGAACGCGATGTCGAACCGCAGGATGCCGGACTTGTCCTCGCGCTTGAACGCCACGAGATGGCCGCCGGCATCCAGCACCGCGACCGAAAGCGGCTGGAAGGTCTTGTCGCGCGCGGTCTTCAGCGCCGTATCGAGAATGGTGGAGGCCTGCGCCAGCGTCAGATTGCCCATGTCCGCTCCTTCACTCCTTGCCGCGCCGCGACCAGTACACCGCCTGCCCCGACCCGTCGCCCTGTCCGTAGCCCGCCGCGCTGGCTTCATCGAAGCAGGCCAGCGTGCGCTCGATCAGCGGCAAGTCGACGCCCCGCGCCTTGCCCTGCGCGATCATGGTGCGGATGTCCTTGCGCGCGTCGTCGAGATTGAAGGTGACCGCACCGAAATCGCCTCCACCAAGCCAGGCCGCGATATTGGGTCCACGGTTCTTCACCGCGGTCGAGGCGCCGGAGGTATCGGCGATGATGTCCATCACGCGGGCGGGATCGAGCTTGAGGTGGCGGCTGAGCGCCAATGCCTCGCCGAGCGCCTGCCAGTAGATCATCAGCGGCAGGTTGATCGCGAGCTTCATCCCCGCGCCCGCCCCGACCTCGCCGACGTGTTCGACCCGCCGGCACAATTGATCGAGCAGCGGCCTGGCGCGCGCCACATCCGCATCGCTGCCGCCGGCAAAGCCGAACAGCTTTCCCTGCCGCGCCGGCCCCGTGGTGCCGCCGACCGGACATTCGACAAATGCCGCACCCTTGCCGCGCACAAGGTCCGCGAGCGCGACCTCGGTCTCCGGCTGCACCGTGCTCATCTCGATGAAAAGCTTGCCGGTCACGTCGCCCGACAGCAGACCGGAAGCGCCGCGATACACCGCATCGATCGCACCGGCGTCGGTGAGAATGGTGACGATCGCCTCCGCCTGCGCAGCGAGATCGGCCGGCGACGACGCCATGATGGCACCGGCATCGGCCAGCGGTTTCGCCTTGTCGGCCGAGCGATTCCAGACGATCACCTCATGTCCGCATTCCATCAGCCTTGCGGCGATGGCGGCGCCCATTTTGCCGAGTCCTGCTACCCCGACGCGCATGCGTGACCCTCCCTGCTCCGCTCCCGGAAGCTTCCAACATTGTTAGCGCGTCCCGATCGCACTTGGCAAAAGCTTCGGTCTGTGTCGTCATTCGCCGCCGCTTGCCAAGCCGGTAAGCCCGAAGTTTCACGACATGGAAGTTCGCATATGACAGCCTGGAACAAGTACGAGCCGACCGCAGCGCGCAAACACGGCAAGCCCGGCCGCGAGGCCCGGCCGCAAAGCGTCACCATCGACATCCACTCGCATGTCGCTGTGCCGGCCGCCGGCGCCTATGTTGCGCAGCAAAATGCGCGCATCAGTCCTGGCCTGCATACCTTCCAGTCACCGGAAACCGCCGCGGTAAACGCCAAGCAGGACGGCGACCTGAAATCCCGCATGGTCGAGCTGGAGCCGCGGCTGCGCAATCTCGATGCCATGGGCATCGACATGCAGGTGATCAAGCCACCGCCCGGTCAATGCTATTACACGCTGCCGGCCGACCTCGGCGTCAAGGCGGCGCAGCTCGTCAATGACGGCATCGCCGAGTACTGCGCGAAGCAGCCCGACAGGCTGATCCCGTTCGGCACCGTGCCGCTGCCGCATGGCGACGAAGCCGCGAAAGAGCTGGAGCGGATCGCCAAGCTCGGGTTCAGGGGCGTGCAGATCCTGACCAATATCG
>CAZXJZ010000301.1:0-5346 GCA_964641065.1 uncultured Hyphomicrobiales bacterium | reverse complement strand
CACGCCGCGCCCGCAGCCGGGCAATCCGCGACCGCGGCTGTTCCGGCTCGATGCCGACGGGGCGGTGATCAACCGGCTTGGGCTGAACTCCGATGGCGCGCCGATCGTACTCAGTCGTCTCGCCGCGCGCGCAAATCAGGGTGGCATTGTCGGCATCAATATCGGCGCCAACAAAGACAGCCAGGACCGGACCGAGGATTATGTCCGGCTGGTCGAGGGATTCGCACCGGTGGTGTCCTACATCACCATCAACGTGTCCTCACCGAATACGCCCGGGCTGCGCAATCTGCAGGAGGCGAAAAGCCTGGACGATCTGCTGGCGCGTGTGATCGAAGCGCGCGACCGGGTGCAGGCGCGCGCCGGCCCGACCCCGCTTCTGCTCAAGATCGCACCGGACCTGACGCTCGCCGATCTCGACGACATCGTCGGGATTGCCCGCAACCGCAGGGTCGACGGCATGGTGGTCGGAAATACCACTGTGACTCGTCCGCCCAGTCTGCGCGAGCGTGACAAGGCGATCGAGCAGGGCGGCTTGTCCGGCAAGCCGCTGTTTTCACTGTCGACCCGGATGCTGGCGGAGACCTATGTTCGGCTGGAAGGCGCGATGCCGATCATTGGTGTCGGCGGGATCGATTCAGGCGCCGCTGCAATCTTGAAGCTGCGCGCCGGCGCGTCGCTGGTGCAGCTCTACAGCGGACTGGTGTTTCACGGGATGGCGCTGGTCTACGAGATCAAGCGCGCGCTGCTGGCGGAGGCGCAGAAGGGGCCGTTGGCGGAACTCGTCGGCGTCGATGCGGCGGATATCACCGCGCGGCCCTGGCCAGTGTGAGGGGCTTACGGCGACGGTTGCAACAAACACCGCTTCGCCCGGAAGCGAGACTCCCGAACGAGCTACTCTGGGTCCCCGCTTTCGCGAAGACGAACGGAGCTAAGCTGAGGCGCGTTAGCGCCCCTTCGGCGCATTGATGAAGCGCATGATCAGCCAGATCGGGATCACGATCACCGCGCCGAGCAGGAAGTAGCGCCACAGCCATTCGACCGCATCGAAGCCGAGATTCCAGATGGTTTCGAACAGGCGCTGGATGCTGCGAATGATGTTGTACGGATCGAGGCCGAACGTCACCATCACGAAGCCGACCAGAACCGACAGCAGGATCAGCCGGCCTGCGACCGCGAGCGGCGAGCCGCCAAGGAAGCGCGTGACGGAATCGCTCTGCGCTGGCGCAGGCCGTGACGACTCGATCGAGGCGCGCGGATCGTTGGTGGACATGAACCCCTCCGTTGGACCGCTCCATTCCGGAGCAGTGCCAGACAATGAGATCATGTAATCAACGCGCGGCGCCTTGCAAGCGGTCCGGCATGGCACTGCGCGATTGCTCCAGGGACTCGGCCATTTTCTCCAGTGTTTCCAGCCGGTCAGCCTCTCGCGGTGGTTTGTCCCAGCGCAGCCTGGCGATGCGGGGAAAGCGCATGGCGAGCCCGGACTTGTGACGGGTGGAGCGCTGCAGGCCCTCGAAGGCGACCTCCAGCACCAGCCCTTCGTCGGGGCCATATTTGACCGATCGCACCGGCCCGAACCGCTCGAACGTGTTGTTGCGGACGTAACGGTCGATCTTGATCAACTCCTCGTCGGTGAAGCCGAAATAGGCCTTGCCGACCGGCACCAGCGTGTCGACGCCGTCGACCAGCGTCCAGACGCCGAAGGTGTAATCGGAATAATAGGAGGAGCGCTTGCCGCTGCCCCGCTGCGCGTACATCAGCACGGCGTCGACTGTGAACGGATCGCGCTTCCATTTCCACCACAGGCCTTTCGGCCGGCCGGGGACATAAGGAGCGTCGCGCCGCTTGATCATGATGCCCTCGACCGCATTGGCATCGTCGCCGGCGCCGGCCGAAGCGGGATCGGCGCGTGCTGCGGCGAGGTCGTCCCAGCTCGCGAACGGCACAAGTGGCGATAGATCGAGCCGCGGATGCGCGTGACGACCGATGAAGGCCTGCAGGCGCTTCCGTCTTTCTTCAAACGGAAGCTCGCGCAGGTCCTCTTCGCCATCGACCAGCAGATCATAGGCGCGCAGATGCGCGGGATATTCGGTCGTCAGCTTTGGCGTCACGGCCTTACGGTTCAGCCGCTGCTGCAGCACGTTGAAGCTCTGCACCCGGCCATCGCGCAGGATCAGCAATTCGCCGTCGAGCGAGCCGTTGAAATTCAGCGATTCAAGAAGATCGGGAAAGCTTTTCGAGATGTCTTCGCCGGTCCGCGAATACATCCGCACGATCCGGTCGCCGCGTTCGTTCACGCCCGCCGACGCCTGCACGCGGATGCCGTCCCATTTCCATTCGGCCATGAAGTCGGCGGGATCCAGCTTCTCGAAGTCAGAAGTTTCGATGGCCTGCGCGAGCATCGCCGGCCGGAATGGAGCCGGGTCGGAGTGCTCCGGTTTCTCGCCACGGCCTTCCAGCCAGGCGAACAGGTTTTCGTAGGGGGCCTCGAGACCCGACCACATCAGTTCGATGTCGGTGACGTCCTTGTCGCCGAGTGCGGCGGCCGCGGTCTTTGCCAGCCGTGCCGAAACACCCACGCGCAGCGCGCCCATCACCAGCTTGAGCAGCGCCCAGCGGCCGGTCTCGTTCAGCGCGTCGAGCCAGCGCGCGATCTGCGCCGGCAATTGTGCCTTGCCCAAGGTGTTGAGGCTCGTGACGACATCGCTGATGGAAGGAATGAAGTTGGGCCGCACGTCCGGCACCGGCCACATCAGCGCGATGGTCTCCGAGGTATCTCCAACGAAGTCGCGCGACAGCGCAAACAGCAACGGATCGGCGCGCTCCGTGATCAGGCCGCGGATCATGCCGGGCTTGGCGTATTGAAAAGTGAGACTGCCGGTCAGTGCGGCAAGGGCATAACCGCGCTCCGGGTCCGGAGTGCTGCGGAAATAATCCGTCATCAGCCGCAGCTTGTTATTGCGGCCGGGCTCGTAGGCAAGACGGTCGAGCAATTCGGCGAAGCGGTTCATGCGGGCTGGCCCGCTTCGTCTTCGCCGGACGTGCCGTCCGTCTCGTCCTCGTCGCCATAGCCGACGATGTCGAGCGGGCGCGCCTTCAGCCCCTGCAGGCCGCACCAGTGGACCAGCGCGTCTTCCTGTCCGTGCGTCACCCAGATCTCGCCGGCGCCCGTTGCGGCGATGGTGTCGCGCAGGCCGTCCCAGTCGGCGTGATCGGATATCACCAGCGGCAATTGGACGAGGCTCTGCCGCGCCCGCGCGCGGACCCGCATCCAGCCGGACGCATACGCCGTCACCGGATCGGGGAAGCGGCGCGACCACACCTCCTTCAGTGCTGATGGTGGGCAGAGCGTGATGGTGCCGCCGAGATCCTGCTTCTTCACATCGCGGACGGGACGCAACTCGCCGAGATCGATGCCCTTGGCGAGGTAATAGCGCGACAGCGTCTCCATCGCGCCGTGCAGATAGATCGGCTCGCGATAGCCAGCCTTGCGGATAAGCGCGATCACCCGCTGTGCCTTGCCGAGCGAATAGGCCCCGACCAGATGCGCGCGCTCGGGAAACAGGATCACCGAATGCAAGAGCTTGGCGATCTCTGCATCGGGATCGGGATGGCGGAAAACCGGCAGACCGAAAGTCGCCTCGGTGATGAACACATCGCCCTGGACGAGTTCGAACGGCGTGCAGGTCGGGTCGGGCACATCCTTGTAGTCGCCCGACGCCACGATCCGGCAGCCGCCGCGTTCGACCGCGATCTGCGCCGAGCCCAGCACATGGCCGGCCGGGTGGAAGGTCGCGGTCACGCCGTTCAGCGTCACGGTCTCGCCGTAGCGGATCGCCTGCGTGGTTCCGGCGAAATTCTCGCCGTAGCGCAGCCGCATGATGTCGAGGGTTTCCTGCGTCGCCAGAACCGCGCCGTGGCCGGCCCGGGCATGGTCGGAATGGCCATGCGTGATCAGCGCCCTGTCGACCGGACGGGTCGGGTCGATGTAAAAGCCGCCGGTCTTGCAGCAGACGCCGGACGGCGTCGGCAAAAGCAGGTCTTCGGGACGCATCGTGCCTAGATAGGCTCTTGACGGAAAATCGCGAGCGGATGTCTGCAACGCAGCAAGGCCAATCCCTGTTTCAGTCGTCGGGCGACCTGATCGCCGACCGGCGCTATGGCATGGCGCGGGAGTTCCGCGAGCGGGGCGACCATGCCGCCGCGATCGACCTGCTGGAGCAGACGGTCGAACGGACGCCCGGCTTTGCCGCGGCCTGGTTCGACTTGGGCGATCTGCGCGAGATCGCAGGCGACCGGGCAGGGGCGGTGGCCGCCTTCGAGCAGGCGCTGGCCGCCGACCCGTCCGACCGGCACGGGGCTGGCCTGCGGCTGCGGCTCCTCAATATCGGCGGGCATGCGATGTCGGCGGATTACGTGCGCTCGGTGTTCGACCAATACGCGGTGAAGTTCGACGATGCGCTTAAAGCGCTGGCCTATACCGCGCCGGAATTGCTGGCGCAGGCCGTGGCCGAGGTCTGCCGGGCGCAGGACCGGCCGCATCGTTTCGCTACCATGTTCGATCTCGGCTGTGGCACCGGATTGTCCGGCGCCGTGTTCCGGCCGGTTTGCGACTGGATCGAGGGCGTCGACCTGTCGCCCGGGATGATTGCGCAGGCCCGCCGCAAGAACCTCTACGACAAGCTCGACACCGGCGACCTGACCGAAAGCCTCGACCGCCACATCCGCGCCGATGCCCGCTTCAACCTGGTCGTGGCGGCGGACGTGTTCGTCTATTGCGCCGACCTGACCCTGATCGCCGCGCTGGTGCATGACGTGCTCGCGGCGGAAGGGCTGTTCGCCTTCACGGTCGAGACCCATGGGGAGGGCGGTGTGATCCTCGGGCCGAAACTGCGCTATGCCCACGGCGAGGCGCATGTCCGGACAGCGCTGGAGCAGGCCGGGCTGACCATCCGCACACTGGTGCCGGTCTCGACCCGTATGGAGGGCGATGTGCCGGTGCCGGGATTGCTGGTGATCGCGGAGCGCGCCGCGTCTTCGCCATTGTCCGTAAGATAGAGTGGGGCGTGACCCTCCTCGATCCGATCGCTCCGCCTGACAGTCTGCCGGACGTGTTCGCGCGCTGGTTTGCCGCGCGCGGCTGGGCGCCGCGTGCGCATCAGCTCGAATTGCTCAAGCGCGCGCGCGAAGGCAAGTCGGTGCTTCTCATTGCGCCGACCGGCGGCGGCAAGACACTGGCGGGGTTTCTGCCGACGCTAGTGGAGTTGAGTGAGCGTAGCTCGGGCGCTGCTTTTTCTCCCCTCCCTCCACGAGCGCAGCGAGTGGCGGGGAGGGGTCGGGGGTGGG
>CAZXJZ010000300.1:0-5435 GCA_964641065.1 uncultured Hyphomicrobiales bacterium | reverse complement strand
GGCGTCTGCACCTGCACCAGCGTCTGGCGCACCACCACGCTCACCATGTCGCCCATGCCGAGCGCGAACAGCGCCAGCAACGACAACGGAAATGAGGTCGACAACGCGAACACAATGGTCGCGATCCCGAACAGCGCCACGCCCAGATACATCTTGCGTCCGGCATTGCGCACGAGCGGAAAGCGCGCCAGCGCGAGCGCCATCAAGAGCGCACCGATCGCCGGCATCGCGCGCATGATGCCGAGCCCCCAGGGGCCGACATGGAAGACGTCCTTGGCATAAACGGGCATGAGCGCGGTCGCGCCGGCAAACAGCACCGCGAACATGTCGAGCGAGGTCGCGCCGAGGATCAGCGGGCTTCTGCGGATGAAGCCGATGCCGGCGAACAGCGTTGAGATATCGATCTTCTCGCGCTTCGGCGCCACCTGCTCGATCCGGATCAGCGCCACCAGAATGCTGGCGCCAATGAACAAGGCCGCGCACAGCGCATACACCAGCGTCGGGCTCACGACATAGAGCAGCCCGCCGATTGCCGGGCCGCAGATCGTGGCGGCCTGGTTTGCCGATGCCGAACCCGCCACCGCGCGCGGCAGCACCGGCAGCGGCACGAGGCGCGGCAACAGCGCCATCAGGGTCGGCGCCTCGAAGGCGCGGCCGGCGCCGAGCAGGAACACCAGCGCCAGAATGAGATCGCGGGTGAGAAAGCCCTGCCAGGTGCCGATCGCGAGCAGCAGAGCGGCGCTGCCTTCGGTCAACTGGGCGAGCCGCACCACCTTGCTGCGGTCATAGCGATCGGCCACGGCGCCGGCGACCAGCACCAGCAGAAAGGCCGGCACGAACTGCGCGAGCCCGACGAGCCCGAGATCGAGCGCGCGGCCGGTCATGGTGTAGACCTGCCAGCCCACCGCAACGACCATCATCTGCAGCGCCAGGCTCGCCGAGACGCGCGCGAACCAGAACAGGACGAACGGCCGGTATCGGCCGAGCGGCGCGGTGTCGGGGGGCGTGGTCATGGTCAGGTTCGGCGAGAGGCCAGGTTGTGCCGACGCGACGGGGAACTGCGGTAGGCGGGTGAGGCTGCGGAACTTCGCAGGCGGGAGCACCGAAGATGTCGCACACAAAACCGCATTATTGAAGTTTCGGCTTTTCGCCAAAAAGCTAAGCTAGCGGCAGGTGACAAAGAGCTTGCCACAGGGGATGGACACCATGCGACCCCGGACATTGCAGCTTAGCCTGATCCTGATCTCCACCGTCATCGCGCCGGCTGCGGTTCTGGCGCAAAGCGAACGCGAACTCTGCGCCAAGGCGACCGGCGATGCGGCGCTCGCGGCCTGCGACAAGGCGATTGCGGCGAATCCGAAGGATGCGGATTCGTTCGCCAATCGCGGCTTCACCTGGAGTCTCAAGGGCGATCAGGATAGGGCCATCGCCGATTTCAACGAGGCGCTGAAGATCAATCCGACGCACGCACGCGCGCTCAGCAATCGTGGCGTCGCCTGGAACCGCAAGGGCGACCCCGAGAAGGCGATTTCTGACTCGACCGAAGCGATCCGGATCAACAAGCGCTACGCCAAGGCCTACAACAATCGCGGTGTCGCGCTGATCCGCAAGAAGGAGCTCGACAAGGCGATTGCCGATCTCAACGAGTCGATCAAGCTGAACCCGAAGGATGCCAGCGCCTATTTCAATCGCGGCAATGCGCTGGAAATGAAGGGTTCGCTCTCCGATGCGCTTTCGGATTTCAGGACATTTGCGAAGCTATCGCCGAAGGATCCCGACGGGCCCGCGGCGATCGCGCGGCTGGAGCAGCGGATCAAGGTCGGAGGACGGTAGTCCCGGCGCTTGTTGCCGTGTCTACTTTCATCGGTTTAGTTTGATTACATTTGTCTGCTTGTTGGGCGCGGTCATGCTTCCCGGGTCAATCCTTGGATAGAGAAGGACCACAGACGTTCCCTTGCCCAATTCGCTAACTACATACGCTGTGCCGCCGCTTTGTTTGGCATATCCATATGCGGCCGCGAGTCCCAAGCCGGTGCCGCTGCCGTCTGCCTTGGTGGTGAAGAACGGTTCGAATGCTCTTTGCACAACTTCGTCGGTCATGCCGAGCCCGGTGTCCGTTGCGGTGATTCTGATAAACTCACCTGAGAGCCCGTCAACCGAACTCTCTCGTGTCAATACGACCACTTCGGTTGTGATGGTAAATGTGCCTCCGTCGGGCATGGCGTGCTTGGCGTTGATAGCCAGGTTCAACAAGATCGTTTCCAGTTGTCCTGTTTCAGCCGACGTGAACCCCGTTCCGGACGGCAAGACCTTCTTGAAGGTTATATTTCTTCCCAATGCTTGAGCTATCAGCGGAGACGCCTCGTCTATCAGTTGTTTAACTTCAATAAGCTCGGGGTTCACGGGTTGCTTGCGCGAAAATGCGAGCAGTTGGCGGGAAAGTTTTGCGGTCCTGTCTACGATCTGTAGTCCAAGATCGACGCGCTTTTCCAATGCGTCATTAGTCTGTTTGCCGCTAAGGGACTTGAGGCATCCAGACATTGCTTGTACGAAATTTGCGATGTCATGAGCAACGCTACTTGTAATTTGGCCGATCGCCTCGAGTTTTTGACCGTGCATGCGAGAGACCTCCACCTCGCGACGCTTTTGTGTCTCGATCGCCAGTTCCTTCAAAGCAAGTTGCTCTGCTCGCATGTGCCGAACTGCCACAAGGATGACGGTCGTCAAGAACACTGCGGCCAAAAGAGAAACAGCTCCGTAGATCGCGACACGTCGCCACCACGTCGCTAAGATCGTGTCTACGTTATATCCATAAGAAATAAAGACCGGGTAATTCTGAAGCTTCTGAAATGCGACAATGCGGGTGGCGGAGTCGTATCCCGATGTAAGGTAGGCGAAGCCGCGGTCTTTATCTCTGATCGCGCGCATGTAAGGGCTTTCGTCGGAGATTTTAAAAGGTTGATCCGGCATTTCTGCATAACGCGCAAGCAAAGTTCCGTCACTTCGAACCAGTGCGACGGCGTGCTCTGGACCTATGGCTGCTTCGCGCCACACGTCGAGAAAGTAGTTAGGTAGGATCGCGGCGTAGATGACGCCGCCAAATGCCCCATCGTCGCGCAACCGTGCGCGGCTTACTCCGAAATGAAGTGTGCCTGTCGTGCGTCCGATGATGGTCGGGCCGACGCGTAGCTTGGCATCGGGATTCGCTCTATGCTCCACGTAATATTCGCGTCCTCTGGCAGTTACGTGAGCAGGCGTCTCCAGTTGCGCAGATTGAGCTCGGGGCTTTCCGTCTTCATCGATCAATAGGATATTCTGAATTTGAGGCAGGTCCTGAGAAAGTTCTTTCAGAAATTCGTGATAATGTTTCCGATTTCTGCTGACCTGGTCCCAAGGAAGCTGCTCTATCCGATCGCCCACTCTATCGATGGTGAGATCAACCGTCTCGAACACCTTTAGCGCATGCTCATGAAGCCCAGCGACGGTCCTTTGCGCTAAAAATTCCGCCTGCCTGAATAGTTGCGAGCGATCTTGCCAGATCGCGAACGCGAAAAAAATCAGGGGAATTATCAAAGCTGCGCCGAACAAGGCGAGCACCGGCGCAGGAGCATTAACGATGTGCTTACGCATTACATCACACCGACGTTGCGAGCGTTCGAAAAACGCTTGCCAATTTTTTTGCCGACGCGGGCTGCAGGCTAAGCCTCGGTATTGCCAGCAGAAGGAAGCTTAGCCTTTTGACGTTGTCCTTTTTAGCGGTAAGTGGCGTGGTCGGTGCGGCCTATGCGCGCGGAATTACCGCCGGATCGAGGCATAGCTTATGTTGGTAACGACTTGGCGGAATAACGTCCGCCCGGATGCACCGGTCTAAATGTCTCGGTTTGTTAACGCAGCCTGACCGCCAAGAACGGGCTTCCCTAGGAGGAATTTCCGCCGGAAATTGGTGGAGCCGAGCGGGATCGAACCGCTGACCTCCTCATTGCGAACGAGGCGCTCTCCCAGCTGAGCTACGGCCCCCGCCAGCCGCAACCGGGCGAAACCTGTCCGGATGCGGGAATGGGCGAAGAGCGGCCATTTAGGACCCGGCTTTTGCCAAGTCAAGGACCGCCGGGGTGCCCGCCCGCAACGTGCGGAGGGCAGCGCCAATCCGCCCCGGACCCGGCGGATTTGCCGCCGCCTTGCAACGGCCGGGCGCGCGGATGTTACGCGGGCCGGCCGGCGGTTCCGCCGCTTGCTCGGAATCGGCGGAGCCGATAGATGAAAGCCACCATCCCCGAAGAGAAGACATCGCCCGATGCGCGCCCTCCTCGACGTCATCCTGATCGTTCTGCAGCTCTACATCTGGCTGCTGATCGCCTCGGCGATCCTGTCCTGGCTGGTGGCCTTCAACGTCGTGAACACCCGCAACCAGTTCGTGGCGATGGTCGGCGACTTCCTGTGGCGCATCACCGAGCCGGTGCTGCGGCCGATCCGCTCGATCATGCCCAATCTCGGCGGCATCGATATCTCGCCTGTGATCCTGATCCTGATCATTATCTTCATCCAGAGCGTGATCACCCGCTACATCTATCCCAACGTGTTCTGACCGGCCCGGTTGGGCAACGGTGGAGCGCCCGCACTCGTTGCCCTGGAATGCAACGGCGTCGGGGCTTTCCGTCACGATCAGGCTGACGCCCAGGGGTGGGCGGGATGCGCTCGATGGGATCGAGACGCTCGCCGATGGGCGAAGCGTGCTGAAAGCGCGGGTGCGGGCGGCGCCCACCGAAGGCGAAGCCAATGCCGCACTGGTTGCGCTGCTGGCAAAGACGCTTGACGTGCCGCGCCGCACGGTGACATTGGCGGCCGGCGACACCGCGCGCATCAAGCGCATCGTCATCGAAGGCGACGGCGCCGCGCTCGCGGCACGGCTTCAACACCTGCTGGCGGATTTGAAATGACTGCGACCATCATCGACGGAAAGGCCATCGCGCAGGAGCTGCGCGGCAACATCGCGACCGCGACGGCACAGCTCACGAAAGAGCACGGCATCGTGCCGGGCCTTGCGGTGGTGCTGGTCGGCTCCGATCCCGCGAGCGAAGTCTATGTGAAGTCGAAGTCCAAGGCGGTGACCGAAGCCGGAATGAAATCGTTCGATCACAAGCTGCCGGCCGACACCTCGCAGGCCGATCTGCTCAAGCTGATCGAACAACTGAATGCCGACAAGACCGTGCATGGCATTCTGGTGCAATTGCCGCTGCCGTCGCAGATCGACTCAACGCTCATCCTGAACACCATCGATCCGGGCAAGGATGTCGACGGCTTCCATCCGGTGAATGCCGGACGTCTTGCCACCGGCCAGCGCGCGCTGGTGCCGTGTACGCCGGTCGGCAGCGTGATCCTGGCGAAGAAAATGCATCCGTCGCTCGCTGGCATGGATGCGGTGGTGATCGGCCGCT
>CAZXJZ010000299.1:0-5440 GCA_964641065.1 uncultured Hyphomicrobiales bacterium | reverse complement strand
GTGCGGTTATGCGACGGCCACGAGATGTGATTGAGCGAGATGAACTGCACCACCAAGACGCGGTTATGCGAGGCTTCTGCGATGGCGAGATGGAAATCGCGGCAGGACCGCGTGTAGGCGTCGCCATCATCGATCAGGCTTTCGGCTTCGGACAGCAATCGCCGCAGCCGCGCATGATCGGCCGCGGTGGCGTGCTCGGCGGCGAGTTCGGCGGCCAGGGTCTCGATCGCGCGCTGGGCATCCATCACCTCGGCCGCGGTGACGCCGGTCAGGTCAAGTTGTACCGCGAGCGCCTCGGCAAACAGCCGCGGGTTGCCGCGCGCCACCCGGGCGCCACCGCCCTTGCCCATGCGGATTTCGGCGATGCCGAGCGCCTGCAGCGTGCGCAGCGCGTCACGCGCCACGATCCGGCTGACGCCGTAGCGGGCGGCGAGGTCCTTCTCGGTGCCGATCGGGTCACCCGGCTTCAGCCGCTTCTCGGTCAGCGCCTCGCGCACATCCGAGACGATCTGCGCCGACAGCGAGCCGGAGCGGCCGGCCACGAACGGCTCGCCGGATCGGGCAATGAGCTTGGCTTGCGTATTCACGGCTGTTTTCAGCCTTTCCGTCCCTAGACCCTTGAAGATTAGCCTTGGGCGTTAAGATCGTAAAGATATTATCTTATGCCAAAGCTTGATTTCTGAGGAAATTTATATAGATTTTCTTTCAGGAGTAGCATGATGCGTGCGAAGCGGGCTGTTAAGGCCGAACCAAGCTCAGAGGCCAGCGTCGTCACCAAAGCCGCCTCGCGTGCGGCAGAGCGGCTTGGCGTGAGAAGCAGCGCACTAAGCCGGATCGTCGGCCTGTCAGAGCCAACCGTCTCTCGCTTGCGCAAGGGACACTACGTCTTGGACCCGCAGCACAAGTCCTTCGAACTCGCCCTGTTGTTCGTCCGGCTTTATCGCTCGCTCGATGCGCTGGTCGGCGGCGACGACGCCGCCGCCGCCGCCTGGCTGACGAGCCGAAACACCGCGTTGAACGGCGTGCCCGTGGAGATGATCCAGAGCGTCAGCGGCCTGATCAATGTCATCAGCTATCTCGACAGTCGCCGAGCTCTCGTCTAGCGCACACTCTGCGTCCGGGCGGTGCTGGCGCGTCGTCGAGGCGCAGCATCAGATCTCGACGATGAAGCTCACCGACAATGCCGCCGAGCAGGCCCTGCTGGAGCGGCTGATCGAAGACAGCAAGCCCCCGATCCCGCTCGAATGCCGCCACCTCGACTTTCTTCTGTTCACGCCGTTCCGATATGCGCCCTATCCGCAGGGGTCGCGGTTCAGGCGCGCGGGACTGACGCCCGGGGTGTTTTACGCCTCCGAAACACCTGACACCGCGATTGCGGAAGTTTGTTTCTATCGCCTGCTGTTCTTCAGCGAATCGCCGGACACGCCATGGCCGGGAAATGCCGGCGAATACACGGCCTTTGCCTGCGACTACGCAGCCGCTTTGGCCATCGACCTCACCCGAACTCCTTTCCACAACCGGCACGCGGCGTGGACCGATCCGATCGACTATGCGGCATGTCAGGAACTCGCCGATCTTGCGCGCGCGGCCAATGTTGACGTCATCCGCTACGAATCCGTGCGCGACCCGGATCGCCGCGCCAACATCGCGCTGCTGACCTGCACCGCCTTCGCAGCACCCGAACCGGTCGCTCGCCTGACCTGGCGCATTCTGCTGGGCGACAATGGCGCACGCGCCCAATGCGAGATGCCGCGACAATCTCTGGATTTCGACCGCGCCACTTTCGCGGGCTACCCGCGTATCGCGTCCATGCAATGGGATCGCTAACGACGATGCCGATACGCCTAACTCCGTTTCGGCAGCTTCGGCACCACACCAAGTCCCACCATGCCGGTGGCGGTGAATTTCAGGTCCAGCGTCTTCCAGTCGGCGTATTTCGCCGGCGGCAGCGTGTATGGATAGCAGCCCTGGAGCGCGTTCATGGCGATCCCGACCAGCATCGGGCCGCGCTCGGAGGCCGGCGCCTGCAGCAGCACCGGCTGACCTGCGAGTTGCCCCTTGGGGCCGAACGAGACCCGCAGGATTACTTCGAGCCCCATGACCCCGGGAATGCCGACCGGCAGTTTCCAGCATTTCTGGATCTGCGCGCGCAGCGCCGCGATTTCCTCCGGCGTCAACTTCGACTTGCCCTCGCCCGCCGGTCCACCCTGCGGGGTGTCGGGCTTGGCGGGCGGCTTGGCAGCCTGTTTCGACTCGGGCGGCGGCACCGCCTGGTCCGGTTCGGGACCCGCATCGGATTTCGGTCCCGCCGCGCCGGCCCGCGGCTTCGGCGGCAGGCTTTGCGCTGGCGGCGGCAGCGACTGCTTGACGGGCTCCGGCGGCTTCAGTTCGGCCTGCTTTGGAGGCTCGGCAGGCTTAAGCCGCTCCGGCGGCTTGGGAGCCTCCGGCGGCTTGGGCGGCACTTCCTTTTTCGGTTCGAGTTCCTCCGGCGGCACCAGATCGACGTCCATGGCCTGCAATCCGGAGGTCGGCAGATGCCGACGCTCGGCGAAGACGATGGCGCCGACGAATCCGAGATGCGCGAGCACCGACACCGCAACGATCGCGGCGCTGAGACTCACGCGATTCAACACTGAAAGCAAAGGCGGCGGCTCCGGTTCGCCCGTTCGTCGGGCGCACCCTACCCGCAGCGGCTATCGGAGGGGAGTCCCGGCGTCGCCGCTTGGCGCCTAGTCCGGAATAACGGCCGTGGTCTCGATTTCGAGCAGGGCGTCCTTCTCCACCAGCGACGTGACCTGAACCAGCGCCATGGCGCCGAAATTCTTGCCCATCACCTCGCGATAGACCTTGCCGAGTTCCGGCAGCGAGGCGCGATAGGCGTCGATGTCGGTGACATACCAGGTCATGCGCACGACATGCTCCGGTCCTGCGCCGCCTTCCTTGAGCACGGCGACGATGTTTTCCAGAAGCTGCCTGGTCTGTGCGACGAAACCCTGCGGCAGCTTGCCGTGAATGTCCCAGCCGATCATGCCGCCGACGAACACCATCTCGCCACGCGCCTTGATGCCATTGGCATAGCCCTTCGGCTGCGGCCAGCCGGCAGGATTGAGAATGGTGTTGGCAGCGGGTGACTTGATGGCGGTGTCCGACACGGAAATTCTCCTGAAAAATCTTGCGCAGCGTTCGATCAGATTGCGTTACTCCGGGCCGCTTATCCTTCGAGGCTCGCAACGCTCGCACCTCAGGATGACGGATCGAAACCTAGTATTCATCACGACGCCATCTTCTCCGCGCCCGATTCCGCGATCTTGCGCAATTCGAAACGCTGCAGCTTGCCCGTCTGTGTGCGCGGAAGCGCTGAGACATACTCGATCGCGCGCGGATATTTGTACGGCGCAACCGTGTTCTTGACGAAATCCTGCAGCGTCTTGGTCAGCGTGGCGTCGCCCGCATGACCGTCGCGCAGCACGATATAAGCCTTGACGATATGCCCGCGCTCCGGGTCCGGCGCACCGACCACGCCGCATTCGGCCACGGCCGGATGCGACAGCAGCACCTCTTCCACTTCGGGCCCTGCGATGTTGTAGCCGGACGAAATGATCATGTCGTCGGATCGCGCCTGATACCAGAAATAGTCGTCGGCATCCTGCACGTAGGTGTCGCCGGGGAAATTCCAGCCGTTCTGGACATACTTGGTCTGGCGCGCATCGGCGAGATAGCGGCAGCCAGTCGGCCCCTTGACTGCGAGGCGGCCGATGGTGCCGCGCGGCACCTCATTGCCGTTTTCGTCGACGACTTTCGCGACATAGCCGGGCACCGGCTTTCCGGTCGAGCCGGAACGCACCTCGCTCACGGGCGAACCGATATAGATGTGCATCATCTCGGTGCCGCCGATGCCGTCGAGCGCCTTGATGCCGGTGGCCTTGTGCCACGCCTCGAACGTCGACTTCGGCATGGTCTCGCCCGCCGAAACGCAAATCCGCAAAGACGAGATGTCATGCTTGCCGAGATGGGGGATCATGGCGCGGTAGGCGGTCGGCGCGGTGAAGCAAACCGTCGCCTTGTATTTCCCAATCGCGGGCAGAAGCTCTTCGGGCGGCGCCTTTTCGAGCTGGATCGTGGCAGCGCCAATGCGGAACGGAAACAGCACGTGACCGCCAAGCCCGAAGGTGAAGGCAAGCGGCGCCGAGCCGATGAACCGGTCGTCCGGCGAGGCCTGCAGCACATGCTTGCCGTATGAATCGCAGGGCGCCAGCATGTCGCGGTGAAAATGCATGGTGCCCTTCGGCTCGCCGGTCGTGCCCGAGGTGAATGCGATCAGGCAGACATCGTCGACCGCGGTGTCGAACGCATCGAATTTTTCGTAGCCGGGCTTGTTCATCAGGGTCTCGAGCGAATCCGGTCCGCCACCGCCCCAATAGACCACGCGCTCGAGATTTGAAGCCGGGGCCTTGGTCTTGTCGAGTTCCGCCGCCAACCGCGCGTCGCCAAGCGCCAGCCTGATCTGCGCCTTCTTGCAGGTATAGGACAATTCCTTCGCACGCAGCAGCGGCATGGTGGCGACGGTGACGCCGCCCGCCTTCATCACGGCGAGATACGCCGCGACCATGGTCGCGCCATTCGGCGCGTGTAGCAGAACCCGGTTGCCGCTTTCCATGCCGAGATCGCGCGTCAGCACATTGGCAATCCGGTTGATGCGTTCGGCGAGCTGCGCGTAGGTCAGCGTCTCGGTCGGCGTGATGATCGCGACCCGATCGCCCTGTCCCGACGCGACCCACTTGTCGACGAACTCGGTCGCGCAATTGATGCGATCCGGATATTGCAGTTCCGGCAGCGTAAACAGGAATTCCGGCCACTGATCCTGCGGCGGAAGATTGTCGCGCGCGAACGTGTCCTTGTATTTCGATGGGATCATGCTGGAAGGCATCATGGTCGAGCTCCTGGTACTCTTTGCTCTTTCCTCGCCCGTTACTTCGTCGTCGCTTTTTCAGCGGCGTAATTCTTCAACGCTTCGCGCGCGATCACGACCTTCTGCACTTCGGTCGCGCCTTCATAGATGCGCAGTGCGCGGATTTCCCGGTACAGCTCCTCGACCTTGACGCCCTTGGTGACGCCCTGTCCGCCGAACAACTGCACCGCGCGGTCGATCACGCGCTGCGCGGCTTCGGTTGCATGCATCTTGGCCATCGCGGCTTCGCTGGTCACGCGCGCCGCGCCATTATCCTTGGTCCATGCCGAGCGATAAACCAGCAGCGCCGAGCTATCGACGTCGACGATGGAATCGGCGAGCGACCCTTGCGTCAGCTGCAGGTCGCCGAGCGGCGCCCCGAACAACTTGCGGGTGGCGGCGCGTTCGGTCATGTCGTGCAGCGCACGCCGCGCGAAGCCCAGTGCGGCAGCGCCGACGGTCGAGCGGAAGATATCGAGCGTCGCCATCGCC
>CAZXJZ010000298.1:0-5460 GCA_964641065.1 uncultured Hyphomicrobiales bacterium | reverse complement strand
TACACCTATCACTATTTCTGGGGGCTCGAAGACGTCATCGCCGTCTTCACCAACATGTGGAGCCAGCTCGACACCAACAAGATCGTCGGCGGCCTGTTCCCGAACGATGCCGACGGCAATGCCTGGGGCGACAAGGTGGTCGGGCTGCCGCCGGCGCTCGACAAGGCCGGCTTCAAGCTGTTCGATCCCGGCCGCTACCAGAATCTCACCGACAATTTCTCGGCGCAGATCGCAGCCTTCAAAGGCGCCAATGCGGAGATTCTGACCGGCGTGGTGCTGCCGCCGGACTTCACCACGTTCTGGAAGCAGTCGATGCAGCAGGGCTTCCGGCCCAAGGCGGCCTCGGTCGGCAAGGCGATCCTGTTCCCGGTCGCGGTCGAGGCGCTGGGCAAGGATGGAAACAACCTGTCGTCGGAAGTGTGGTGGTCGCCAAGCCATCCGTTCAAGTCATCGATGAACGGCATGAGCGCGAAGCAGCTCGGCGATTCCTACGAGCAGGCCACCAAGAAGCAATGGACCCAACCGATCGGCTTCATTCATTCGCTGTTCGAAGTCGGGCTCGACGTCTTGAAGCGCACTGCGCAGATCGGCGATGCCAATGCGACGGTGGACGCGATCCAGAAGACCAATCTCGAAACCGTCGCCGGTCCGGTTCGCTGGGACGGCAAGGGCGTGCCGCCCTTCGCGGCCAAGAACATCGCCAAGACCCCGCTGGTCGGCGGCCAGTGGCGCGTCAAGGACGGCAACCGGTATGAGATCGTGATCACCGACAACCGGACTGCGCCGAACATTCCGGTCGGCGGCAAGATGGAACCGATCGGCTGATAGCAACGCCTGGCCGCAACCGCACATCGACCTGTATTGCATCGTGGTTCGGCTGCAGTAATCGCATTCGAATTCGAAAGCAGGGAAGGGCCGGGGATTGTCCCGGCCCTTGTCATACCAGCGGCGCCGTTGTTTATCGTAGTCCTCATGCTGCTTGAACTTCAGGGCGTCTCGAAATCCTACGGTTCGGTCGTGGTCGCCGACAACATCGACCTGTCGGTGCAAGCGGGCGAAGCGCTCGGCATTGTCGGACCGAACGGGGCCGGGAAGACCTCGCTGTTCAATCTCATTGCGGGCGGGGTATCTCCAGCGTCCGGAACGATCCGGCTCGACGGCAAGGACATCACCCGCGCGCGTCCGCATCAGCGCTGCATCGCAGGAGTCGGCCGCTCGTACCAAATCCCGCAGCCATTCGAGAATCTGACCGTGTTCGAGAATCTTCTGGTCGGCGCGGTCTATGGGCGCGGACAGAACGAGCGCGACGTCATCGACGCCTGCGGGCGCATTCTCGACCTGACGCATCTCTTGCCGCGCGCCAACATACCGGCCGGACAGTTGAGCCTGCTCGAACGCAAGCGTCTCGAAATGGCGCGCGCGCTTGCGACCGGTCCGCGGCTGTTGCTGCTCGACGAGATTGCGGGCGGATTGACCGAAGGCGAATGTCATGAGCTCGTCGACACCATCCGCAGCATCCATGCCGGCGGCACCACCATTGTGTGGATCGAGCACGTGGTGCACGCGCTGCTTGCCGTGGTCGGTCGGCTGGTCGTGCTGAATTTCGGTCGCAAGATTGCGGAGGGGCATCCGCGCACGGTGATGAACTCGCCGGAGGTGCGGCAGATCTATATGGGCATCGAAGCCTGATGGCGCTCCTCGAAACCCGCGCGCTCGAATCCTACTACGGCGATTTCCAGGCGTTGTATGGCATCGACACGGTGCTGGAAGAGAGCGAGACCGTTGCGATCATCGGCGCCAACGGTGCCGGCAAGTCGACCTATCTGAAGTCGATTGCGGGCCTCATCAAAAACGATCCGGGCAGCGTGATGTTCGATGGACAACCCGTCGGCGCCATGCCCGCGGCGTCGGTGATGAAGCTCGGCATCTCGCTGGTCCCCGAAGGGCGACGGCTGTTTCCCTCGCTGACGGTCGAGGAGAATCTCCTGATCGGCCGCTACGGACGGCAGACGCCGGGACAATGGACGCTCGAGGAGATCTACCGGCTGTTTCCGGTGCTGCGCGAGCGGCGCAATGCGGCCAGCACCACCTTGTCCGGCGGCCAGCAGCAGATGGCTGCAATCGGCCGCGCGCTGATTTCCAATCCGCGCGTGCTGCTGTGCGACGAGATCAGTCTGGGGCTGGCGCCGATCGTCATCCGCGACATCTACGCGGCGCTGCCGCGCATCAAGGCGAGCGGCACCAGCGTGATCGTGGTCGAGCAGGACATCGTGCAGGCCTTGCAGGTCGCCGATCGTGTCTATTGCTTCCAGGAGGGCCGCCTGTCACTCACCGGCCGGCCGCGCGACCTGTCGCGCGAACAGATCCACAACGCCTATTTCGGTTCGTAGCGGGACGACACGATGGCGGAATGGATCAACACCATCATCCAGGGCGTCCTGCTCGGCGGGCTCTACGCGCTGTTCGCGGCCGGCCTGTCGCTGATCTTCGGCATCATGCGGCTGGTCAACCTCGCCCATGGCGACCTGATCGTGCTGGCGGCCTTCGCCATCCTTGCGATCGCTGCGTGGCTCGGGCTCGATCCGTTTCTCGCGGCTCTCTTTGCGATCCCGATCATGTTCGTGGTCGGTTTCGGGCTCCAGCATGTACTGCTGAACCGCACGCTCGGACGGGACCTGCTGCCGCCGCTGCTGGTGACGTTCGGTTTGTCGATCATCATCCAGAACGGATTGCTGGAAACATTTTCAGCCGACAGCCAGTTGCTGCGGGCCGGATCGATCGGCACCGCATCGATATCGCTCGGCGGCGGCGTGGCATTCGGCGTGCTGCCGCTGATCACCTTCCTGTCGGCGATCGCCGTGATCATGGGACTCAATCTTCTCTTCTACCGGACCCAGCTCGGCCGCGCGTTTCGTGCGACCTCGGACGATCTCGAAATCGCGCAGGTGATGGGCATCGACCACAAGCGCATCTTTGCGGTGGCGATGGGAATTTCCATGATCGTGGTCACCATCGCCGCGCTCTATCTCGGCATGCGCGCGAATTTCGATCCGACCATCGGTCCGGCGCGCCTCATCTACGCCTTCGAGGCGGTGATCATCGGCGGTCTCGGCAGCCTGTGGGGCACCCTGATCGGCGGCATGATCATCGGCCTGGCGCAAACCATTGGCGCGGCGATCAACCCGGAATGGCAGATCCTCGCGGGTCACATTGCATTCCTCATCGTGCTTGTCCTGCGGCCGCGCGGCTTGTTTCCGCGCGCCTTCGATTGAGGCGGTTGCATGGACCTGTTCAGGCAAGTCGCCACGTCGCAGCAGAACAAGGACGACAAGGCCAGACGCTCGGCCGAGCCGGAGCCGACCACGCGCAGCTATGCAAGCGAAGTCGGTGCCGGTTATGGCCGCCCGCTGGCGCTGCTCGCGATCGCACTGGTCGCGATTCTGATCGCGGCGCCGACCTTTGCCAGCCGCAACATGATCCAGGATCTGATCTTCATCTTCTACATGCTGGCGCTGGCGCAATACTGGAACCTGCTGGCCGGCTATGCCGGTCTTGTGTCTGTGGGCCAGCAGGCCTTTGTCGGTTTGGGCGCGTACCTGTTGTTTGCGCTGACGATTTTCGGCGAACTCGACCCGATCCTGGCGATCATCCTCGCCGGCGCTTTCGCGGGTCTATGCGCGGTGCCGACGGCGTTCGTGGTGTTCCGGTTGCGCGGCGCCTATTTCGCCATCGGGACCTGGGTCATGGCCGAGGTCTACCGGTTGGTGCTGGCGCAGTTCAAATCGCTGGGGGGAGGGACCGGCACGTCGCTGCCGCCCGCGGTCACCAACGGCGTCTTCGGCATCGAATGGGTGAAGACCATATTCGATGTGCGCACGCCGGCGGCGCGCGACATCGTCACCTACTGGATTGCCTTAACGCTCATGGTCGGCACTGTTCTGGCGGTGTACTGGATCCTGCGCTCGCGACGCGGGCTTGCGCTGGCCGCGATCCGCGATTCCGAAGTCGGCGCGGAAGCCGTCGGGGTCGACAATTTCCGTACGAAATTCTGGGTCTATGTGTTCGCTGCCATCGGTACCGGCATGGTCGGCGCGCTGATCTATCTGCAGAAAGCGCGGATCTCGCCCGACGCCGCGTTCTCGGTGATGGACTGGACGGCTTACGTGATCTTCATCGTGGTGATCGGCGGCATCGGCACCATCGAAGGGCCGATCATCGGTGTGATCGTGTTCTATCTGATGCAGACCTACCTCTCGAGTTACGGGACCTGGTACCTGATCCTGCTCGGTGCACTTGCGATCGTCGTCATGCTGTTCGCACCCAAGGGCATCTGGGGCTACATCTCCGAACGATGGGGCCTGGTGCTGTTTCCGGTGCGCCGCAACCTGAAGGTCACCACCCTCGAGGAGGGGCGGAAAACCGGTGCATGAAGTTCCAGATTGATCGACGCCACCTGGCATGAGGGCTAGACTTCGCTGCGCCTCGCAACAGAGGCGGAGGAGGCTCCATGGAACAGATTTTGATCAATCTCGTCGCCGGTGCCTTGGGTGGTGCGGGGGCGGGGAAGACTTCGCCGCAATTCGATCTCGGAATGGTCGGCAACCTTATTGCGGGCGCGGTCGGCGGCGGCGTGCTGGGGCAGATCGTGACGCTGCTCCTCCCGTCGGTTGTGGCGGCGGCGCAGGCCGGTAACCTCAGCGTCGGTGGCATCGTTTCGCAGGTGATCGCGGGGGGCGCAGGTGGCGCCATTCTCACGGCCATCATCGGCGCGATCAAGAACCGGGCCGCAGCCTGAAATCTCAGGTCGGACGCCCGTTGCCGTTGGGTCGGTAGCCCTGTTGGCTCAGCCCTTCGGCTGTCCGGCCTTGAACAGGGCGAGCCGCACCGCCGCCGACGTCGACACCATATCGCCTTCACCGAACGCCGCATCGATGATTCGCTGTGCGGCCACGCGAGACGAGGGCGCCGCCGGTGTGTCGAGGATGCGCTTCGCGGCGTCCTTCAGCGTGAACAGAACGGTTCCGTCTTCAAGCCGAATGGGGCTGGCAAAGAGGCGGGACCACACCGGATCCTTCTCGCGCCGCTTTTCGCGGAGGACCGTTGCGGCGGGTACAAAGCGTTGCGCCATTTCCTCAAAACCTAGGTGCGGATTCTTCCAGACTCCGCAATAGCACTCCGCGGCCGGTCGGGGACGGGATTGCCTTCACGAACCTGTGCAAATCACCGATTTTTTCTTCCGGGCTATATGCTTCGGGCCGGGCGACCGGTCGGCTGGCGATATCGTCCGTAATGCGGAATCCGGCCACGGGCCGCATTTTGTCACGGGCGCGCCGAACGCACTGCGCTCCGCCGTTCCGTCGGCCTGTGGAACCGGAAGCGTGGCTTGCGGCCTGGCGATGCGTGCGACGATGGTCTGGCGGAAGGGGTGAGAGGCGAGCAGCCGTGCGAGTGTGGTCTCTG
>CAZXJZ010000297.1:0-5466 GCA_964641065.1 uncultured Hyphomicrobiales bacterium | reverse complement strand
GCGGCCCGCAGCGCCGCCCGCATTTCCACCGATCGCCGTGACTCAAGCGACATCATCGCGGTCACCGTCCGCGCCCGCAGCCGCTCGATCCCGTCCTTGTGGCCGACGATCACCAGCGTCAGCGACGAGCGTCCGATCTTCTCGATCAGCAATGTGAGATCGAGTTTCTCGCCCATGCGGCTCGGGATCTTGAAATCGGTATCGATATGCACGAACGGAAAACCATGCTGATCGTGCAGGATCAGGTTGGCGTAATTGACCTTCAGCTCTTCGGTGTACCAATCCTCGATCAGCCCGTTGAACATATTGAAGTAATGCGGAAAATAAACGATGCCGGCGGGGTCGCAGTGCGAGAAGCGGATCTGGACCGTCCGCGTGAAGGCGCCCGCGGGCGCAGTGAACCGGGTTTCCTGCATGTCGACCGTCCCAATTGAATGTCCGCCTCAGTAACATCACAGCCGGCATCGGATCACCGGCGATCTGCTCATACCTGCCCTCAATCCCCGAGCCCGCCTGCACCTGGTTGATCGCAAGTCACCGCGTGCCGCCTCGGCGCGCCGAGGGGCTTGCAACACCGGCGACAATGCGTCAGCAATTGAGGCCTGTCCGCCGCCAGGATTGGTTGCATGGCTCACGATCACGACCACCATCACGACCATGACCACGATCACTCCGAACTCTCGGAGATGCAGGTACGCGTGCGCGCGCTCGAGACGATCCTGATCGAGAAGGGCTATGTCGAGCAGGCCGCACTCGATGCGATCGTCGAGGCCTACCAGATTAAGATCGGACCGCGCAACGGCGCGCGCGTTGTCGCCAAGGCGTGGACCGATCCCGCCTTCAGACAAGCACTGCGCGACGATGCGACGGCGGCGGTGAATGCGCTCGGCAATGTCAGCCCGGTCGGCGCGCATCTCGTGGCGGTCGAGAATACGCCCGCTCGCCACAACATGGTCGTCTGCACGCTGTGCTCCTGCTACCCTTGGGAAATGCTCGGGCTGCCGCCGGTCTGGTACAAGTCCGCGCCCTACCGTTCGCGTGCGGTGAAGGACCCGCGCGGGGTGCTGAGCGATTTCGGCGTCACGTTGGCCGACGACACCGAAATCCGGGTTTGGGATTCGACCGCGGAAACGCGGTTCCTCGTGATCCCGATGCGTCCGGCAGGGACCGACGGCTGGAGCGAGGATCAACTCGCCGACCTCGTGACACGCGATTCCATGATCGGCACCGGGCTGGCGATCGCGCCGGCGGAGGCGAAACGATGACGCGCGTCGACGACCGGAGTGGCGTTCACGACCTGAGTGGCATTCACGACATGGGCGGCGTCGCGGGCTTCGGCAAAGTCGAGCCGGAGCCAAACGAACCGGTCTTCCACGCACCATGGGAAGGCCGTGTCATGGCGATGAACCGCGCGATGGGCGCCAATGGCGGCCTCAACATCGACACGCAGCGCTTCGCCCGCGAATTGCTGCCGGCCGAGGTCTATCTGTCCAGCTCCTATTACCGGATCTGGCAACTCGGCATGGAGAATCTGCTGGTGGAAAGCGGGCTGATCGATGCCGACGAACTCGCGTCCGGTCACGCACTGAGGCCCGGACAAGCGCTTCCGCGCGGTCCGTTCACACGCGACGACGTGACCCGCGTGTTGACGCGCGGGCAATTCGAGCGGCCGTCGCCTGCCCCCGCGGCCTTCCAGCCCGGTGATCGCGTGCGCGCGAGGACGATAAACCCGCCGACCCATACCCGCCTGCCGCGCTACGTGCGCGGACATACCGGCGTGATCGAGATCGTTCACGGGTGTCACGTGTTTCCGGACTCGGCCGCCATCGGCCAAGGCGATAATCCGCAATGGCTCTACACGGTGGTGTTCGATGGCCGTGACCTGTGGGGGGCGGACACAGACCCGACGGTGAAGGTGTCGGTCGACGCCTTCGAGCCGTATCTGGAGCCTGCCTGAGATGACTTCGGATCAGACGGCGCTGGATCGGACCGCGGCACTGGCGGCGGCCGAGGCGATCCCGACCATTCCGCGGGACGGTGACGGGCCGGTTTTCCGCGAGCCTTGGGAAGCGCAAGCCTTCGCGATGACGCTCGCGCTCTACAAGCGCGGCCTGTTCACATGGCCGGAATGGGCCGATGCGCTGGCCGCCGAGATCAGGCGCGCGCAAGCTGCGGGCGACCCCGACACCGGCGAGACCTATTACCGGCATTGGCTGGCCGCACTCGAAACGCTGGTGGCGCGCAAGGGCATCGCCGACGGCGACACGTTGCATCGCTATCGCCACGCCTGGGAGCATGCCTGCCTTCGAACGCCGCACGGCCAGCCGATCGAACTGGCGGCGGACGATTTCGAACATTAGCGCGAACGGTGGCGCGGCGGCTGGCCGCTCTCCTCTAATCCTGCCGCTGATACATGATGATCGAGAGATATTGCATCGGCGCGTCCAGCAATTCTTCCGGGCCGTGTCTCGCCGCCGCATCGAAGCACAGCGTGTCGCCGGGCTCCAGCACATAGCTGTCATCGCCATGGCGATAGCGCACCCGGCCCGAGAGCATGTAGATCAATTCCACGCCGGCGTGACGAAACTGCGTGTAGGGCACCGCATCATCCCGCAGCGTGATCAGATACGGCTCGACGACCACGTCGCCCTTCATGGAATTGCCGAGCAGATCGTAACGATGACCGGACTTGGTGCCGCGGCGCTCGATCCGCGCGCCCTGCCCCGCCTTCACGAAGGAGCAATGCCGGCGCTCCTCGCTTTCCGAAAACAGGCGCGTGATCGGCACATTCAGGCTGGCGGCGAGCGACTTGAGCGTGGCGAGCGAGGGGGAGATGGTGCCGTTCTCGATCTTGGACATCATGCCGGCCGAGACGCCGGCCGCGGCGCCGAGTTCGGCGACGGTCAGATCGAGCGATTTGCGCAGACGGCGGACCTCCGCACCGATCGCGACCTCCAGCGATCGCGGCGCGTCCTCGGCCGGTGCGAGCGATCCGGTCAGCAGGGTCGGTTCGGCCGAGGCGGTTTTGGCGCTGCCTTTGACCGCCGGCCGTTTTCCCGATCGCTCCTGCTTTTTCCGTGCGCTCATGTCTGACCCGGATCCTGTAGAATTTGGTATAGCGTGATTTTCCTGTGGGGAATAATTAATTCTCACAGGTTGACGCGCGGAAAACGCGTCTCTAAGGTCGCGCCATTCGCGCCGGACCGGAGACCTTCGAGAATGTGCGGAATTGTAGGGCTTTTCCTGAAGTCCAAGGCGCTTGAGCCGCAGCTCGGCGCGATGCTCTCGCAGATGCTTGGCGTCATGACCGACCGCGGGCCGGACAGCGCCGGCTTCGCCGTTTACGGCGCGGGCGACGCCTCCCACGTCAAGCTGACGCTGCGTGCGGACAAGGGCGATGACATCGACCTGATCGCGGCGGACTTGTCGAAGCATCTCGGCCAGACGCTGGCGAGTTCGAAACGGGGCAGCCATCTCGTCCTCTCGATACCGAACCACGATGAGCAGGAGGTGCGCGACTGGCTGGCCACCCATCGGCCGGACGTACGCGTGGTCGGCACCGGCAGCCGCATGGAGCTGTACAAGGAAGTCGGCCTGCCGCGCGACGTGGCGAAGCGCTTCGCGCTCGACACCATGAGCGGCACCCACGGCATCGGCCACACCCGCATGGCAACGGAATCGGCGGTGACCACCGCCGGCGCGCATCCGTTCTCGACCGGCATCGACCAGTGTCTGGTGCATAACGGATCGCTGTCGAACCACAACGGCGTGCGGCGCTATCTCCAGCGCGACGGCCTGACCTTCCAGACCGAGAACGATACCGAAGTCGCCGCCGCGTATCTCACATGGCGGCTGCGCCAGGGCATGGACCTGAACGCAGCACTCGAAGCATCTCTGTCCGATCTCGACGGATTCTATACCTTCGTCGTCGGAACGGAGTCGGGCTTCGCCGTGCTGCGCGACCCGATTGCCTGCAAGCCGGCGGTGATGGCGGAGACCGACGATTACGTCGCCTTCGGCACCGAATACCGCGCACTGGTCGGCCTGCCCGGCGTGGAGAAGGCACGCGTGTTCGAGCCCGAGCCAGCCCGCGTCTATGTGTGGGAGCGGCACTGATGTCGACCTTCGACCTTGCGACAGCACCGCTGCGCGAACTGAACGCGGCGCTTCATACGCTCAACGGACAGAGCAACGACACCCATTGGGAGGTCCGCAATCCGCTTGGCAAGCACGCGATTGCCGTCGGCATCGACGCGCCGGTGACGATCGAGATCGACGGGCATGTCGGCTATTATTGCGGCGGCATGAACAAGCAGGCGAAAATCATGATCGCCGGCAATGCCGGAGTCGGCGTCGGCGAGAACATGATGTCCGGCGAAATCCACATCAAGGGCGATGCCAGTCAGGCCGCCGGCGCGACCGGACGCGGCGGATTTCTGGTGATCGACGGCAATGCCTCGGCGCGGTGCGGCATTTCGATGAAGGGCATCGACATCGTGGTGAAGGGTTCGATCGGGCCGATGAGCGCATTCATGGCGCAGGCCGGCAATCTCGTTGTGCTGGGCGATGCCGGCGAAGCGCTCGGCGATTCGATCTATGAGGCGCGGCTGTTCGTGCGCGGCGACGTGAAAAGTCTTGGCGCCGATTGCATCGAGAAGACGCCGACCGCCGCGGAGCGCGAGACGCTGGCTGCGCTGCTGAAGCGCGCGGGTTGCGAGGATGTCTCGCCCGACGACTTCCGGCTCTACGGCTCGGCGCGCAAGCTCTACAACTTCCACATCGACAACGTGTCCGCCTATTAACGTGTCCTCGTACTGAAGTCAGATCAGCCCATGAACGCGCCTGCCGGACTGCCACGCACAACCCCTCGCCTCTCCGCCACGTTCGATCCCTATTCGATTTCGGAGATCCAGCGCGCCGCCGCGACCGGCATCTACGATATCCGCGGCGGCGGCGCGAAGCGCCGGCTTCCGCATTTCGACGATCTCCTGTTTCTCGGCGCGTCGATTTCGCGCTATCCGCTCGAGGGCTATCGCGAGAAATGCGGCACCAATGTCGTGCTCGGCTCGCGCTTCGCGAAGAAGCCGATCGAGATCAAGATCCCCGTCACCATTGCCGGCATGAGTTTCGGCGCGTTGTCCGGCCCGGCCAAGGAAGCGCTCGGCCGCGGCGCCTCGGCCATGGGCACCACGACCACCACCGGCGACGGCGGCATGACGCCGGAAGAGCGCGAACACTCCTCGCAACTCGTCTATCAGGTGCTGCCGTCCCGCTACGGCATGAACCCGGACGATCTACGCAAGGCCGACGCGATCGAGGTCGTTGTCGGCCAGGGCGCGAAGCCCGGCGGCGGCGGCATGCTGCTCGGCCAGAAGATCACCGAACGCGTTGCCGGCATGCGGACGCTTCCGCCCGGCATCGACCAGCGTTCGGCCTGACGGCATGCGGACTGGACCGGACCGGACG
>CAZXJZ010000296.1:0-5485 GCA_964641065.1 uncultured Hyphomicrobiales bacterium | reverse complement strand
GCCGACGACATCAGTACGATCTTGCCGGAGGTCTTGCCGTCCTTGCCCTGCGCCAGCATCTGCTTGCCGGCGGAGCGCGCCATCAGCCAGCTCTGCGTGACATTGGCATCCATCACGTCGAGGAAGCGCTCGGGCGCCATGTCGACGATCTTGGCGACATCGTTCTTGCCGGAGCCGACCACCAGAATGTCGAGCCGGCCGAACTTGTCGACCGCGGCCTTGACGATCTTGTCGCAATTGGCTTCCGAGTTCGGCCGCACCGCGACGGCTTCGACCTTGGCGCCCAGCGCTTCGCATTCTGCCGCGGTCTTTTTCAACTCGGCGGCATTGCCGGCCGCGATCACGATATTGGCGCCGGCGCCGGCCAGCACTTTCGCGGCCAGCGCACCGAACGCCCCGGATGCGCCGGTGACGATCGCGGTCCGGCCCTTGATGTCGAACAGGGAGAGCGGATTTTTCAGGAAGTCTTCGGACATGGGAATACTCCTACTTGTCTCCGTCACCCTGCGGTGCGAGCGAAGCGAGCCTCGAAGGGCGACGGAGAAAGCGTCAAGAACTTTGGCCGTTCATCCTTCGAGGGCGGCCTGCGGCCGCCACCTCAGGATGACGGATCGATTATTTCCGCGGCGGCAGCATCGCCACCACAATGGTGCAGACTTCATTCGAGCGATTGATGATCTCGCGCTCTTCGTTCGGGCCGATGTAGCAGCTATCGTTCGCCTTCAGCACATGCTCCTTGCCGTCGACGATGACGGTGAGTTCGCCGGACACGACGAAATACACCTTTTCCGGCGGCGAACCGTCCGGACCTGCGCCACCGCCAGGGAGAAAATGCGACAGCCCGACGATCATTTCCTTGGAGCCGCCGGCCTCCGCGCCGAACAGGCGCAGAGAGCTGTAGCCGCGATGGTTCGGGGCCTCGTAAGGCTTCGCCTCGTTGAACCTGCGAACGATCATCAGAACTTCTCCCCGCTCTCGATGCGGTAGTTGCCCTTCGGATCGATCATCGCCACCAGGCGGATGATGCAGCCATCGCCGCGATCCCAGTTCCACGGGAAGAACGCGAAAGTGCAGCGCCGTCCGGTGACCTTGTCGAGATCGCCGCCGACATTCTCGATGCCGAGGATGCCATTGGAGAACAGCTTGCGATGCACCGGCTCCCATTCCGGGAAGTCGTCCTTCCAGTCGCGCCCGCCTGACCATTCCTTGTATTCTTCAGCGAGATGCGGATGCAGCGGGCCGTTGCGCTGCGGGCCGATCGCGGTCGCCAGCGGGTGATCGTTGGCCTGGGTGTCGTGGCCAACCACCTTGACCTTCTTCTCGACGAACCAGTCGCCGGCCGATCCGACGAAGCCCGGCGCGCGGCAGAAATAGTCTTCCGAATCCTCGTACTGGTGATGCCAGCCGGTATTGACGATCACGACGTCGCGGGGCCGCACGATCTTGCCGGCCGCCTTTTCCATGTCGTCATAGGTGATCGGCTCCCACTTCTTTTTCGGGATCGACACCACGATGCCGGAGCCGAAGAAGTGCGGCAGCGGCACCTCGTCGATGAAGGGCGTGCCTTGCACCACGTGGGCGGGCGCGTCGATATGCGTGGTGTTGTGCATCGAGGTGGTGATGCGCTGCGACAGCACGCCGGACTTCGCCATGTAGTGGATGCGCTCGATCTTCACGTCCTCGAAATACGGCCAGTTCGGGGATTGATAACCGAAGCGATGCGAGAGGTTGTAGAACTCAAGCCCCATCGCGTTGTGAAGATTTTCTTCGAAATCGATGCCGCGAATTTTCGCCATGCACCCGTCCTCCCTGTTAGCTGGTTGAGCTGGACAGGTGACCTGCCAGCGTTCTCTTGGTCGCGAGCAGGCGCTCGCAAATCAGTTCGCGATCCTTCTGGAAGCGTTGTGTCGGCACCGGAACCGAAATCGCAACGAAATTACCGAGCATGTCGCGCATGGAGACGCCGGCGGCGCAGATGCCGATGGTGTGTTCCTCGCAATCGAGCGCGTAGCCGTTCCGGCGCACCGTCTGAATGTCTTCGAGCAGCTGCGGCAACCGCGTGATGGTATGCGGCGTGCGCGCCTTGTAGGCCTTGCCGACCAGCGCCTCGATCGCGGCATCGTCAAGCTCTGCGAGATAGGCCTTGCCGTTCGCGGTGCAGGTCAGCGGGAAGCTGTCGCCGACCGCCGACACCGTGCGCAGGCGCTGCGATCCGGTCACCTGATCGATGAACACCAGATGATCGCCCTTGATCGATGCGAGATCGACGGTCTCGTGCAGTTCCTTCGAGAGTTCGATCAGGAACGGCCGCGCCAGCGCGACGAAATCGGTCCGCACGGAGCCGGCCAGACGGAGGATGGTGGGGCCAAGCCGCACCCGGCCGGCGGGGGAGGCGGCGACCACCAGCTTTTCGGTTTCAAGCGCCGACACGATCCGCTGGACGGTGGAGCGTGCGAGCCCGACTTTCAGCGCAATCTCGCCGAGGCTGAGGCCGGTGGTGGTGTCTTCCAGCGCGCGCATGATCGCGGCGGCGCGGGCGATCACCTGAACCTGGCTTTTCTCCTGGATCTTGTCGGCCGCTGGCGCTCCGGCCGGATGCTTCATCGCGGCGGTCATGGTTACGCTCCGATACGAAGCAGTCGCGCGGCATTGTTGTAGGAGATGTCTTCGATCACGCCGCGATCGAGCGGCAATTCGTCCATGAAGGCGCCGGCCTCGGCCGGGTCCTCGAACGGATAATCCGCCGAATACATCACGTTCTCGCGGCCGAGCGCCTTGAGCGCGCAATCGATCGGCTCGAACGAGAACATGCCGGAGGTGGTGACCACGAGATTTTCGCGGATGTAATCCGACGGCCGCTTCTTCAGCTTCACGCCATAGAGCTGGGCGCGGCTGTCGAAGCGCCAGAGCTGATAGGGCAGGGTCTCGCCGAGATGGCCCAGCGCGAGCTTGGCTTTCGGGAAACGATCGAACAGGCCGGAGAACACGATGCGCAGTGCATGCGTGCCGGTCTCCACCGTCCATTCCCAGGTGGCGCGCTTCAGGCCGCGATAGCCGTCGAGCGCCGGCATCGGGGTGATCGGATCGGCCGGATGGATGTAGATCGGAACGCCGAGCGCTTCGGCGCGCTCCCACAGCGGAAACGTATCGGGATGATCGAGATACTGGCCGTTGGTATGGCCGTTGATCATGGCGCCGGAGAATTTCAGGTCGCGCACGCAGCGCTCCAGTTCGTCGGCCGCGGCCTTCGCGTCCTGGACCGCCAGATGCGCGAAGCCGAGATAGCGATCCGGCTTCTTCTGCATCTGGGTGGCGAGGAAATCGTTGCCTTGGCGCGCCAGCTTGGTCGCCTTGGCCTTGTCGGGCTCGATCTGCACGCCGGGGCCGGCAAGCGAGAGCACGGCCATGCCGATGCCGGAGGTGTCCATCGCGGCCAGCCGCTGCTCGCCGAAATCGTTAAGCCGCGCGAGCACCTGCGCATAGCGCGCGGGTTCGACATCCTCGACTGTCTTCAGCCAGTACGGCTCGAAGCCGGGGGCCATGAAGTGTTCTTCGAGTGCGATGCGTTTCATGTGCGATGCGGATGCTGCGTGCCGCAGCGAACCGTCTCCTCCCTGGGCGTGAACCGCAATGCGGTACATCTGTATCGTGTTGCGGGCATTTTATGCAGGGAGACGGCGATGTCAAATGCGGTGGTTTGTGTCCCAAACGCGGTGCAGTTCAGAATTCAGTCGGATGAGTTGGGGGCGAAAGCGGTCGCCCGCCCGAACAGGCAAAAAATCAGGGAGGGCCATGCTTTGCGCGCGGGTCCGTCATTGCGAGGACTGCGAGGCGTTGCCGAAGCAGGACGACGCAATCCACCGCCGACAAATCGGCGGCACCATTGATCGAGGACGCGCGTGCATTGCTTCGCGGAGCCTGTCATCGGGCCGCGCGAAGCGCGGACCCGTTGGCGCGCAATGACGAGGAGATAGTCGCGGGGGCGACCAAACCTCAGATCATATAATGCCCGCCATTGACGTGCGTCGCCTGGCCCGAGACGAAGCCGCCGCCGGGAGAGGCCAGAAACGCAACCGCCGCCGCGACTTCCGCGACATCGCCGAAGCGGCCGAGCGGAATCTCCGACTGGATCTTCTCTTTCGCCTGGTGCGGATACTGGCTCCAGTCGCGCTCGGTATCGATCGCGCCGGGCACCACGCAATTCGCGGTGATGCCGTCCGGCCCGAATTCGCGCGCCATCGCCTTCGCCAGCCCGTGCATGCCCGCCTTGCAGGTGATGTTGTGCGCGCGATGCGTCACCTGCGCCCAGAACCCGTCGAAGCCGGAAATGAGAACGATGCGGCCCCACTTGTTCTTGCGCATATGCGGGATCGCGTGACGCGACAGATAGAAGGCGGAACTGAGATTGGTGCCGAGCACATTGTTCCAGTCTTCCGGCGTGATCTCGAGAAACGCCTGATAGCGCCTGATGCCGACATTGTTGACCATGATGTCGACGGAGCCGAACGCGTCGACGCAAGACTGAATGAGCTTGCCGCATTCGGCGTCCTTGCCAACATCGGCCATCACCCCGATCGCCTTGCCGCCCGCCGCCTTGATCTCGGCGACGACATTGTCGACCGCGTCCTTGTTCGAGGAGCCGTTGACAACCACGGACGCGCCTTTCTTCGCCAGCGCATGCGCGATGGCGCGCCCGATATTGCGGCCCGATCCGGTGACAACCGCGGCGCGGCCCTGCAAGTCCTGCTCAGACATGATGTCGCCTCAAATAAAAGCGGCGCCCGTTACGAGCGGGCGCCGCGATGTGTTGTCTCACCGTTATTGCGGCGTGATGCCGATGGACGGAATGACCTTGGTCCAGTGATCGAATTCTTCCTGCATCGACTTTTGCAGGTCTTCCGGCGTGCCGCCGGCCGGCGTCGCGCCCTGCGTCTTCATCTTGGCGATGATGTCCGGCTTCTTGATCGCCTCCGAAATGATTTCGTTGACGCGGTCGACGATCGGCTTCGGCGTGCCGAGCGGGGCGAACACGCCCAGCCAGTTGAACGTGTAGACGCCGGCCACGGTCTCGGACACCGTCGCAATACCGGGCAGATCCGGCGAACGCTTCTGCTCGACCAGCCCGATGATGCGGATGGTGCCGGCCTGGTGCTGCGGCAGGACCGCGGGCGTGGTGCCGAAGCTGATCGGGATATGGCCGGCCACGAGGTCGGCAATGGCCGGGCCGCCGCCGCGATAGGGCACGTGCACCATGTTGATGCCGGTCTTCTGCTTGATCAGCTCGCCGGCGATGTGATGCGCGGAGCCGATGCCCGCGCTGCCGAAGCTCATCTTCTGATCAGGGTTTTTCTTCGCGTAATCGATCAGCTCCTGCACGTTCGTGACCGGCAGCTTGGCGTTGACCGCAAGCGTCATCACCACGTCGGCGACCTTGATCACCGGCGTGAACGACTTCATCGGGTCGAACGGGAAATTCTTCTGCATG
>CAZXJZ010000295.1:0-5503 GCA_964641065.1 uncultured Hyphomicrobiales bacterium | reverse complement strand
ACGCCGGGCTTTGCAAAATACATCCTGCCGACCTCGCTCGATGTGCCGCACATCACCTCGATCATCGTCGAGGATCCCGATCCGATCGGGCCGCTTGGCGTGAAGGGCATCGGCGAGCCGGCCATGGTGCCGACCATCCCCGCCGTCATGAATGCGATCTACGATGCGGTCGGTGTGCGCATCACGTCGCTTCCCGCATCGCCGGAAAAAGTGCTGCTGGCCATTCGCGAGAAGGAACGCGCAGAACGCGAACGACGCATCCATTCGGAGGCTGCCGAATAATGCTCGACAGGCCCGCTTCCGCAGCGCAGGTGTTCGATGCCGATCTCTCGGCGATCCGGGCCTTGGCGCATGTGGTGCCGGGTCCGCTGCCGGTCGCGCTCAATGCGGTGAAGTTCGCGGCGTCGATCCGTCCGCGGAAATTCGTCATCGAGGGCGGCGACGAGACGCCGGTGACCATGCCGCGCACGGCCTGCCAGGTGGTCTATCCCGACGGCAGCGTGATGATCGATGCCGGGATGGACAAGGCCACGCATGACTCGTTCGGCGAAGGCGAGCCTTATGACGAGAACGCCTTCGCGCAGGTGATGGCCGCGCTGCGCGCCGCGCGCATGATCGTGCTGACGCATTATCACGCCGACCATGTCGGCGGCGTCGTGACTGCGGATGATGTCGATGCGCTTGCGCACAAGACCATCGCGAGCGCCGAGACGCTGTCGCTGATGATGAACCAGCCGCATCGCCCGCATCTGAAATTGGCCGAACGCCGCGCCGAGCAATTCATCTGCCTGAGCTACGGCCGCTATTATCCGGTTGCGCCCGGCATGGTGCTGATCAAGGCGCCGGGCCATTCGCCCGATATGCAGATGATTTACCTCCGCCTGCAGAGCGGGCGGGAATACCTGCATTCGATCGATGCGGCCTGGAATGAGGCAAACATTCGTCATGTGAAAGGAAAGGCCGCGCCATGGGTAAAGGAGGATGGGCCGGCCGTCATCGCGCAATTGCGGTGGCTTAATCAGCTCATGCAAGACGAACCCGATCTCCACATTTTAGTCACGCATGACGGCGAGCTTCTCGATCGATTGGTCGGTGGCGGTGCGGTCGGCGGGAGTCTCAGGGTCTGACCCGAACGAAGGTCCGACAAGGACCGCACCATAACGATGAAGGGGAGAATGATGACGGCAAGATACGCTTCCAAGGCAATCCTCGCATTCGCGGCGGCTTTGATGCTGCCGGCACTCGGGCACGCGCAAAGTTATCCGACGCGCCCGATCACGGTGGTCGTGCCGTTTCCCGCCGGCGGTCCTAGCGACGTCGTTGCGCGCATCGTCGCCGATGGCATGTCGAAGCATCTCGGCCAGACTATGGTGATCGAGAATGTCGGCGGCGCCGGCGGCACGCTTGGCTCCGGCCGCGTCGCGAGCGCGGAGGCCGACGGCTACACGCTGCTCGCGGGATCGATGGGCTCGCATGTCGCGGCGCCGGTTCTGACCCCGAATGTCCGCTACGATTCCGAACGCGACTTCATCCCGATCGGCATCACCGCGGATGCGCCGGCGGTGATCGTGGCGCGCAAGGATTTTCCGGCCAACAACATGAAGGAATTCGTGGCCTACGTGAAGGCGAACGGCGACAAGGTGAAACAGGCGCATGGCGGCGTCGGCTCCTCCTCGCATATGGCGTGTCTCCTGTTCAACGCCGAAGCCGGACTGAAGCCGACGCCGGTCGCGTACAAGGGCACCGGACCCGCGATGAACGATCTGCTCGGCGGCCATGTCGATTTCCTCTGCGAGCAGTCGGTCAGCGTTGCCAGCCAGGTGCGCGGCGGATCCGTCAAGGCTTTCGGTGTCTCGAGCATGGGCAAGATCGAGGCGTTGCCGCAGGTGCCGGCCGCGAAGGACGGCGGCGTGAATTTCCAGATGAGCGTCTGGTCCGGCATTTTCGCGCCCAAGGGCACGTCGAAGGAAGCGATCGGCAAACTCGCGTCTGCGCTCGACAAGGCGCTCGACGATCCGAGCGTGGTCAAGCGGCTCACCGAACTCGGCGGCTCGATTCCGGTCAAGACCGAGCGCGACCCGGCGAAGTTCGACAAGTTGGTGAAAGCGGAAATCGTACGCTGGAAGCCGATCCTGGAGAAGGCGGCTCCTCCGGCAGCAAAGAGCAACTGATATTTTCTTCACCTCCCCGTGAAAGGGGGAGGTCGATCAGCGTCGCGAAGCGACGTTGATCGGGTGGGGGTCTCGCTCAAGTGTAGCTGACCCCCTCCCCAACGCTCCCCCTTTCAGGGGGAGGGAGCGCAAGAGGCGAGATCGGAATCCCATGCTTACACGTCCCTCCGAAGGCGACCAGCGCGACGCGATGCGGGTGCGTGCGCGTGCCATCAATGAATCAGGCTCGCTGGCGGAGGCGCTGGCGAGCGGCGTACTGCCGAAGCTCGTCGACGCCACGCTGTCGGAAGCGCTGGTGCTCGGCCTGCTGAAGCAGGGTGTCTCGAAATATTTCGCGATCTTCGGTCACGGCTCGACCGATCTCGGCGACGTGCTGCGTATCTATGAGGAGGAGGGCGTCACCCGCACCTTCAATTTCCGCAACGAGGTCGAGATGGCGCATGCCGCGACCGCATTGCGCTGGCAGTATGGCGAAACACCCGCGGTCGTGACCTCGATCGGGCCGGGTGCGCTTCAGGCGTTGGCGGGTTCGCTCGCGGCCGCGTCGAACGGGGTCGGCGTCTATCACATCTATGGCGACGAGACGACCTTCGGCGAAGGCTACAACATGCAGCAGGTGCCGAAGGAAGAGCAGAGCCTGTTCGGCCGCATGACCGCGCTGATGGGCGGCTCCTATGTGCTGCACACCCCCGAAGCATTGCGCGATGCGCTGCGCCGCGGCTCCCTTGCGGTCAATCATCCCTATCGCGCGGGGCCGTTCTATCTGCTCCTGCCACTCAACACCCAGCCACAGCGCGTGACGCTCAATCTCGCGGCCCTGCCGGACCGCCCCGATCTGCCAAAGCTCGCACCGGTCGACGACAAGGCCTATGCACAGGCCGCGCGGCTGATCGCGCAGGCGAAAAGCATCGCGATCAAGGCCGGTGGTGGCACCCGCGGCCATGATGCGGCCGTGCGCAGGCTTGCCGAGAGGGCGGGCGCGGCCGTGGTGTTGTCGCCCGGCTCGACCGGCGTTCTGCCGGACGCGCATCCGCAGAACATGCATGTCGGCGGTTCGAAAGGGTCGATCAGCGGCAATTTCGCGATGGCCCATGCCGAGCTTGTCATCGTGATTGGCTCGCGCGGCGTCTGCCAGGCCGATTGCTCCGGCATCGGCTACAAGGCGGCAAAGCATGTCATCAATATCAACGGCGATCTTGCCGACGCGCTGCATTACAACAAAACGACCGCGCTTGCGGGCGATATCGGCGCGGTGATCGAGCGGTTGTGCGCGCATCTCGACGGCGCCGATGCCAACAAGGGCGAATGGCTGAGGGCGTGCGCGGCGAAGAAAGCGGAATGGACCGCATTCAAGAAAGCGCGGTTCGATGCGGCACCGGCCTTCGATCCGGTCTGGCAGCGCAATGTTCTCTATCAGCCGGCGGCGATCAAGGTGGTGGCGGATTTTGCCAAGGAGATCGGCGCGGCGAAATATTTCGATGCCGGCGACGTGCAGGCCAACGGCTTCCAGATCGTGGAGGACGACCGCACCGGCGATACCTTCACCGAGACCGGCGCGTCGTATATGGGCTTCGCGGTGAGCGGGCTCTTGGCCTCCGCGATGGCCGATACGCCGCGCTACGGCATTGCCTTCACCGGCGACGGCTCCTTCATGATGAACCCACAGGCGCTGATCGACGGTGTCGAGCACAAGCTGCGCGGCATGATCGTGATCTTCGACAATCGCCGCATGGCCGCGATCACCGGTCTGCAACTCGCGCAATATGGACGGGAATTCCGCACCAACGATACCGTGCCGGTCGATTATGTGCAGCTTGCCGGCGCGGTGCAGGGCGTGCGCGCATTGCAGGGCGGGTTCAGTGCGGATGAATTGCGCGCGGCGCTGAAACAGGCGCATGCGCATGATGGTCTTTCGGTCGTGCATGTGCCGGTCTATGCCGGACCGGATGAACTCGCGGGCCTCGGCGCGTGGGGACAATGGAACGTCGGCAACTGGTGCGACGACGTCCAGCGCGAGTGGATCGGGCAGGATATCTGATCTGCCGCGGGCTTCGCGTGGCCTCTACTCGGTCATGGCCGGGCTTGACCCGGCCATCCATCATTTTTTGTAAAGATGGATCACCGGGTCTCGCGCCTACGGCGCGGCCCGGTGATGACCAGCTTAGACATGCTTGTAGGCCCGCGCGTGATACACCAGCGCCTTCTCGGCATTGGCGAGCCGGATCGCCGCGACTTCACCGAAATAGATGTCATGGGTCGCGACCGATTTCATTTCCAGCACCCGGCAATCGAGTGCGGCGATCGCCTGGGTCAGCGCCGGTGCGCCGGTCTCGAGCGCAGTCCAGTCGCCGAACTTGAAGCGGTCGGCCATGAAATGGCCCTGCCGGCCCGCGAACACGTTCGCGAGGTCCTCGTCGCTGGAAGCCAGCGTGTTGACGCAGAACACCTTGTTCTCGCGCATGATCGGGGTGATCTGGCTCTTGCGATTGAGACAGACCAGGATGGTCGGCGGTGAGTCCGAGACCGACGCGACCGCGGTGGCGGTGAAGCCCGCCTTCCCCGCGCTGCCGTTGGTGGTGATGATGTGAACCGCGGCTCCCAGCCGGCTCATGGCTTCCCGGAACTGGTCCGGGTCTGCCACGACGCCCTCGTAGGGTTCTACGCCCCAGATGGTCAGGGGTGAATTATCGATCCAGCTCATGCCGCTCCAGTCGGCGAAGCCACAAATCCTACAGGCCGAGGATCCGCTTCGTATTGCCGCCCACGATTTTGCCCACCGTAGCAGAATCGAAAGCGCCAATGGAAGTCACATGACCGACCGGATCGTAGTCGGCCATGTCGAAGGGATAGTCGGTCCCCATCACCACATGATCCGCGCCGAAGGTCTCGACCAGCGCCTTTAACTGCCCCTCGGAGAACACGACGGTGTCGACATATATCTGTTTCAGATAGCTGGTCGGCGGTTTTGGCAGGTCTGCATGCGCGTCCGATCGCGCGCCCCAGACGTGGTCGATGCGGCCGTAATAGCTGCCGAGATAGCCGCCGCCATGGACGGCCAGAAGTTTCAACTGCGGGTGGCGCTCCAGCACCCCGTCGAAAATCAGGTAATGTAGCGCGATCGTGGTCTCGAGCGGATTGCCGATCACGTTGTTGAAATAGAAGCGCTTCAGCCGCTCGCCATGGGTGAAGCCGTTGGGATGGATGACGACCAGCAGCCCGAGTTCCTCCGCCTTCTTCCAGAACGGCGCGGCCACGGGATCGGACAATTCCTTGCCGTCGATATTGGTCAGGATCTGCACGCCCCTGAACCCGAGCTTGGCGATCCGCTCCAG
>CAZXJZ010000294.1:0-5517 GCA_964641065.1 uncultured Hyphomicrobiales bacterium | reverse complement strand
CGGTGCTGGTGACGGGGGCCGTGCTCGGCCAGCACAAGATGACGAAGCCGATGGCGGCCAACGCGGCGAAGCTGTTCGGCCTGTCGAAGACCGAGGAGGTCATGCTCAACGAGGTGCCGATGCGCGGCACCGCGACGCCGATGCCGCCCACGGACCCGCTGATCTACCGGCTGTACGAGCTGGTGCTGGTGAACGGGCCGGCGATGAAGCTTCTGATCGAGGAGGAATTCGGCGACGGCATCATGTCGGCGATCGACTTCGACATGACCATCGACCGCCAGGCCGACCCCAAGGGCGACCGCGTCAAGCTGGCGATGACCGGCAAGTTCCTGCCGTTCAAGTATTACGGCGCAACCGGCAACGCGCAGGCGTACGGGTTTAAGGAGGAGTGATCACCGGAGTCGGCGACGGATACCGGCCTCGGTGTCTTCGCGGTTCGCTTCGTTCTCGTACGTACGCGTCAGTTCCATGAGGAGCTTTGACGAGACGTAGGGATGGGAGAGCTGAAGCGCCTGACCCCACTTGCGGTATTTCTCCGCGAGTTCCCGCTCTTGGTCACCACCCTCGCCGCGCCAAACGACGCCGCGCGAATTGTAGATGCCGGTGTGTGCGCCTTCCATCATCGGGTCGGACTGAATGTCTTCCATAACCTGCCGGACAGGTTCGCATGGCCAAACGCCGTCCTGTCCGGTGGGCGCGTTCGCAAGTACCTTACCAATGCACATGTCGGCGATGTCCGCCCGGCTCAACTCGGCGGCGCCTTGGCGTACGGTAGCAATCCACTTCGCAAGGCGGTCAGCTTCCAAGTCGTCAAGATCGTTGTGGCCCGGAATGCGCTTTATGGCTTCGACAAGTCTGTACCCGCGTTCGGCCAAGTTCTTCGCGTTGCCTTCCGGCACTTGAAAATCTACCGGATCGGTGCCGCCGTCTTTGCGCTTATACGCCCACGTGATCGCCTGCAAAAAGACCTCGGGATGCGCTTCGATGTAGCGCTCTAGGTTCGGAATGCCGTAGCTGTCAGCACGATTGTCCCAAGGCCTCGCCAGCACTTCGAGATACCCAAACTCAAGTCCAGCTTTCTGGTCGAGCGTCAACGCGGAGCTTGAGTTCAGGCGCTTGAACGCCTGCTCTACATTCCATTGTTCGAGTTGGTATGTGCCGGTCTCGTCCTTGCCGCCCGTCACAATGGCTGAGAGCAGGCGGAAGAGCACTTGCGGGTCCAGTTTCTCAGGCTGAAGGCGCACGATTGCAAACGCCGCGCGGGGCCGCTGTGCTTTCAGCATCCGGTCAACGCCCTCGTTCATTTCCGAATCAGACTGACTGGCCCAGTCTGGCGCGACCTCTGACCAGTACTTCGCTTGCGCCTCCGTACCGAGTTCATCGACAAGTTTCCAAGTGCTCTTGCCGAACGAAGCTAGGACGAGCAGCTGGGCCATCTGATCTTCTGACAGGTCTTTCGCAACTGCCCTCAGAACGCGCTCGCGTCCCACGTCGTCGTCGATAGCACGGACCGCGCCTCCAATCACGTTCTTGGCCGGGAAAACCGGATTGTGGTTGTCGAGCACTTTCTTGATGCAGAGCCGCATCAGCTCGACAAGTTCATTCTCTGGTAGAAGATCGCGAGCGGCATGTACTCCGACCCACCAAGCCGCGTTGCCGCTTTCGGCGAGTTCGAGCAAGCCGGGTAATCCGCGACCTGCGCGGATATCGCGCATGGCGTCGACGCGCTGCCTCTGAATGCGTTCTTCGCGTTTTTTGAAGTCAATCTTGTCGATTTCATCGATTTCCTCGGCGGACTCTTCCACCCAGCTCTCGCGGAAGAGCCACGCGTGCTTGTTTATGAGGTCGCTCGGCTCAAGCGCCTCGTAAGCGGCTTTGGCCTTCCCAGCCAGTGCCGCAACGGGCGGCCTTTTCCGCGCACGCAGAGCGGCGAGGCGCGACAGCGTCGTGACACGGATTTTTTCGCGCATCTCCGCCCTTTCGGTGTCGGTCGCCTTGGTCTTCGCCCAAATTTCAATCAACGCCCACACACGTGTCTGAAAATCTTCGCCAAGGCCGTGGAGGCGATCCACCAGATCCTTCAGCATACCGATCGTGTGATCCTTCCAGTTGAGGGCCATCTCGACCATCTCGACCTGGAACTTCATGGCCGGCGCTCTTGTCGCAAACGGTTCCCCGAAACCGTACCCATCCGGACGCCAGCGGGGCTTGTGGCTGTAATCACCCACATCGCTGTGATTGCCGAACTGCGAAACGCAGATTTTCCACGCGACGTCCGGATATCGCCCCGCCAGTTTCTTCATCAGATCGACACGCGTCTCATGGTTAGCCGCCGTCTGCGGCATCCACGAACGGAAGATCGATTGCAATGAATGCGTCGGCTTGTTGACCCAGTTGTCATTGATTTCGACTTGCGCCATGCGCGCGAGAATGAGCGCTGCGCGAGGAAGCGTCTGTGGGTTCCACGCCAGCCCTTCCAGTGCCCAAAGCATACCAGTACGGCTTGGGCTGTGCCCGAATATGCCCGCACTTGCCGGGCGCAGAAGACCGAGAACCGCTGGATTTTCGGTCTTTAAATCGCGCTCGATGATCGACAAAAACTCTTCCGGTGCGGCTTCCGCATACGTGGGAAGATCGCGGTCGTTCGCTTCGAGAACGCGAAGCGAAAGCGGCGTCTTGTTCAGCAGATCGCGCACCACAAGCGCCGCTTGTACTTCAGTATCGATGCCAAGGCGCTTCCTGAAGAGGTGCGGACCGTTCACCGCCAATAAGACCAGCGTTTCCGAAATTCCTTCGCGGAACGCACCAGTAAACTCCCGGGTCTTGTGGTGAATCGACGCCGCCCAGCGCTTGTCCTCGTCTAAATCAAGAGAAGGGTCGTCCTCGCCGAGCACCATTCGCGCCATTTCGAAATAACGCGTGAGATCATCGTGCGTGACGGCATGCGGAATCGCGTAAAGTAAATCCATCTTGGAAATCAAGCCGCGATAGGTGCCGACCGACCATGCCGGCGCATCGTTGAGTTGCGTCAAGGCCTGAAAGTCCTTTTCAAGCTCGTCGTAAGGACGACCGCCAGCAAGAAGCGAAAGACCGATACGATCCGCTTCGTTCGTGCTTTGCCATGCGCCGACGAACAGAAATGGCACAAGACGCTTGGCTGTCTCGGGATCTGCCGCCCAGTGCGGCGTGCGCACCGCTTCGACGCTTGCTAAGCGGCGGCGCAGAACCGTGAGTGAACGGCCTGACTCGGCGGCGAGACGGTTGGCCGTGTCCCGGTCCATGCCCATTTCTTCGAGCGCCTTGTTAAACGTCTCGTAGTTAGCCGGCTCAAGTGTAATGTGCGGCTCAGTCGAGACGGCGTTGCGCGGATAAATTACGATCACTTGCATAGACTTAGCATGCGGCGCGAGTTCGCGCTCCACCTCTCGCGTGTGGACGACCGGGATGAACGTCTGAACCCCTTGAGCGAGGCGCGGCAGAGCGCCGGGCTTGTCGAAGACGAGCACTCTGTCGCGGAAGTTGGCGAGTTCAGAGCCACCGCGCTCGCCGAGAAGCTGCGCAAGAAACGCTAGTGCCTCTTCGGTCGAGTCCGCCGCAACCACGGTCGGACCGTCGGGGTCCTTCGACAGTCGTGAAAGCATTGTGCGCTTCGTCGCTTCGATGGCCGTGCTGAACAACGACGGAGACAGCGGCGGCGTCGCAACGTTCGCCCAATCGAACCAGCATTTGTCCAATGAACGGACGTCCTGCGCGGGAATGTTGGTCTCGTTGGCGAACCACGCCTGACCTGGCAGCGATTGCTCGATCCATTCTTCTAGATCGCTGGAGTCATAGGCTCGAACGTCCTTCCAGCGGCCTTCGGCTTTCGCGTCTTTCACCCAGTTGCTCTTGCCGGGCCAGCGGCGGGGCGTCACGAAAATGAATACTGTATCTTTGCGATCCGCCGCGTCGGTCGCCTTCACGCTCTTTTTGAAATCTTGGTCGGCCTTCGCTTTAACATTCTCGTTGACGCCAAATTCCCAGCCTGATCGCCCTGCCGGAATCCAGGGCGTGTCTTCTGACGCTTCGACATAGCCGTCCCAACCCGGACGCTCAGCGTCGTCGTTTCCCGGAAATTCCACTTTCGAAAGACCGAGGCCCGTCGAGTGGATTAGTGTGCGCAAGAACACAGCGAGGCGCGGACGGGCGGTGATGTTGTGATCAGCCCAAACTTCGATTTGGTTCGCTTTGATACCCAAGAATGGTGGAACATACGCCTTGGTGTCAGTGGGCGATTTCTTGGTAGATTGCGCGGCGTCATATTCCGCTTGCCAGTCAAGAAGTTCTTGACGGGAGAATTTCTTGAAAGCCTTCTCCAGTCGAGCGGCCATGTCAGCAGACAGTGCTGCGTTGCCATTGAGAAGATTGGAGAGTGCTGGCCTGCCAACTCCGGCAAGCTGAGCTGCCTTCGTCACGGACATCCCCATTGGGATTACTTCCGCTCTGATGCGGGCGCCAGGATGCAGCACATTTCCGGTTGCGGACATTGTGTTCTCTTTATGTTTCTTTATATTCAGGGCGCCGCCACGCACGCCTTTCCCTGCGCTAGGTTCCGGTCGTGCGCGGCGGTTCACGCCTCTATACGAAAGAGGTAGCTCGCACCCGCTGGCGCGCCGTTGCGTGGTCGCGTCGGCGGGTTCTTGCCCCCACACGAACGGAGGCAGGTCCATTTTGTATCGTGTAGCGATACAGGATACAATAGGTTGAAATTCTTATTTTTGGATGGGACGGATTCGCCTAATCCCGTCCCCAATCGAACATCCGCCGATGCGCCTGCACGCGCCGTGACTTCGTCCCGCGCGGGCGCAGATGCCGGTCATCCTCCGGCGGGCGGTGGCTGTCGATGAAATCCTTCACCGCCGCCTCCGGCGCGCGGTCGAGCCGCACGCCCTCGGCGCGCAGGCGGGCGAGCACGCGGGCCGGCTCCTCGCTCGCCGGCATCATGCGGCCGCGGATGCGCTTGCGCGGCAGCGCCGCGAGCTTCGCCATCTTCGCAAGCTCCAGCGCCGCGGCGAGTTTGTCGAGATCGACGCCGGGGTCCGTTTCCAGCTCACGCACATAACGCTCGGCCAGCGCGTCGAGCCGCGCCGCCAGCGTGCGGCGCTTCAGCCGCGCCGAGGCGCGGGCGCGCGGGATCAAGTCGGTCGCGCGCGGCGCAAACACCGGCCGCACCCATTTCTGGTCGCGGGTCCAGCGGCAGATGCTGGCCCGGCCGACGCCGGTCCGCTTTTCGATCTCGGCATAGGTGAGTTCGGTCTGCTCGATCAGGTGGCGGACGGCCGCGACCTGCGCCTCGCCATGCGGGCGGCGCGTGCGCGGCGCGCGCTGCGGAAAATCCTCCGGCCGCTCGGGGGTGACGCGAACCCGGCGGATGATCGGGCCATCGAAGACGGAGCGGTAGGGCAGGGGCATGAAGAGGATTATAGTCCTTTTCATGCGGGGAGGCAAGTGGGGGCGCGGCGCGCTCGGATCTCCCCC
>CAZXJZ010000293.1:0-5525 GCA_964641065.1 uncultured Hyphomicrobiales bacterium | reverse complement strand
CCACCCGCAAGCGCAAGCTTCTGGAGAAGCAGAAGGAAGGCAAGAAGAAGATGCGCCAATACGGGAAGGTGGATATCCCGCAGGAGGCGTTTATTGCCGCGCTCAAGGTGGATACGTAGAGCCGTTTCTCCCATCTCCCGGCTTGGAGTCGAGGGCCTCTCCGCTCATGCGGGCTACTCCGCCGCATCCCCAACAGGCCGCAGCTCGCCTGCCTCTTTCATTTCGTCATGCAGCGCGATCGGGTCCCAGTCGTAGCCATTGGGCCACGTCAGAACCCCATCCTCGACAAAAACACGCTTGAAATAGGCTGGCTCCTTGAGCGGCTCCAGCATGGGACCGCTTTCGGATTTGATGAACGAGAAGTCCCGTTCGCCGGTGGTGTCATCGGAGAATTCGACGGCCAGCCGAAAGTCGCCGACGATCTTCACCTTTCGCACTTTAATCAGCTTCATCGTCCGGTCCCGGAATCCGTTCCAGCGTCTCGTGTCGTCGCGCACGCTCCCAATTGGCGAGCAATGCGTCGCGTCGCAGCGTTACCCAGCGCCGGACGATCAACATGACAGTCGGCGGCAACTTGCCGCGCAACACGCGCGCATCGTCGATGGCAATCAAAGCCTCATAGCCCGCATAGATGACGTGAATATGCGGCGGATTGTGGTCGCGATGATACATCGCGATGGCAATCCCGAGGAAGAATGCGATCGTCGGCAAATGCGTGCCCCTCCTACAGGATAGCACGCCGCGCCTAGATCGAGTACCGGCGTTATTCCTATTTCCTGCTACCCATTATCCCGCTTGATGGAGCGCCGGGAGAGGCGCTGGGCCCAGCCTCATTGTAAGGCTCGCCCATCGCAAGGCCGAGCCAAACGGGACTCGCAAGTCCCTGGCGCATCCCGGCGCTTCATCTCCCTTGCGGAGACAGAAAGCGGGACACCGGCGTTCTCCACGCCGTCAAAAGCAGAGCGATGATCCGCCCCCGCTATGGCCGTGCCGACGCCGCAAGCCTCGCCATCTTCTCGCGAAACAGCGCCATGACCTCGTCCGCCAGCACGCCGCCGGTGATCGACACCGGCGCGAACGTTTCGCGTGCGGCGATCTCGGTGCTGGGTACCATGATCTGGTCCATCACGGTCGCGAGTTGCGTGATCGAGGCAGCATAAACGACACGCGAGATACCGCACCACACGATCGCACCCATGCACATCGGGCAAGGTTCGCCGGTCGTATACAGCGTTGCGCCTTTCAGCGCGTCGGCGCCCGGATAGTCAACGGCGTTGCGGATCGCCACCATTTCTCCATGCGCGGTGGGATCGCGTTGGGAGCGGCCATGATTGCCGCCACGCGCGATCACGCCGCCGGCGTGAACGATGACGGCGCCGAAGGGCAAGTCCGCAGCGCGCCCCTCATCAATCGCCATGCGCATGAAGCGCTGGTCCTCGGCAGCAAGCGACCGCGTAAAGGCGGACGCGGCTTGCGGGATTACGACGCTGCATGCGAGTCCGGCGATGACCGAACGTCGCGACGGCATATGACAATCACAGGCCACACCCTTCAGGCACTCTGAATAATGCTGCATCGCGCGCGCTCCGTAGAAAGCAGGAGACGCGATGTTACACACCGATGGTTGATCTCCTTGAAGACGAATGCGCTTGACAAGCGTAAAGTCTGAAACGAGGTTGCAACGTTTCATACATCATGACGGAGGGCACATGCCGTATTCATTCGAAATCTATAAAGACAAGAAGGAAGAATTCCGCGTGCGCTTCAAGGCGCCGAACGGTGAGAAGATGTTCGCTTCGGAAGGCTATTCATCGAAAGCCGCAGCGAACAACGCGATCAAGTCGATCCTGAAGAACGGCCCGACTGCCATGGTCGTGGACAACACCAAGGCTGTGAAGAAGGCCAAAAAGGCCTGATTGGTCCGCGGCCTGCGAGATAGGCCCGCAAGATTGGTCAACATGATGGCCCGCAAGATGAGCTGCTGGAGCGGCTTCATCTTGCGGGCCATGGCGTTTTCATCGGCGCGGATGGTCAGGCTCAGCGGAAGCTCGACGTCTCCATCGTACATGGCAGCGCCGGCACAACCGGCGGTGCCGGCATCTCCGGCAGCCTGCTCCGGCGTGCGCGGGCCACGCCGATAGCGTCGTCACGCCGCGTGGCCGCGGCGCGCAGGGCATCGCGGCGGCCATACCATCCCCGGCTCTCCTGCGCCGCGCTGACAACATCGAAGCGCGTCAGGCCGATATCGGCGAGCATGCGGTCGTCGGCATGCATCAGGAGGTCGAGTTCGTGGTGATATCGCGAGGTCCGGGCCAGGCGCGTCCAGAATACGCGCAATCCGGCCTGTACCTTTCGAAGCGCAATCCGCAACAGGCGGCTAAACGCGTGCGCCCGTCGGGTGCGCGCCTGCGCGATCGTGCGCGGGGCGAAACTCACATCGAGATCGACGTTCATGGCAGTCTCCATCGGTTCATGACGCGGCATATGCGCTCCGGCCGCTGCCCCGGCCATGATCGCCTGTCCGCCTCTCTTGATTGAAATGCCGGGTGTGCCCGGCCTCACGATCGTATGATCGATCGCAGACGAAGCTGTATGTCGCTGCGGCGCGGCCTGCGGTTCAAACAGTCGCTTAGGCGCCGTTCTGGCGGCTCTTGCGCCATGCGGCGGGCGGCATTCCGACCACCTTTTTGAAGGCGCGGCTGAATGCGGCTTCGGATTCGTAGCCGACATCGACCGCAATTTTTGCGATGTTCGACTGCCCCTGTGTCAGCAGACCCGAGGCGATCTGCATCCGCCAGCGCGCGAGATATTGCATCGGCGGCACGCCGACGAATTCGGTGAAGCGGTCGGCGAGCGCCGAACGCGACAAGCCGACTTCGCCGGACAGCGTTTCCAGCGTCCAGTCCCTGGCGGGATTGGCGTGCATCAGCGACAGCACGTGTCCGACATGCCGGTCCCGCAATCCCGCGAGCCAGCCGGTCTGTTCGCTGGGCAGCGATTCCAGATACATGCGGACCAGTTCGATGAACAGAAGCTCGCTCAGTTTGGCGAGGATGCTTTCGCCGCCGATGCGCTGGCCATGCGCTTCCATCACCGCCATCTGGTAGAAATGGCTCAGCCGCGCGTTGCATTCGGGATTCTGGCCGCTGCAATGGATGCGCGGCGGCAGCGCCGCCAGCAGCGGATTGAACGGCCGCACGTCGCAGCCGAGAAAGCCGCAAACGAGCTTGAGCTTCTCGCCGCCACCGCCGGTCTCGACGAGTTTCCAGGGCCGCTGCGTCGTCAGATCGAGCTGCGATACGTCGAAGCTCGCCGGTGCGCGCATCGACGGTTCGGTCGCCAGCGTATGATGATCGCCGTGCGGAAATACGATCAGGTCGCCAGTCTGCAGCCTGACCGGGTCCTGGTCCTTCTGCACCGCATAGCACTCGCCCTGGGTGACTAGATGATACGAGATCAGATGCTGCGCGTCCGGCATGATCAGGGGAATGAGATGCCGCGAGCGCGGGGCGAATGTCACCCAGGGCGCGGTGACGTCAACGTCGATGAATACTGCCCCGGTCAGACGAACCGCGCGCAACACGTCGGAAAGCGTATCGCTGCCCATCTCTCGCCCCGGCAAAAAGACAGAAGGTCAATTCATTCGGACGATCAGGCAAAAGTGAGCCTTCCGGAGGCTGGCTTGTCAACACGCCGGGACCCGGATTCGTGCGGCTTTGAAGCGACCGGGAGCGCTATTCGACCTTGGGGCTTCCTGATGCCGCAGCGGTCTCTGCCCGCTTCTCGGCCGGAGCCATGGCAGACCGGCTCGACGGTTCGATGACGATGCGGGTCTTCCCCATGCCCTGCTTCTTCACAAGGTTGAAGAGGACCGCGGCATCGCGCGGATGCAGCCGCACGCATCCCTTGGAGGCGCGCCGGCCCAGCCGGCTGACCTGGTTGGTCCCGTGAATGGCGTAATGACCGTGGAAGAAAATCGAGTAAGGCATCGGCGCCATGTTGTAGAGCCGCGAATGCCAGGTCCGCTCCATCCGCTGCGGCCTGAAGGTGCCGACCGGCGGTCCGCCGGCCAGCCCGGTCGAGACCACGAAATTGTGGGTCGGAACGCCGTCCACGATCACCGACATGCGCTGCGCCGATTTGTCCACCCGGACCACGACCTCGGCCTGGGCGGCGGAACCCGCCAGGAATGCGATGATTGCGGCAATGGCGGGAAACACACGCATGACCAACCCCTACGCGGCACTGTGCAAACCGGCTTCCAGACTCAATTCAAGCATGTAAAGTCAGCGCGCAAAAATACCGTTAAGAGGTGTGGTCCAATGAGGGTGTTTTTGTTCACTTTCGCGTTTGCCCTGACGCTTGCGCAGGCGGCTCCGGCATCGGCGCAGGACAAGGGGACGCTCGACCCCAAACCGCTGCCGCCGCTGGCTAACCCGGACGATCCCAAGACGCCGGCCAAGGATCTGTTTGGCCGCAAGCTGACACCGGCCAATCTGCAGGCTCGCGCGATCGGCTTCTACACCCGCGGCTGCCTTGCCGGCGGCATCGCGCTGCCGGTGAACGGCAAGAACTGGCAGGTCATGCGCCTGTCACGCAACCGCAACTGGGGGCATCCCGACCTGATCGACATGCTCGAGCGGCTCGCGGCCAAGGCGCCCAGCGTCGGCTGGAATGGTCTTCTGGTCGGCGACCTGGCGCAGGCGCGCGGCGGTCCGATGCTCACCGGCCATGCCAGCCATCAGGTCGGGCTCGATGCCGACATCTGGCTGACGCCGATGCCAGACCGCGAATTGACGAGGCGCGAGCGCGAGGAAATGTCCGCCACCAATGTGGTGCGCGCGGACAAGCTCGATGTCGATCCGAACGTCTGGACACCGGGCCATGTCGGCATCATCCGGGCGGCGGCACAGGACCCGGCGGTGGAGCGCATCCTGGTCAATGCGGCAATCAAGAAGGCGCTGTGCCGCGATGCCCGCGGCGACCGCGCATGGTTGTCCAAGGTACGCCCCTGGTACTGGCACAACTATCATTTCCACATCCGCATGGGATGCCCGAAGGATTCGCCGGGCTGCAAGCCGCAGCCGCCGATCGGAGAGGGCGACGGCTGTGGCGCCGAACTGGCCTACTGGTTTCAGCCGAAGATATTGCAGCCGGAAGAGCCGAAGTCGGACCGGCCGCGCAAGCACATGACGATGGAGGCGCTGCCGGCGGAATGCCGTCAGGTGCTGGTGTCGGATTAGCGTCACAGCGTGTCAGGGCTCCAAGCGGACCCGTTTCAAACGCAATTTACGCATTCTCCGCTTCGATCGCGCGCGCCACGGCGTCGGTGACCTGCCTGGTCGTGGCGCTGCCGCCAAGATCGGGCGAGTGCAGATCGGGATCGGCGGTGACGCGTTCGATCGCCTTCATCAGCCGCGCTGCTGCGGCCTTTTCGCCGAGGTGCTCGAGCATCATCACGCCGGTCCAGAACGAACCGATCGGATTGGCAATGCCCTTGCCGGTGATGTCGAACGCCGAGCCAT
>CAZXJZ010000292.1:0-5564 GCA_964641065.1 uncultured Hyphomicrobiales bacterium | reverse complement strand
GCCAAGGCGGTCGGTCTCGTGCTTCCCGAACTCAACGGCAAGCTCGACGGCTTCGCCATGCGCGTGCCCACTCCGAACGTCTCGGTGGTCGACCTGAAATTCATGGCGAAGAAGAGCACCAGCAAGGACGAGATCAACGACGCGATCAAGCGCGCGTCCGAGCAGCAGCTCAAGGGTATCCTTGGCTACACCACGAGCCCGAACGTTTCGATCGACTTCAACCACGATCCGCATTCCTCGGTCTTCCACATGGACCAGACCAAGGTCATGGACGGCACGCTGGTGTCGGTCCTGTCCTGGTACGACAACGAATGGGGCTTCTCCAACCGCATGTCCGACACGGCCGTGGCGATGGGGAAGCTGATCTGATCAATCCGTCATCCTGAGGCGCGCTTAGCGCGCCTCGAAGGACGACGGCCCGGCTGTCCCTTCGAGGCTCGACGCTGCGCGTCTCGCACCTCAGGGTGACGAGCAAGAGTAGCGCTCGAATGTCCAAATTCCGCACCCTCGACACCGCCGACCTGAACGACAAGCGCGTCCTTCTTCGCGTTGATCTCAACGTTCCGATGGAGAACGGCAAGATCACCGACGCGACCCGCATCGAACGCGTCGTGCCGACGATCACCGAAATCGCAGAGAAGGGCGGCAAGGTCATAATCCTCGCGCATTTCGGCCGCCCGAAGGGGCGCGACGAAAAGGACTCGCTGCGCCCGGTCGCCGCCGCTCTCTCGAAGATCATCAACAAGCCGGTCGAATTCGCCGACGACTGCATCGGCGCGGACGCGAAAACTGCCGTCGATGCGATGAAAGCAGGCGATATTCTCGTTCTCGAAAACACCCGCTTCCACAAGGAAGAGGAAAAGAACGATCCCGCCTTCGTTCAGGCGCTGGCTCACCTCGGCGATATCTATGTCAACGACGCCTTCTCCGCTGCGCATCGCGCGCATGCCTCGACGGAGGGCCTCGGCCACAAGCTGCCCGCCTATGCCGGCCGCACGATGCAGGCCGAACTGGACGCGCTTTCGAAAGCCCTGGTCGCGCCGGCCAAGCCGGTGATCGCCATCGTCGGCGGCGCCAAGGTCTCGACCAAGATCGACCTGCTCGAAAATCTGGTCGGCCGGGTCGATGGGCTGGTGATCGGCGGCGGCATGGCCAACACTTTCCTGCATGCGCAAGGTGTCAAGATCGGCAAGTCGCTGGCCGAGCGCGATCTCGCCGATACCGCGCGCCGCATCATGGACAAGGCCGAAGCCGCCAAATGCGCGATCATCCTGCCGGTCGATGCCGTCGTCGCCTACAAGTTCGAAGCCAACGCCCCGTCGCAGGCCTATGGCCTCGACGCCATCCCCGATGACGGCATGATCCTCGATGTCGGCCCGCTGTCCATCGAGCGCGTGAACCGCGCCATCGACGACGCGCGCACCCTGCTCTGGAACGGCCCGCTCGGCGCATTCGAACTTGCGCCGTTCGACCGCGGCACGGTTGCGGCAGCGCGTCACGCCGCGGAACGAACCCGGGCCGGCAAACTTGTCTCGATCGCCGGCGGCGGCGACACCGTGGCGGCGCTCAAGCACGCCGGGGTCGCGGACGATTTCAGCTACATTTCCACAGCCGGTGGCGCCTTTCTCGAATTCTGCGAAGGGAAATCGCTGCCGGGGGTTGAAGTATTAAGGGCAAAATAGCCCTGCCTCTTTTCCGCTCGCCCGGAGAGGATGTAAAAGACCGTCGAATTCTGCCGGTTTTTCCGGCCTGCGAACGGAGCAACCGATGAACCTCGCTGAACTGAACAAGGTCGCCGAAGCCATGGTCGCGCCCGGCAAGGGCATCCTGGCGGCCGACGAATCCACCGGCACCATCAAGAAGCGCTTCGACGCGATCGGCACCGAAAACACCGAGGACAATCGCCGCGACTATCGCGAGCTGATGTTCCGTACGTCGGAAGCGATGTCGAAGCACATTTCCGGCGTCATCCTCTACGACGAGACCATCTGGCAGAAGGCCAAGGACGGCACGCCGCTGGTCGATCTCATCAAGAAGGCCGGCGCCATTCCTGGCATCAAGGTCGACGAGGGCACCAAGCCGCTGCCCAATTGCCCCGGCGAACTCGTCACCGTTGGTCTTGACCGGCTCGCGGACCGGCTCGCGAAATACTACGAGCAGGGCGCGCGCTTCGCGAAATGGCGCGCGGTGATCGACATCGGCGAAGGGATTCCGAGCTACGCCTGTATCAGCGCCAACGCGCATGCGCTCGCGCGCTATGCGGCGCTCTGCCAGGACGCTCAGATCGTGCCGATCGTGGAGCCGGAAGTGCTGATGGACGGCAGCCACGATATCGATCGCTGCTACGAGGTCACCGAGTTCGTGCTGAAGGAGACCTTCCAGCAGCTCTATTATCAGAAAGTGGCACTGGAAGGCATCGTGCTGAAGCCGAACATGGCAGTGCCGGGCAAGAAGAGCGCGAAGAAGGCCTCGGTACAGGAGGTCGCGGAAAAGACCGTGAAGCTCCTGAAGAATTGCGTGCCGGGCGCGGTGCCGGGCATCGCCTTCCTGTCCGGAGGCCAGTCTGACGAGGAAGCGACCGCCCATCTCGACGCCATGAACAAGATTGGCGGCTTGCCGTGGAAGCTCACCTTCTCCTATGGCCGGGCGCTGCAGGCCGCGCCGCAGAAGGCCTGGAGCGGCAAGACGGAGAATGTCGCGGCGGCGCAGCGCGCTTTCACCCATCGCGCGATGATGAACGGCCTCGCCTCGCTCGGTCAGTGGAAGCAGGATCTGGAAAAGAAGGCAGCATAGCGTAATGTCCGCTCCTCCCCGCGGACGCGGAAATCCGGCCGATTGCGCCGGATTTGCCGCGTTCGCGGGGACGAACGAGGTTGCGACGCTCCCCGTCAAACTGCCGCCCGATTGCGGTCACATCGGGTAACCGGATGGCATCGCCCCGACCAACCGAGCTCAGGCGCCCTCGGCCGCGCCTCTATCTGGTCACGCCGGCCGCGGCCGATGCCGCGCAGCTCCGGCTCGACCTGCTCGGCGCGCTCGATTCCGCCGATATCGCAGCCGTGCTGATGCGGCTTCCCGACGAGGATGAGCGCTCGCTGATCAACCGCGTGAAGGAGATCGGCCCCGTCGTGCAGCGGGCCGAGGCGGCCCTGATCCTCGACGGCCATCCGCGGATTGTCGCCCGTAGCGGCGCGGACGGCGCGCACCTGAACGGGCTTGCCGCCTTCCAGGATGCCGCGGCAGCGCTGAAGCCCGACCGGATCGCGGGCATTGGTGGTCTTGAAACCCGACATGACGCCATGATCGCGGCGGAGGACGGCGCCGACTATGTGATGTTTGGCGACAATGAGCGGCCATCGCTCGATGCGCTGATCGAGCGCGTCACCTGGTGGGCCGATCTCTTCGAGGTACCCTGCGTCGCCTATGCCACCGCGCTCGAGGAGATTGCGCCGCTGGTCGATGCGGGTGCCGACTTTATCGCCGTGGGCGATGCGGTGTTCTCGGACCCACGCGGTGTGGCCGCCGCGGTCGCGGAGGCCTCTGCGCGCCTGTCAGTCGCGGAGGTCGCGACGTGAAGGCGCCGATCCACATCGTACTCGCAATCTCGTTGTCGCTCCTGGCTGTCCCGGCTCACGCGGCGGCAAAGAAGGCCAACCCGTCGCCGCCCCTGCCCGAGCCGGCTCCGAATGCCGCCCCGCAGGATCCGGGCGACGTGGCATATGCCCAGTTTCAGCGCGGCTATTACCTGTCCGCTATGGCGGAGGCGCAGAAGCGGGTCGAAGCCAACGGCGACCCCAAGGCCATGACGCTGATCGGCGTCCTGTATGGCGGCGGGCTCGGCGTCGGGCAGGACGATGCGAAGGCGGTCGAGTGGTACGGCAAGGCTGCCGAACGCGGCGACCGCGAAGCGATGTTTTCGCTGGCGATGATGCGGCTGGCTGGCCGCGGCGGCCCCAGGGACCGCGACGCGGCGGCAAAGCTGTTCGCAAGCGCCGCCAAGCTCGGACAGGCGAACGCGGCCTATAATCTCGGCCTGTTCTATCTCGAAGGCATGCAGTTTCCGCGCGACTTCGCCCGCGCCGCCGAGCTGTTTCGTCAGGCTGCGGCGGCCGGCAATCGCGAGGCCCAATACGCCCTCGCCACGATGCACAAGGAAGGCCGCGGCGTTCCGAAGGACGACAAGGAAGCGACTCGCCTGCTCTCGCTCGCGGCGCTGGCCGACCACCTCGATGCCCAGGTCGAATTCGCGATCGCCCTGCATAACGGCACGGGCATCACCAAGGACGAGGCCACCGCCGCCCAATTGCTGCGCAAGGCGGCCCGGCGCGGCGCTCCGGTGGCCCAGAACCGGCTGGCGCGTATCCTCGCCACCGGACGCGGCCTGCCGGAGGACCCCAAGGAAGCCGTCAAATGGCACATCGTATCCAAGGCCGCCGGTGCCAGCGATCCATGGCTGGACGAGTACATGGCCAAGCAATCCGACGAGGTCCGTGCCGCGGCGCGGAAGGAGGCCGACCCCTGGCTGTTCATCATCGCCAATTCACGCTCTTGACGGCGGCCAAGCCGACGGGCACATGGCGCCGATATTCCTGAAATCACGGAACGCCTCATGGCCAAGATCAATGGCAACGAAATCCGTCCTGGCTATGTCATCGAGTACCAGGACACGCTCTGGGTCGCTGTCAAAACCATGGCGGTCAAGCCCGGCAAGGGCCCAGCCTATAATCAGGTCGAACTGAAAAACCTGATCGACGGACGCAAGCTCAATAACCGCTTCGGCTCCGACGAGCGGGTCGAGCGCGCGCGCCTCGAGCAGAAGGATTTCCAGTTCCTGTACCGCGAGGGCGAGAGCCTCGTCTTCATGGACAACGACTCCTACGAGCAGACCGAACTGCACGAGGATTTCGTCGGCGAGCGCGCCGCGTTCCTGCAGGACGGCATGACGGTGACGCTCGAACTGCACGACGAGCGCCCGATCAGCATCAAGCTGCCCGACTACGTCACGCTCGAAATCGTCGAAGCCGATCCCGTCGTCAAAGGGCAGACCGCATCCTCATCCTACAAGCCGGCCAAACTCGAAAACGGCCTGCGTGTCATGGTGCCGCCCTTCATCACCGCGGGTGAGAAGATCGTGGTCGACACCAACGAAGTCACCTACGTTCGCCGGGCGGATTGAGTTTTATCCCTCCCCCATCGGGCGGGATAAGGAAGCATCATGCAACACTCCGCCCTCCTCAACGTGATGATGAAAGCCGCCCGCAAGGCCGCGCGGCAGCTCAATCGCGATTTCGGCGAAGTCGAAAAGCTGCAGGTCTCGGTCAAGGGACCGGCGAATTTCGTCACCGCCGCCGACCGCAAGGCCGAACAGACCCTGCGCGACGAGTTGATGATCGCACGCCCGGGCTACAGCTTTGTCGGCGAGGAAGGCGGACGCATCGACGGTCCGGACAAGAGCCATACCTGGTACGTCGACCCGCTCGACGGCACCACCAACTTCCTGCACGGCATTCCGCATTTCGCGATCTCGATCGGGCTCGAGCGCGAGGGCACGATGGTCGCCGCGC
>CAZXJZ010000291.1:0-5566 GCA_964641065.1 uncultured Hyphomicrobiales bacterium | reverse complement strand
CCCGCGCCGAAGGGCAAGTTCATCCTGATGCTGCGGATGTACTGGCCCAACGAGAAGAACCCGTCGATCATCAACGGATCATGGAAAATTCCGGGGGTGAAGAAGACCTGAGCCCCGACCACCGAAGTCCGCAGAGGGGCGCGCTCCGCGGAGCGTGCCCCTTTTGCGTTTGCGGAATGTCACCGCACCGCCCCAGGCGGGCTTTAACGAAATGCCTGACAAACGCTCATCCTCCCCGGAGCGGATTCGCAGCTCGATGAGCATGCTCAGCAATCCGGCTTAACCCCGCGTTAACCCTGTTCCGGCACATTTTTACCGTCGCGCAATGTCATGCGGCCCACGGATCGATCACGATCCGCGGCGATACGGACCTTGGGGGGTGCGTATGCTCTGGCACTATCGCAGGCGTGCTGAGGAGTGTGCGTCGCGTATTTCCAGCACCAGAAGCGAATCCGTCCGGCAGAATTATCAGCAGCTGCTGATATCCTGGAACGCGCTGATCGAGGCCGAGGAAGCGCGGATGAAGCGCATGGCCGGCTTGCCGCAACGGGAAACCCGGCGGCCCGTACGCAGTGAGCGCCCGCGGATCGAACTGGTTCACACAGCCTATGACGACCCGATCATCGACCGCCCGCTCATTTGAGAGTCCGCTCGCTTGATTTGAGTCAAGTCTCGCAGATTGCGCCCTCTCTAAGGTTTGTTTCCGCGAGGAGACGCCGGGAGGACGCCCATGAATGTACGCGAGCAAGTTTCCGAACGTGATGCGGAGGCGCTTCACGACACCTTCATGCCTTCGATCCATCCGGTCGAATTCTATCAGCGCGACCGCTCGCTGCATCCGCCAGCCTACGCTCCCGGCTACAAGACCAGCGTCGGCCGCTCGCCGCGCAAAGCTCTGCTGTCGCTGCAGAACTCGCTGTCCGAGATTACCGGTCCGGTCTTCGGCCAGAACGATATCGGGTTGCTCGATAATGACCTGATCCGCAATTACGCCAAGGATGGCGATCCGATCGGCGAACGCATCATCGTTCACGGCCAGGTGCTGGACGAGAACCGCAAGCCGGTCCCCAACACACTGGTGGAATTCTGGCAGGCCAATGCCGCCGGCCGCTACCGGCACAAGAACGACACCTATCTCGCCCCGATCGATCCGAATTTCGGCGGCTGCGGCCGCGCGCTGACCGATGAGAACGGCTATTATTATTTCCGCACCATCAAGCCCGGCCCCTACCCGTGGCGCAACTACGTCAATAGCTGGCGCCCGGCGCACATCCACTTTTCGATCTTCGGCACGGGCTTTGCGCAGCGCCTGATCACCCAAATGTATTTCGAGGGCGATCCGCTGATCAAGATCTGCCCGATCGTGCACACCATCCCGGACGAAGCGGCGATCGACCGGCTGATCGCGCCGATCGACATGAACACGGCAATCCCGATGGATCTGCTCGCCTACCGGTTCGACATCGTTCTGCGCGGCCGCCGCTCGACGCTGTTCGAGAACCGGCTGGACGGCAACTGAACACAAAAATCCGATCGAGGAGAAACGAAATGCCGCAAGCGCTCGGCTATCTGAAGGAAACCGCCTCGCAGACCGCAGGCCCCTACGTGCATATCGGGCTTATTCCGCATCAGGCCGGATTCGATATCTTCCAGAACAATTTCGGCAACGTTGTTGCCGGCGCCGCCACCAAGGGTGAGCGCATCGTGATCGAAGGCCGCGTGTTCGACGGCACCGGCACGCCGGTACGCGACGCGTTGATCGAAATCTGGCAGGCCAATGCAGACGGCCGCTACAATCATCCGGCCGACCGCCAGAAGAAGCCGCTTGATCCGGACTTCCGCGGCTGGGGCCGCACTGGTGCGGACTTCAAGACTGGCATTTATACCTTCGAGACCGTCAAGCCCGGCGCCGTGATCGGCCGCCACACCCGGATGATGGCGCCGCATATCAACGTCTGGATCGTGTCGCGCGGCATCAATATCGGCCTGCACACCAGAATGTATTTTTCCGACGAAGCCGACGCCAACGCGGCCGATCCCGTGCTAAACTTGATCGAGCAGGAAGAGCGCCGTCAGACCCTGATCGCGAAGCGAACCAGCCGTGACGGCAAAACAGTCTACCTGTTCGATATCGTCTTGCAGGGGGACAATGAAACGGTGTTCTTTGACGTATAGTTCACCTGTCGCAATCGCACGGATAGCGGCGCTGCTCGCGGCGCTGTCCCTCGTCATGCACACCCCTGCACCGGCCAACGACCTCGCCGATCGGGGCCAGGCGCTGGCAGAGCGGCTCTGCGCGTCGTGTCACGCGATCGGACGCGGCGAGCGCAGTCCGATCGCCTCCGCGCCGGCCTTCCGCCGGATCGAGCCGCGGGTCGACCTGGAGCAGATGGTCGAGCGCCTGCAGGACGGCCTGATCGCAGGCCATCCGGAGATGCCGGTCTTCATTTTGAAAGACGATGAGGCGCGCGGGCTGGTCGCCTATATGAAATCGCTGCGCGATCTTTAGCGCGTTTTCAAGCGAAGTGAGTCCCGGTTCGCGTTAAGAAAACCCGTCAACGCAAGACTCTAGACTGCCGCGGCCAGGCGACGGCGGGGAGCGCTGCTCTTGCGCGGTTGCTCGCTGCCAAGGAGCGTCCGCATCACGGCGCCGGCATCATCCGCCACTTTCGGATTGCGCATCACCATTGCCGCGATAATCGCGCCATCGATCAGCAGTCCGATCTGGTGGGAAAGCGCAGCCGGGTTCGGCAGATCCGCCTCCACCGCAAGCCGCTCGATCCGCGCCAACACCAGACTTTTGTGCTTGATGGTGATCGAGCGCAGCCGCTCGTCGCCCTTGTCGTGCTCGCCGATCGCATTGATGAACGGGCAGCCGTAGAAGCGCTCCTCGGAAAACCATTCCTTGAGCAGTGGAAAAATCCGCAGCAGCTTCGTGCGCGGCGCCGCATTGCCGGCCTCGATTCCGCCGATGAACCAGTCACGCCAGCGCTGGCCTTCGCTTTCCAGCACCGCCTCGATCAGCCCCTCCTTCGAACCGAATATCCGGTAGAGCGTGGTCTTGGCGGTCTTCGCCTGGTCGATCACGGCGTCCACGCCGGTTGCGTTGATGCCGTAGCGGCAGAACAATTCCGTCGCCGCATCCAGAAGGCGCTTGCGCGCACTCTCGGCATCGTTGGCCAGGCGCGAATCCATTTCGGCTGCAGCGCTTTTTCCGCTCATGATTCATTCCTTAGCGCAGGATCGATCGAAACGGAATTGCTTCGCTCGTACCACCCCGCATGAGCGTCGCGCATGATGTGTGCCGCGCAAAGCCAACCGGTCGCCATGACGCTCGTAGCATCGCTGCTTCCAAACCAAGCGCCGTCCCGCCCATTTGGTGCCCGTCTGCCCCAGCATTGAGCATGTGTGAGCCGCGGCCGATCTCCAGGCCCGGGCGCGGCCCTTGAGTTTCCAAGGAAATCCGGCCCCGGCCCGGCTGGCACGGTCCCTGCAAAGAAACAGACCGGTTGGTAGCCTACTGAACCTGAAAGCTGGAGGAACGCATGGCCGTTGCCGCGGAAAAAGTCGTGCTCACCGGATGTCTTGCCCCGATCGACAAGGGCGGGCTGGAAAAACTGATCGAGAGCGGAAAGGCAAACCCGAAGGTCATCAAGACGCTGAAATGCAAGACCGTCGCCGAGGGTAAATTCCGACATCTTAACTTCATCCGCAATCTCCCGCCCTATATCGTGGACGAGCCGCCGGCCTTGCTCGGCGACGACACCGCGCCGAACCCGTCTGAAGCATCGCTTGCGGCACTGGGCTCCTGCCTCGCGGTCGGCCTGCATGCCAATGCGGTGCATCGCGGCTGGATCGTACGCAAACTTGAACTCGAGCTCGAGGGCGACCTCAATATCTCCGCGGTCTGGGGCACCGGCGACGTCAGCGAGAAGCCGGTCGGATTCACCGACGTGCGCGTCAAGGTCGACATGGAATGCGACGGCGTGTCGCCCGAAGAAATCGATGCGCTGATCACGCATGTGAAGAAATGGTCGCCGGTCGCCAACACCTTCACCCGCCCGGTCGGGCTCGAGGTGAGCCGCTGATCCCAATCGCCGAGATGACGGAAAGGTCGTTAAAGCCATGACACAGGCCGCGCTCGCACTGGATACCCGAAACGAACCGGAGGATCTTTGCGAGCGCGTCCGCGCCGTGACAAAAGCGAAGCTTGCACCCGTTATCGACGCCATCGACAAGGGCGAACTTTATCCTGACGAGGCCTTGCGTGCCTTCGGCGCCGAGGGCGCCTTCGCGTCACACATGCCGGTGAACGGGGAAGCCGACCTGCGGCCGGCAATCGCGGCGATGTCGGTGATCGGCGAGACCTGTGGCGCCACCGCCTTCATGGCGTGGTGCCAGGACACGCTCGCCTGGTATGTCGGCAATTCGCAGAATGCGGCGCTTCAGGCGCAGTGGCTCGCTGCGGTTTCCAGTGGCACGCAGCTCGGCGGCACCGGGCTCTCCAATCCGATGAAAAGCTTCTTCGGGATCGAGACGCTGAAGCTGAAGGGCCGCAAGGTCGACGGCGGCTACATCGTCAAGGGCGCCCTGCCCTGGGTCTCCAATCTCGCGCCCGGGCATCTGTTCGGCACCATCTTCGAACGCGAGGATGCGCCGGGTGAAAAGGTGATGTTTCTCGCCGATTGCGGCGACCCCAAAATCTCATTGCATGCCTGTCCGCCGTTTCTGGCAATGGACGGCACCGGCACCTATGCGGTGCAGATCCGTGACGCCTTCGTGCCGGACCGGCTGATCCTGGCCGAGAACGCGATGCCCTTCGTCAAGCGCATCCGCGCCGGCTTCGTGCTGCTGCAGGCTGGCATGGGAATCGGTGTGATGCGCGACTGCATCGCGATCATGAAAGAGCTTCGCCCGATGCTCGGGCACGTCAACCGCTTCCTCGACCAGCAGCCGGAGGATTTCGAGCGGCTGCTTGCCGAAGCCGAACGCGAGGTCATGACGCTCGCCGCCACGCCCTATGACCCGACCCCGGCCTTCTGGGAGCGCGTGATCAAGATCAGGTTGCAGCTCGGCGAGGCCTCGGTCGCGACTGCGCATGCGGCGATGCTGCATGCAGGCGCGCGCGGCTATCTCAAGTCGCATCGGGCGCAGCGCCGCCTGCGCGAAGCCTATTTCGTCGCCATCGTCACGCCGGCGACCAAGCAACTGAAAAAAATGCTCGCCGACGGCGCGCAATAAACGGGGTGAGGACGTCCGGGACCATCGCGGAGCAGAACATCAACGGAGGTTCGTCATGACTGCGGCTTTGATTACTGCGGAAGACCTCAAGACGATGATGGCGAGTGAGCCCGTCGTCGTGATCGACACCAGAAACCCCGACGCCTATGCCGCGGGCCATATTCCCGGCGCGGTCAATGTCCACGACATTTTCACCTATCTCGCGACCTCCACGCCCGAGGGCATGGCGGAGCTGAAGTCGAAATTCGCCGACGCCTTTGGTGCCGCTGGCCTCTCTGGCAAGGAAACGGCCGTCATCTACGAGCAGTCGATGAATTCCGGCTTC
>CAZXJZ010000290.1:0-5578 GCA_964641065.1 uncultured Hyphomicrobiales bacterium | reverse complement strand
CGCCGAAATAGACGCCGCCGGTCAGTTCGCGCAGGATCATGATGTCGAGACCCTCGACCAACTCCCGCTTGAGCGAGGAGGCGTCGGCTAGCGCCGGATAGGTCACCGCCGGGCGAAGATTGGCATAGAGCGCGAGGTCCTTGCGCAGCCGCAGCAGGCCGGCTTCCGGCCGCACCTCATAGGCCACCTTGTCCCATTGCGGGCCGCCGACCGCGCCGAAGATCACCGCGTCCGCCGCGTCCGCCTTGGCCATGGTCGCATCGGTGATCGAGACCTGGTGGGCGTCGTAGCAGGAGCCGCCGACCAGCCCTTCCTCGTACTTGAATGTCGCTATCCCCTTCCGGCCGAACAGATCGATCAGCTTTTTGACCTCGGCCATGACCTCGGGGCCAATGCCGTCGCCGGGAAGCAGAAGGAGATTGTAGCTGGCCATAAGGGACGCCTCGCGGAATGGGGAAGTGGCGGAGTGCTAAAGGCCTCCACCGAAAATGACAAGCCGCACCGGGGATCTTCGAACCGCATGGCGCCCCGGCCCGACCAAGGGGCAGATGGAGGGTGCGATGCAGAAATTTGTCCCGGTCCTGAAGATCGTGTTGCTGGTTTGTGTGGTCTTTCTCACGGCCGTGACGATCCTCGGTGTCGTGTTCGGCACGGAGAAGCCGTTTTGGGCGGCAATGCCCATTTTCTTCGGTCTTTTCGCTTTCCACGCGCTTTCGACCTGGGCCTGGTCCACGCCGGATTGTCCGACCTGCGGCACGCAGCAACCGGCGCGGCGCAAACCGACCTCCCTGCGTCAACTCATATGGGGCGGCTGGACCTGCAGTAATTGCGGGACCGAGATCGACCGGCACGGCAAGGCGACGACGTCCACGACCTGATCCGTCAGACTGGGCCGGGAAGCGGGCGAGACCAATCAGACCGGTATGGTCGGACGCTCCGCGGCCGGAGACGTCATGACGCTCACCGATCCGTCCGATTCCAAAACCGCGGCTTCGGCGAAACTGACATCGCCCACGCCCTGAGAGCGCAGCGCCGCCATCACCTCATCTTTGGTGATGCGTTCGCGTCGCATCGCGTCATCGAGAAACCGCCCGCGATACAGGAGCAGCGTCGGCTCCGACTTGACCATCGATTCGACCCGCCTGGACCGAACCGACAGATACGCGACGATAAACTGCAGGCCACACAGTAGCAGAAGCGCGAGAAGTCCTTCGGCTAGAACCACATCCTTGCTGAGCAATACCGTGGCGAGTGTCGAGCCGAGGGCTACGGTCACCACGAAATCGAAAGCGTTCATCTTCGACAGCGTTCGTTTGCCGAAAAGCCGGATGAAAACGACCAGCGCCGCGTAGGCTGCGGCGCCGACCACGATAACCCTTAACAAGCTGAACCAGCTTTCGAAAAACATTGTCACAACTTTTGTGGGAGGCTCCCTGGTGACAACAGGGGAAAAGGGTCGATGTTCCGGCGCTCAGCAACCTGGCCGGACGGTCGCGCCGGGGATAGCGAAGTCCCCGGCGCGAAGTGTCGGGTTAGCTGGCCGGCAGCAGAACGGTGTCGATCACATGGATGACGCCATTCGACTGGCGCACGTCGGCGATCGTCACGGTGGCGACGCCGCCCTTCTCATCCGTCAGAGTGATCATGTTGCCCTTCTTCTTGGCTTGCAGCACGCAACCACCCACGGTCTTGACCGGATGCGTTCCCTTGTCGTCGGCGATCATCTTGTTGATGGCTGACGACATCGCGTTGGCGGCGACCACATGGCAGGTCAGGATCTTGGTGAGCGTCGCCTTGTTCTCGGGCTTCACCAGTGTCTCGACGGTGCCGGCCGGAAGCTTTGCGAAGGCGGCATTGGTCGGCGCGAACACCGTGAACGGACCCTTGCCGGACAGCGTATCGACGAGACCTGCGGCCTTCACCGCCGCAACGAGCGTGGTGTGATCCTTCGAATTGACCGCGTTTTCAACGATGTTCTTGTTGGCGAGCATCGGGGCCCCGCCGACCATCGGATTCTTGTCTTGCGCGCTTGCCGAAGCGACGAACGCGAATGAGGCCGCCATGGCGAGGATTGCGATACGCTTGGACATGGTAGTGACTCCCTTCGATGAGGTTGATTGCGACGGGTTCTGCCCATCAAGACGAGCGACTAGGTTCGCCCGAAGCGGGGGCGCGCGAGCGGTGTTGATGATGTCGTCGTCAGATCGAGTTACGTCGCGTGACGGCTCCGGTTTCGCCGGCATCTCGCGTTCACGGCCTCGTGAGACCTGTTCAGCGGCAACTTGCCGAAACTCTGAGCGGAACACGCTCGCACTTTCGTCAGCGCCGGACTTGACGCCAGTTCCGGCGCGTCCATAACCACCGGTAAAATAACAATGCCAGCGCGGGATTTCGCATGACCAAAACGATTGCAGGAAATTTCTTCGAGGACTTTCGCGTCGGACAGACCATCCGTCACGCCACGCCGCGCACAATCACGACCGGCGATGTCGCCATCTATAACGGACTGTTCGGCGCACGTTTTGCGGTCCAGTCATCCGATGCCTTCGCCAAGGCGATCGGCTATCCGCGTTCGCCAATCGACGATCTGCTGGTGTTTCACATGGTGTTCGGCAAGACCGTGCCCGACATCTCGCTGAATGCGGTCGCCAATCTCGGTTACGCCAATTGCCGGTTTCTCGCGCCGGTCTATCCGGGCGATACGCTCAACGCCGTGTCCGAAGTGATCGGCCTCAAGGAGAATTCCAGCCGCAAGACCGGCATCGTCTTTGTGCGCTCGGTCGGTTATCGCGCCGATGGCACGCAGGTTCTCGAATATGTCCGCTGGGTGATGGTGCGAAAGCGCGACGAAAGCGCCGCCGTGCCGGGTGAGCATGTCCCCCGGCTGCCGACAGCCCTCGATCCGAAGATGCTGGGCGACGCCTGCCCGCCGATCGATGCCGGCGCCTACGACAACGTGCTGGCCGGCAGCAAGGATCGCTTCAGCGACTATCAGGTCGGGGAGAAGATCGATCACATCGACGGAATCACCGTCGAGGAAGCCGAGCACATGATCGCGACGCGGCTCTATCAGAACACCGCGCGCATTCACTTCAACCAGTTCGTCGAAGGACAGGGCCGCTTCGGCCGCCGCCTGATCTATGGCGGACACGTGATTTCGCTGGCGCGCGCGCTGTCATTCAACGGTCTTGCGAATGCGTTCCACGTCGCCGGCATCAATGGCGGCCGTCACGTCGCGCCGTTGTTTGCAGGCAATACAGTATTCGCGTGGTCGGAAATTCTGGCCAAGGCGGAATTGCCGCAGCGGAGCGATCTCGGCGCGCTACGCCTGCGCACGGTGGCGACGAAGGACAAGCCTTGCGCCGGCTTCCCGCTGAAGAGCGGCGACGAGGACGATCCGGCGGTGATCCTCGACCTGGATTACTGGGTGCTGATCCCGCGCTAAGTCCGGCGTCAGGCGCAGCGTCATCCCTTGCGCATGTGCTCGACAAGTTGTCGCGCAAACGGCGACAGCGCGGCCACGTCGCGTACGCAGATCGTCAGGTCGCGGACCGCCCAGGTGTCGGTGAGATCGACCGCCTTGATCGCCATCGAGCGCGCCGCCCAGCTGACCGTGGTCTCCGGCACGATGCCGATGCCGGCATTGCGCTCCACCAGCCGGCACACGCCGTCGAACGAGCGAAGCTGCACCCGCAGCTTCAGCGGACGGCCGATCCGGCTCGCCTTGTCGGCGAGAAAGCGCTGCAGGGCGCTGGCGCGGTCCAGACCGACAAAGTCGTAGTCGAGAACCTCGGCGAACGCGGCCTTCTCGCGCCGCGCCAGCGGATGATCGCGGGACACCACCATCACGAAGCGGTCGCTGCGGAACGGGAAAGTCACCAGCCGGCTGGTATCGACGGTGCCGGCCACGATCCCGATATCGCCGACGCCCTCACCGATCAGGCCCACGATCTCGTCCGACAGCCGCTCCTCGAGGTCGACGCTGACATGCGGATGCGCCGCCAGGAACGGGCTCAGCACGTCCGGCAGGAACTCGGTCAGGGCATTGGTATTCGAGAGAATGCGGACCTGGCTGAAAAAGCCGCCGGAATAGGCGCCCAGATCCTCGCGCAGCCGCTCGGCCTGGGCGAGGATGGTGCGGGCATGCTGCAGCAGCGTCCGGCCGGCCTGGGTCGGCGTCACGCCCTGACGATTGCGGATCAGGAGCGGCGCTCCGATCGCGTCTTCCATATTGCGGATACGGGTCGAGGCAGCCGCCAGAGCCAGATTGGCGCGGGCCGCGCCCTGGGTGATGCTGCCCGCTTCGACCACATGCCGGAACAGGCTTAGATCGGGGATATCGAAACGCAAAGGGCGCTCCCTGGAAAGCTTTCAATTGTGGCGTCAGCCTTCGGAAATTGCGAAGGCACCCTACTCCAAATGCTTATTGTCCGGAACGAAAATCGGGATATTGGTTCGCCGTTTCCGAAATTTGACTGCCTCTAAGGCAGCCATCCGAGGTTTCCGGCGTCCGAACGGTGCTTGTTGTCCCGCTTCGGCTCACGCTCGGGGAGCCAAGCTATTCCGGCCCCTTGGGCCGCTGGAGTTGATGCGAATGGCAGATACGCGCCGCGCCGTGGAAAGACCCCTGTCGCCCCATCTCAGCATCTACAAGCCGATGCTGACGATGATGATGTCGATCGTCCATCGCATCACCGGGGCGGCCCTGTTTTTCGGCACCCTACTGATGACCTGGTGGCTGCTCGCGGCCGCATCCGGGCCCACCGCCTACGCCAAGGTCCAGGCCTTCATGGGCTCGATTTTCGGGCTGCTGATCCTGTTCGGATACACGTGGGCGCTGATCCACCACATGCTGGGCGGGATTCGCCACCTGATCTGGGACACCGGCCGCGGCTTCGGCCCGGTCGAGCGCGAATGGCTGACGCTGGCCACGATCGTCGGTTCGGTCGGCCTCACGCTGCTGATCTGGATCGTCGGATTCTTCTTCATTGGAGGCGCCCGATGAACAAGCACCGGTCCATGCGCACGCCGCTGTCGCGCGTGCGCTTCCTCGGCTCGGCGCATTCCGGCACCGATCATTTCTGGAAGCAGCGCGTGTCCTCGGTCGCGCTTGTGCCGCTCACCGTCATCTTCGTCTTCGTCGTGATCGGCCTGCTCGGGCGCAATCATGCCGCCGCCGCCCAGATTCTCGGCTCACCCTTCGTTGCGATCAGCGTCATGCTGTTCGTGATCGCCAGCGCCTATCACATGTGGCTCGGCATGCAGGTGATCATCGAGGATTACGTGCACAGCGATCTGAAGCTGACGCTGATCATGTGCAACACCTTCTTCTGTTTTGTCATCGCGCTGTCCTGCCTCTATGCGCTGGTGAAGCTGTCTTTCGGAGTTTGAGGCCATGAACGACAAGAGCAACGGCAGCAAACCGAACGGCGCGCCGGCGATCAATGGCGGTGCCTATCCGATACAGGACCACACCTTCGACGTGGTCGTGGTCGGCGCCGGCGGGTCCGGATTGCGCGCGGTGGTCGGCTGCGCGCAGGCGGGTCTGCGCACCGCCTGCATCACCAAGGTGTTTCCG
>CAZXJZ010000289.1:0-5616 GCA_964641065.1 uncultured Hyphomicrobiales bacterium | reverse complement strand
AGGGCGGCCCCGGCAATGGCCCAGCACAGGATCGGGATCCAGCTCAGCGCCACGGCCCATTCGGCGCTGTGGTGCCATCCGGTCCAGACCAGTCCCATCCGCAGGAACGTGGCGAAGGCGAGGGCGGAGAACAGGAGCCCGACCATCTTGCCTTCGTTCCCGCCTTCGCCGGTTGCAAACGCCGCGGTGAAAGCGCTCATCAATATGCAGCCCCAGGCGGCGCCGGCAGCGAACTGGGCGATCACAAGGAAATTCAGCGCGGTCGCGAACTCGGCCGCGCCGATGGCGACGGCGCCGGAGAGGCCGGATACGCCCATCACGCCGAAGGACCCCCAGCGCCGGACAAGAAGACTCGCCGGAAACATCGCGACGTTGAAGCCGACCCAGAAGACCGGCGTCAGCCAGGCAATCTGCTCGGTGGAGTCGGTGAACTGGCGGAACAGCGGCGTGGTGTTGACCGCAAAATGCAATTGATAGCCGAGTGCCAGCACTATCATGGCAACCGCGAAGATGACGCGGGCGGTGGAGACCTGTGACGCTGCGGGAACAGCGGCCGGTGCGGCGAGGCGCTTGCTCGCGATCCTGCGCTCGACATGAGCCAAAGCGAATGTCGCCAGCACAAGCGCGACGCTCGACAGCACGAACGGGGTGCGCGGGTCGATCCCGCGCAGGGTCAGCGCCAGATAGGGCGCGAGTGCACTCGCGACGCCATATCCGACGGTCACGATGGCCGTGAGAATTGGCAGGGACGGTTTCGCCGCATATTTGCCGAGCAGCATGATCGGCGGCGCCCGGAGCGCCGATGACGTCGCGGTCCAGATGATCGTGGCGGCAAAGAACATCCACTGGTTGGTGGAGCTCGCGCCATTGATGAATGGCAGGATTACGAAGGCGACGCATGACACCAGCGTCACCGTCGCAACGATGCGCCCGACCTTGCCGATGATGCGGGACATGCGGTCGGCGCCGACACCGGTCGCGACGTCGAAGACGGTGAAGATCGCCTGGTCCATCATCAGGATCAGGATCACCGTGCCCGCGGCAATCCCGATATTGCCGGCGAGCGTGGGCAGGTAGATCGCATAGACGACCCAGCACAGATTGAACAGGAATTGCAGCAAAGCGAGGTAGAGCGCGGTCGCGCCGGACACTTTTGGTTCGGATGCAATGTCGCTCACGGTTTCTCTCGCTTGGTCAGATCTGCACTCGCGTCGGCGATATACATGTCATTGCGGCAGGCGACGCGCATTTCGACGCTGAAGGCCGCGCGCATGGTCAGCAGCGCGACAAAAATGCCGAGCAGGAGCGCGGCGTAAGCCGGCAGCGCGTGCGGCGACAGGCCCGGAATGCCGTACAGGATCAGCGCATCGTTGCCGCCCGGCAGCAGCGCGCAGCCGAGCCCCATCAGGATGCCGCCGAAGATATTGCGAAGCCATGACCAGCGCGGCCGCCAGTCGATCCGGAAGCTGCCGCGTTGCCACGTCGATGCGAACATGCCGAACAGCACCGCGCCAACCACGAACCAGCGTCCATAGGCTGGCATCGGCCGTGTCCCGGCATGAGCCTCGATCACCTGTTGGAAGGTCATGGTATATCCGGCCGAGCCGAAGATGAGAAAGATCAGGCCGCCGGCGACCCCCATCAGCAGGGCCGCGGTCGACAGGCGATAGGCGGGCGCGCAAACCAGCGCGCTGAGCGTGGAGCCGGCCTCACGGCTGCGCCATATCCTGACGAACTCGTAGACAACGAGCATCAGCAGAACGGCGACGACATATGGTGCGACCGCCATTACGCCGGGGATATGGCTCGGCGCCGGCGCGGGTCGCACAATCGTGCCGGTCCCGAGCAGTGCGACAAATATCAGAACGCCCAGCACGAAGCCGAAGACCGTGAGCAGCATACCGATTTCGCCATCGACCATGCGGGCCATTGTTGCGTAGGCGCACGCGCCGTTGACGCCGGCCCCGATGCCGAACAGGAGCCCGCCGAACATCGCCGTGAGGGTAAGTTGCCATCCGGCAAGCCCGGTTGCCGTCTGCGGGAGCAGGAGAAACACCGGGACCGTAATCGCAAAGACCCACAACGCGGATTTGACGATGCTCGCGAACATGTAGCCGGTGCCGGAATGCGTGAATTCGGCGACCGCACGCACCGTGCAGATGCTCGCGCGATGGGCAGCGAATCCGAGGACGGCGGCCAGGATGCAGGCGATGATCAGATTCAGCATGTGCGGTGCATAAGCTGCGGATTGTTACCGCATCGAGTCATCTTGGAACTTAGCGGCGAAACCCCGCCCGGCAAGCATGAACGGCCGCGCCGTCCCCGGGGACAGCCCTGGGGACAAGCTGGGAATAGCTAGGGGACAGGATGTCCGATCCGCACAGGAAAGGTCACCGCAGACGACACATCGGCCGATTGCTACGGCTCGCTACAACCCCATTCGCGGGTTCCGGAAGCGGCGCTAACTATATGAAATGGATGGTAAAAAGCTCCGGCTTGGAGCTGCGGAATTTTTCCCCGGAAGCCCCGAACGGTGCTATAGTGCAACACGATAATGAAAATTCAGGGCCGCTGGGCCGGCCTTGACGCGGGTAGGGCGAACCTGTCGCGCAGGATGGAGTTCAGCGTGCTGAAATCTCACAGGTACACGTTGGGGCAAACGGTCCGCTATATCGCTGGGCCGATGAACCGGGCGACCGCAAGCGGCACCTACAAGATCATCAAGCTGCTCCCGCTGGATGGCGACGAGCATCAATATCGGATCAAGAATACCGAAGAAGCGTTCGAGCGCGTGGCGAAAGAAAGCCAGCTCGACCGATATCGGTAGCCGAGCAGGCTTGATCGAAGCGATCAGGCGCGGTTGATGCGTGCACGCAGGTCGGCGAAGCCGTCCTGCAGACGAACCTTGAGGCTGTTCCAGTTCGTTTCGACCACGTCCCAATTCACCATCGGGCGATTCTGGGTTGCGCCGGGCCCTGCCGCGACCGTCGATGTGTGCATGCTGTCATGATAATAGGCGCCCGCGATCAACAGCAGGGCGCCGAGAACCATTCCGAGGATCAGTCGCATCGACGTTGTCTCCGTTGGTGGTAAATCCGGAAACGGTGCCGATCGGGTCGACACCTCCGGGTCGGTTTGGCATCAGAAAAACAAACGAATCGCGTGCGGCTTGGGACTGGCGATCCTGTGACGTTCGCCGCACTGTCGGCAAGTTGCCGGATCAAACGTGGTGGATCAGCGGAAGTTCCATCACGACAGCGGCGAAGTGAGGTTCGGGATGCCGATTTTCATCACGCAGGGCCGATACACGCGCGATGCCCTCAAAGGTATGGTGGTCAGCCCGGAAGACCGGGCGGACGCCGTCGGCCGCCTGCTGGCAAAAGCCGGCGGGAAACTGATCGGCTATTATCTGACATTCGGCGAATACGATTTTCTGGTGATTGCCGAAGCGCCCGGACCCACCCAGATGGCAGCCGTGCTGTTGGCGGCCGCGAGCGGCGGGGGCGTGAGCGACCTCAAGACCACACTCGCCATGAATTCGGTCGAGGCCAAGGGAGCGTTCGCCGCGGCCAGCGATCTGACGCATGTTGTCCGCTCGCCCGGAGGCGTCTGACCGGCCATTTCATGTGCGAAGTGTCTTGCTTTGGCCGGCTTTCGGGCGTCAAATTTACCGCAACGGCAGATGGGGCGGACTTGATGCCGGACTTAATTCAGCATGGGTGAGATGACGTCCTTTCCGCTTTGGGCCACGGTGGCTCTGGCCGCCGTGTTGGCAAGTGTTGCAGTGGTCGCCATCGTCCGGTTTGGCGGGCGCGCGGTCGTCGCTGCAGGGGTAACGGCCGTCCTCATCCTCGGACTGGGTGTGGTCGCGCTCGACCGGCTGGACGCGCAGGACAAGGCGGATCAGCGCCGCGCCATCGAGGCACGCGTCATGGCGCTCAACGCCCAGGCGCTGCTGCCGAACTCCAATCTCTCCTGTCTTGACGCCGCCGGCGGGGATCTGGTGCACGAAGCGTGCGAAAAATCGATCTTCGCCGGACCGGAGCAGGTCACGGCGGCGCTGAATTATGTCGGTGCGCGGCTGGACGTTCTGCGGGAAATCGCAGCGCTGCAGGATCGCGACGAGACAGCCTATGAAAGTCTGCGCGCGCCGATCGTTCGCAGCCTCGAGGCCGATCGCTTCGGGCTGGTTGCTCAGGTTCTGGTGGCGCGTGACGATTGCCAGCCTGCGGCCTGTTACGCGTTCGATATCCTGCCGCGCCGTGACCGGATCGTGGACAACATGAAGGCGCGTGCTTACGACGCGCGGGTGACCCAGTTCGCCGCGACCTGGAACGAGAAGGTTGGCGCGCAGCCAGGCGCCGTGCTGGCTTCGCAGGGCGCACCGTCGCCGCAGCCGCCATCGCCGCCGCACACGCCGTTGAATATCGACTTCCCCACAGCGGACTCGATTCCGGCGGTCAGTATCATGTCGAACGAGCCGGGGCGGACCGGACAGAACGGGGTTGGCGCGGCGCCGCGACCGGAATCTCGTCCGTCGCAGCCGCAGCCCTCTACCGCTCCGCCGCCGCAGGCCGCTCAGGCGCCGCCACCCGCACCGCCGGCACGCCGCCCGGCTCAGAAAGCCCAAGCACCGCGCGCGGCGCCTCCACCGCCTGCGCCAACCCCGCCGCCGGCCGCCGCCGACCCGTTCCCGGTTCCGGTGGGTTCAGCGCAGACCACCGGAACGCAGCAGCAATAGGCGCCCGAAATCTGAGCGGCTCGCCGATCTGCGGCCTTCCTTTGCCGTGTTGGCACAGGCATCCTGCGTGCCATGACGCGCGCGGGTGATTCATGTTTGCTTCGGTTCTGATCGCCAATCGCGGCGAGATCGCCTGCCGGATCGCACGCACGGCGCGCCGGATGGGCCTTCGCACCATCGCGGTCTATTCGGACGTCGACGCCGATGCGCCGCATGTCCGGCAATGTGACGCGGCGTATCTCATCGGAGCCGCGCCGGCGCGCGAAAGCTATCTCGACGCCGAAAAATTGCTGGCCGTGGCGCGGGAGAGCGGAGCTGCCTGCATCCATCCCGGCTACGGCTTCCTGTCGGAGAATGCCGACTTTGCCGAGGCCTGCGCGAAGGCCGGCATCGTTTTCGTCGGTCCGCCGCCCGCGGCGATCCGCGCGATGGGGCTCAAGGACCGCGCCAAGGCCTTGATGAGCGAGGCGGGTGTGCCGGTGGTGCCCGGCTATCACGGCGATCAGCAGGACGACACCTTTCTGAAACGCAAAGCCTATGAACTTGGCTATCCGGTGCTGATCAAGGCGATTGCCGGCGGCGGCGGCAAGGGCATGCGGCTGGTCGAGCGTCACGCCGATTTCGACGCATCGATCGCGGCCGCGCGGCGCGAAGCGGCGTCCGCCTTCGGCGACGACCGCGTGCTGATCGAGAAATACATCACCGCGCCCCGCCATATCGAGATCCAGATTTTCGCGGACAAGCGCGGCAACGCGATTCATCTCTACGAACGCGATTGCTCGCTGCAGCGCCGGCACCAGAAGGTGATCGAAGAAGCGCCGGCGCCGGGCATGACCGACGACCTGCGTGCACGCATGGGACCCCAAGGGACTGCG
>CAZXJZ010000288.1:0-5627 GCA_964641065.1 uncultured Hyphomicrobiales bacterium | reverse complement strand
CCGCTCGGCGCCGGTGCGGCGGCGATCTACGAGCGCTATGTCGAGACCGGCGAGGGCGCCCGCGATTTTTCCGGCATCATCCGGTACCTGCGGGGGGAGTGAGGCGGCGCAAGATAGCCTAGGCTGAGCTCTTCGGTTCGCCGATGCTCCGCCGCCACGTCACGACACTCGCGCCCGTCGCATCATCCAGTATCCGCCGCGGGCCGGGAATCAGTCCATGCGCGGACAAAATCTCCTCCGGCGTCTGGTCAGGGACACCGGGAAAAACCGCGCGCCCGCCCGGGAGGCGAAGGCCCGGCAGGCGGGACAGATGAAAGATGTCGTAGTGCGGCAGGAAGCGCCCATAGACCTCGGTGCCGCCGAGAATGGCCGCCGTGCCGCTTTCGACCCTGAGCCGACTGGCGGCGTCGTCGAGCGACAGGCCGGCCGGATTCCAGTACAGGGCGTTCGGCATGCCGGCGACCGGTCCGCTGTCGACCACGCCACGGGTGGCGATCAGCCTGCGCCGCCGGAGTGACGGTGGCTGGCTTTCAAAGGAATTGCGCCCATGCACCAGGATCGCGGCGCGATCCACGGCGGCCGACAGGAACGCCTGATCGGCATCGACCAGCAGGGCAGGCGGCATCACCCCGTTCGAATCCGCCAGCATCCCGTCGTCGGAAACGATCGCCAAGCCTTCGATTGTCAAGCCTTCGACTTGCAGCCCCATATCAATCGTCGACCGCCATAATGACTTGTTCAAAGCCTGACCTTGTTCTTATCCACCATGACAGCCACATCCGGTTCTGGCTACGTCCGCCTTCGACCTTCGCAGGCTTCTGGCCAAGCCCTCTATCTAGGCCCCTCTGGAGTAACCGATGACATCGCGTTCCGGCGCCGCCGCAATCTTGGCTGTCCTTGCCGGTACGGCGCCGGCATTCGCAATGACCGATTACAAATGGAAATACCGGCCACTGCTGGTGTTCGCCGACAGCGAGGCGAGCGGGCCGCTCTCCGATCAGCGCCGGATCGTGGCCGCCAGCCGTGCCAGCCTCACCGAACGCAACGTGGTGGTCATCTGGGTGGTGGGAGACAAGGTCTCGGCTGAGCTCGGGCCGCATCCGCGGGAGAGCGCCAAGGCGCTTCGCGCCCGGTTCGGCGCGTCAACGTCCGGTTTCCGTGTCGTTCTGGTCGGCAAGGATGGCGGGACGAAACTGAACACCGTTTCGCCTCTCGGCACCGGCGCGCTATACGCTACCATTGATACGATGCCGATGCGGCAAAACGAGATGCGCCGCAAATGATCAGCGTGCCGTCGTCGTGACGATCGGCAAGCCGCAAGGGTGACCATGGCTGACAGTGAAGACAAGCCGGACACGCCGGACCTCCCGGTCTCGGCGAAAATCCGGGACCGCCTGCGGCGTGCCGGCCGGCGGTTCAACGCCAACGATAACATCGCGGGCTTCATCGAGCCGGGCGAAATCGAGCGCCTGCAGGATGAGGTCGCCGCCAAGATGCGGACCGTGCTGGAAAGCCTGGTGATCGATATCGACAACGATCACAACACCCAGGACACCGCGCAACGGGTCGCGAAGATGTATCTGAATGAGGTGTTTCGCGGGCGTTATTGGCCGTCGCCCCGGGTGACGGAATTCCCCAATGTCGAGAGCCTCAACGAGTTGATGATCGTCGGCCCGGTGACGGTGCGCAGCGCCTGCAGCCATCACTTCTGTCCGATCATGGGACGATTGTGGATCGGGCTGATGCCCAACCAGCATTCGAACCTGATCGGCCTGTCGAAATATGCGCGCATTGCCGAATGGATCATGACGCGGCCGCAGATCCAGGAAGAGGCCATCACACAGGTGGCGGAACTGCTGATGGATATGGTCAGGCCGGACGGGCTGGCGGTGGTTATGGAGGCCGATCACTTCTGCATGCACTGGCGCGGCGTCAAGGACACAGCGGCCAAGATGACGAACAGCGTGATGCGCGGGTCGTTCCTGAAGGACCCGTCGCTTCGCCGGGAATTCCTGTCGCTCATCGCGATGAACAGCTGAGGGTGTGATGCTCGTTCGATGTCTCTATGCCAGCCGGCCGACGAAACCGGTACAGGCCGATCTGCTGGACCGGATTCTGGAGCAGTCGCGCCGGAACAATCCGCCGCGGGGAATTACCGGACTTCTGTGCTTCACCAGCGACGTATTCGTTCAGGTGATCGAAGGCGGACGCGACGAAGTCTGCGATTTGTACAATGCGATCGTGCGCGACCAGCGGCACGGGCATATCCGGCTGCTGTCCTATGAAGAGATCGGCGAGCGGCGCTTTTCCGGCTGGACCATGGGACAGGTCAATGTGGATACCGTCAACCGCGCGCTGCTGCTGAAATATTCCGAGAAGGCGGCGCTCGATCCATTCGGCTCGCCCGCCCAGGCGACCATGGCGCTACTGACCGAACTGGTCGCCAGCGGCTCGATCCTGACGCGCCAGGGCGTGTGATGTCTGCTGGCGATCGCTGGACCTCATCACTTCGCGCGCGTTAGATAGATATCGCGCGTCAGATCGCGTTCCGCTCCAGCCTGCGATTGTTCGAATGCCTACCGTATCCAAGAAGCGCACTGCCGCTCACAACAAGCCGGGTACCGGCGTGGTTGCCATGCCGGGCCGGCAGGTGCCGTGCGAGCATTGCCCTCTGCGCCCGATGCCGGTGTTGCGGGACTTCACGCCCGAGGAACTCGATTTCGTCCGGACCTTCAAGTCGGGCGAACTCAACATCGAGGCCGGCAGCAGCATCCTCCTGCAGGGCACCAACTCCGCCTATCTCTACACCGTTCTGGTCGGCTGGGCGTTCCGCTACAAATCGCTGCCGGACGGACGGCGCCAGATCCTCAATTTCTCGATGCCCTCGGACTTCCTTGGGCTGCAGGGGACAATCGCCGACGAGATGCAGCATTCGGTCGAAGCGCTGACCGACATGACGCTGTGCATCTTTCCGCGCGAGAAACTCTGGGGCCTGTACAGCCGGTTTCCCGCGCTGGCCTATGATGTGACATGGCTCGCCGCGCGCGAAGAGCAGATCCTCGACGAAAGCCTGCTCAGCATCGGCCGTCGTACCGCGATCGAGCGCATGGCCTACCTGTTCCTGCATCTGTTCGTGCGTGCGGAGGAGGTGTCGCTGACCAAGGGCCACACCATCCAGTTTCCATTCACGCAGCAGCACGTCGCCGACACGCTCGGCATGTCGCTCGTCCACGCCAACAAGACGTTGAAGAAATTGTCCGCCACACGCACCATGCGCTGGAAGGGCAGGGTATTCGAAATTCTCGATCGCGAGGGCCTCGCGCGTATTGCGAATTTCGAATTCCCGGGCGAGCACAAGCGGCCGTTCATCTAAAGCGCGACAAGGCCGAGACAGGCGACGCGCCGCACGCAGCAAGGCGACGCGCCGCACGCAGCAAGGCGGCGCGGTCGCATACGAGTGTGTCAAACTTAATTCGCGATCTGTTCCGCAGCATCTAGGTTCGTCCCGAAGAGGGACAGGCTGCAACAATGGCGACGATCTATACCTCGTGTCCGAATACGGGACGCGACATCTCCACCGGCATCGAAATCGAGCCGGAATGTTTCGCGGATCTGCCGGATGTGATTACCCGCGTGCATTGCCCGCATTGCGGCGAACGGCACAATTGGTCGAAATACAACGTGTTCTTGCGCGAGGGCGCGGACGTGCAATTGCCCCGTGCGACGACGGGCGAACGGTGAATCGCGAGTTACGAAAGACGCTGCAATTGCAGCTTCAATTGACCGTTCACCGCGCCAAATAAACCTTCTCTTTATGTTGTTGTTTAAGTCGATTTTAGATCATCGTCTGTAGTTTCGGTTCTTAAGCGGGGAAACAGGGCCTCGCACAAAGACTGAAAAAAACTACACAGGAAGGCGTCACATGAAAGCCGTTATGAAGCCGGCCGAGCAACCCGCGCAGAATGCGCAGCGCTTCGAGCATATCCGGCCACTCTATCTTGAAGCACTGACCTTGGTGGAGCGTCTGCACCGGCGGCTGCTCGACGTGATCAAGGACGAGTTCGATCGCCGCGGCCGCGCCGACATCAATTCGGTCCAGGCCCTTCTTCTCTACAACATCGGCGACAAGGAGCTGACGGCGGGAGAACTGCGTACGCGCGGCTATTATCTCGGCTCCAACGTGTCCTACAATCTGAAGAAGCTGGTCGAGATGGGCTTCCTCGATCACCAGCGTTCGCGTGTGGATCGCCGTTCGGTCCGCATCAAGCTGACCGACAAGGGCCGGGAGGTTCGCGACATCGTCGAGAACCTGTACCAGAAGCATGTCCGCACCGTCGAACAGGTGGGCGGCATCGCGGCCGAGGAGTTCAGCACGCTGAACAAGTCCCTGCACCGGCTCGAGCGTTTCTGGACCGACCAGATCCTGTATCGGCTCTGACGCGCACCCGTTCTCAATAAGCCAGAATGTGTCGACCTTAACTGCCCCGGCGGAAACGCCGGGGCTTTTTGCGTCGGGGACGCGCGAGGCTCGTCGCGACGGAGTCGCTACTTGGCGTAGCCCTGCGACCGAAGCCAGCCGATGCGCCGCTCGCCGTTGAGCCAGTCGTCGACATCGGCCTTGCTGGTCAGGCCCTTGATGATACGGTCTTCCACGCCCGGATATTCGGCGATGATCTGCCAGTCATCCGCGGCGATCCGCTGCATTCTGAAGTTCACTTTTGCTTTTGCCATTGCCCCTTATGCGCGGGCGGGGCGCGAAAATCGACTCCCTTGTTCAAGGCGCGGTGCACAGCCCCAGTCGGCCGGACCATCTTGATGCCGCATTGAGCGTTATCGTCGGTTCTATTCCGATTTCTCGGGCGCGGGCGCTCTCCGGCCGCGACGGATGCCGGATCCGGGGTCGATTTCCGTCAGGGCCATTGCCAATCCGGCGGCTCCGGTCTTAATTCCAGCAGTCAAGGGCTCACGGACCAGCGCATGACCGACCGGCCGGACCTCTCTCGATACTGGAACCGTCGCACGCTGCTGCGCCATCTTGGCCGCGGCGCGCTGGGGGCGGGCGCGGCGCTCGCCGCAAGCCGGGCCGAGGCCCAGGACCAGATGCTGCAACTGCTGATGGAGCAGACGCGGCGCAGCGATTTCGGCCAGACCTACGATTCGGGCATCCGCTCGGTGCGGATGCCGAAATCGTCGCTGCCGACATTGTCGCCTGCGACCGTCCAGACCACCGAGGCCGCAATCCCCCGCTATGAACAGCTGGCCTCCGAAGGCGGCTGGCCGATGGTGCCGCCGAACGAGCGGATGCGGCTCGGCAATCGCAGCAAGGCGGTGGTCGCGCTGCGTCAGCGGCTGATCGCGGGCGGCGATCTCGCGACCAGCGCCGGGGTCTCGGACGTCTTCGATTCCTACGTCGAGGCCGGGGTGAAGCGCTTCCAGGCGCGGCACGGCCTGACTGTCGACGGCCTGGCGCGCGAGGCGACGCTTGCTGCGATGAATGTTCCGGCCGAGGCGCGGGTCGCGCAGCTGAAGACCAACCTGGTCCGCCTGAAGAATTTGTCGGGCAAGCTCGGGTCGAAATTCGTGATGTGCAACATCCCGGCTGCCCAGATCGAGGCGATCGAGAACGG
>CAZXJZ010000287.1:0-5634 GCA_964641065.1 uncultured Hyphomicrobiales bacterium | reverse complement strand
AGACATGGCCGATTTCATGGGCATGATGAAGAAGGCGGCCGAGCTGCAATCCAAGATGCAGTCGATGCAAGCCGAGCTCGAGACCGTATCGGTCGAGGGCGCTTCCGGCGGCGGCGTGGTCAAGGTGACGCTGTCCGGCAAGGGCGACCTCAAGAGCGTGAAGATCGACGATTCGCTGATGAAGCCGGACGAGAAGGAAATCGTCGAAGACCTTCTGGTCACCGCGCATGCCGACGCCCGCAAGAAGCTTGAAGTGGTGATGGCGGAAAAGATGCAGGCATTGACCGGCGGCCTGCCGCTGCCGCCGGGCATGAAATTGCCGTTCGGTTGATCATGGCGGACGACGACTATCTGCTCGCTCCGGACCCGCACGATCCGCGGTTGACCGAGCGCGTGCGTGGTGTCGACCAGACGGGTGCGGAGATCGAGACGCTGGTCACGGTCGAGCGGCCACTGACGATCTTCCTGAATGCGCAGGAGATCGTGACCGCGATGACGATCGCCGATCATCCCGACTATCTCGCGATCGGCTATCTGCTCAACCAGAACATGCTGCAGCCGGACGACGTGGTGACCGGCGTCGATTATGACGAGGAGCTGTCCGTCGTCGTGGTGCGCACCGAGCGCGAAACCAATTACGAAGAAAAGCTCAAGAAGCGAGTGCAGACGTCGGGCTGCGCGCAGGGCACGATCTTCGGTGACCTGATGGACGCGCTGGAAGGCGTCACGCTGCCGGCCACGCCCTTGCGCACCTCGTGGCTCTATGCGCTGACCCACAAAATCAACACCACGCCGTCGCTCTACCTCGAAGCCGGCGCGATTCATGGCTGCGTGCTGGCGCACCAGGACAAGCCGCTGGTCTATATGGAGGACGTCGGCCGCCACAACGCGGTCGACAAGATCGCCGGCTGGATGTTCCAGCAGAAGATGCCGACGCATGACAAGATCTTCTACACCACCGGTCGCCTCACCTCCGAGATGGTGATCAAGACCGTGCGCATGGGAATCCCCATTCTGGTGTCGCGCTCGGGCTTCACCGCCTGGGGCGTCGAGCTTGCGCGCAAGGCCGACCTCACGCTGATCGGCCGCGCGCGCGGCAAGCGCTTCACCGCCCTCGCCGGCCTCGACCGCATCGTGTTCGACCAGGATCTCAGCTTTGTCGAGGACGAGAGCGCGAAGCATCGACGCAAGGCCGCGATGCATGACGATTGAATCAGCGCCCTCGCAGCGCACGCGGTGCGCTCCCTCCCCCCTTGCGGGGGAGGGTTGGGGAGGGGGGCAAAACTTGCGCCTCCACTCATCGCTCACCCCCCCCCCCCGCCCCCCAGCCGGAGGGGCGGGCGGGGGCGCCCCCCGCAAGGGGGGAGGTGACTCGTGGCGCCGGCTGTGACTCCCGCCACCCTCGGACTCGTCCTGGCCGGCGGACTGGCACGCCGCATGGGCGGCGGCGACAAGGCGCTGATCGACATCGGCGGCCGCACCATCCTCGACCGCGTGCTGGAAACCATGGTGCCGCAATGCGACGGCATCATCCTGAATGCCAATGGCGATCCGTCGCGTTTTGCGCGCTTTGGCCTGCCGGTTGTCGCAGACGACATCCCCGACTTTGCCGGTCCGCTCGCCGGCATTCTCGCGGGCCTCGACTGGGCTGCCATCCATCGGCCGGAGATCGCATGGATGGTCAGCGTGCCGGGCGACTGCCCGTTTCTTCCCGCCGATCTCGTCGCGCGGCTGCATGCGGCGCGCAGCGCCGCCGGCACGCCGCTCGCTTGCGCCAGGTCAGGCGACTGGCGGCATCCGGTCGCCGGGCTTTGGCCGGTCGCGCTGCGGGCCGACCTCCGGCGCGCGCTGGTGGATGAAGACCTGCACAAGATCGAAGTCTGGACCGCGCGTCACGGCATCGCGCTTGCCGAATGGCCGGACCGGCCGGTCGATCCATTCTTCAACGTGAACACGCCCGACGACCGCGCGCGCGCCAACGATATTGCGCTGCAGAAGGACCCCGTTGTAACCGGCCAACGGCTCGCCTGAAGCCGATGCTGCAATGACGGCGCGGCGCAGCGTCCGCTTGAAGCCCAGCGCGCCTTAGTATTGAATAGCTCTAAGCTAATGCGGGGAGGATCGCGTCCATGAAGAGCTTTTTGGCCGCCTGCGCGGCAATCGTCATTCTCGCCTTCGGTGGCTGGATGGTGCTGGACCGGTTCCAGGAGCCGTCATCGGTGGCATTCACGTCGACCGGCGCGCGAATCTGATTCGACGCGGCGTCAGCTGACCAGCGACGCGTAAGGCAGAAATCCGACGGTCGAGCCCGGCTCGACCGTCGTTGCATTTTCGGGCAGTTCGACGAGGCCGCCGGTTTCGGTGAGCGAGGTCAGGACGCCGGCGCCTTCCTGCCTGTGCTTGACCGCCACGATCGCGCCGTCCGCATCCCGCGTCAGGGTCACCCGCACGTATTCCCGCCGGCCGAGCTTCTTGCGATAGGCAAAGCCGGCGCGCACCGGCAACGGCACCAGCGCCGGCGCATCGGCACCGGCAAGCCGCATGATCAGCGGACGCACCACCCGCACGAAGGTGACGAAGGCGGCGACCGGGTTGCCGGGCAGACCGACAAAGGCTGCGCTGCTCTCCGCTGAAGCACCCGGGATCACCCCCATTGCCACCGGACGCCCCGGCTTGATCGCCACGCGCCAGAACACCAGTTTGCCGACCGCTTCGACGGCGTCACGCACATGGTCGGCCTCGCCGGTCGATACGCCGCCGGACGTGAGCACGAGATCGTGGCCGCCGGCGGCGTCTCTCAGCGCCGGCGCGAGGATCGCGGGATCGTCCGGCAGAATGCCGAGGTCGGTGACGATTCCGCCGAGCGCGGCAATCATCCCGCCGAGCAGGGTGCGGTTCGCATCGTAAAGCGCTGCACGCGCGAGCGGCTGGCCGGGCTCGATGAGTTCGTCACCGGTCGAGAACAGCGCCACGCGAATACGCCGCCGCACCGGAAGCGCGGTCAGCCCGAGCGCTGCGGCGAGGGCAACATCGGCGATCGACAGCACGCGCCCCGCCGGCAATGCGACCGAACCGGCGCGGATATCCTCGCCGGCCAGCCGGCGGTTCGAGCCTTGCTTGAGACCGGGCGGCACGATCACGCTGCCGCCTTCGGTTCGCACGTCCTCCTGCATGAACACGGTGTCCGCTCCCTCGGGCATCGGCGCGCCGGTAAAGATGCGGATAGCGGTGCCCGGCGCGATCGGATGCGCGGCGACCCGGCCGGCGGTGATGCGATCGGCGACGGTGAAGGCGGTGTCGGACTGCGCCGACAGATCGGCGTGCCGCACCGCGTAACCGTCGACCGCGGAATTATCGAACGGTGGCAGATCGATCGGCGCCTGTATGTCACGCGCAAGCGTGCGCCCCCGTGCCAGCGCAAGCGCGACCGTTTCGATCTCCGCAACCGGCGTGACTCGGTCGCGAATGATCTGCTCGAGGTCGTCGACCGGCAGCAGCGGTCCGGAAAACGCAAAGCAATCGTCGGTGAGTTGCGCCATCAGGGAAGGTCCGCGTGTTCCTTCACCTGCTCGACCGCGATCGCCTGCGCGAGCAGAAGGTCGGCAATGGCATCGACGTCGTTCAGGTCGACGACCGGCACCCGCGCATCCGGCAGCGGCGTATCGGAGGCAACCGCAACGATCCAGCGGTCCTCCGGATGCAGCAGTGGCTTGCCGTTCGAGGCGCGATGGACTTCCAGCTTCGGAAAGCTTTCGCGCTTGAAACCCTCGACCAGCACCAGATCCACCCTGGACAGTTTGGCGAGCATGTCCGGTAGCGGCGGCTCCGGCGCGCCACGCAATTCATGCATCAGCGCCCAGCGATTGCCCGACACGACCAGAACCTCGGTCGCGCCGGCGGAGCGGTGTTCGAACGAGTCCTTGCCGGGGCGGTCGACATCGAAAGCATGGTGCGCGTGTTTCAGCGTCGAGACGCGCTTGCCGCGCGCCGTCAGGCACGGGATCAGCTTGGTGAGCAGGGTTGTCTTGCCGGAACCGCTCCAGCCGGCGAGGCCGATGATGCGCATGACGGGCTTCTTACAGCAAAGCGCCCGGCGGGGGTACCGCCGGGCGCTTCAACCTTGCAATGCGTGACTTCAGCGCTATTCGGCCGGCGTCGCCCGCGCTCCGGGCGGCGTGGCGGTGCGGTTGCGGGCCTGCTCCTCGTCGAGCCACAGGCTGTGATGCTCGCGCGCCCAGTTCACGTCGACCTCGCCCGTGCCCATGGCCTCGAAGGCGCCCTCCATGCCGATGGTGCCAATGTAGATGTGGGCCAGCATGGCGGCGACGAACAACACCGCGACGACGCTGTGCACCATCTGGGCGGTCTGCATGCCCGAGACGGTCAGGTCGCCATAGAACGGGAACATCAGCAGATAGCCGGTAATTGCCGAGGCGCCGCCGCCGATCACAACGATCCAGTAGATCATCTTCTGGCCGGCATTGAAGCGGTAGGCCGGCGGATGATCATCGCCGAGGATGCCGCCGCCGCGCTTGATCCATTCGGCATCGACGCGGTTCGGGATATTGCCGGTGATCCACATCAGGAAGATCAGCACGACGCCGATGGTGAAGGGGAAGCTGACGAAGTTATGGGCGTATTTCGCCGCCTCCGACCAGGTGGTGAAGGCTGACGCCGACATCAGCGGCATCAGCAGCGGACGCCCGAAGGTGATGTTGAGACCGCTGATCGCAAGGATGATGAAGCAGGTCGCTGTCATCCAGTGCACGAAGCGCTCGAACCCGCTGAACCGCACGATCGTGCGTCCGGATCGCCCGCTCTTCAGCCGCACCATGCCGCGGATCAGATAGAACGCGACCAGCACGATCAGCATGCCGAGGATGGCGATGCCGCCGATCCAGCGCAGTGTCACTTCATGGAAATGACGCCAGCTCTGGCCGGCCGGCTGGATCAGAACGCCGGCGCTTTGATTCGGAATCGAAACGCGGCCATCGATGCTGCCGCCGCCCCTGAGCGAATTCAGGAGCTGCTGCTCCTGCACGGCACTGGCGGTCGGGTTCACCGATCCGTCCGGATTGCGCACCTGGGCGCTAGCAGGCGCGGCGAGCATGACCACGCACAATATCGCCAGTGCGCCAATGACAGTCTGAAACGTCCGTGTGAGCGTCGACATCCCCATCTCCTCACTTTTTTGTATCGTCGGGACCTTGGCCGGCACGACCCGCGCCGGCCCGTCAGACGCGCGTCAGGACGCGATCGTTTCCTTGTAGGCGGTCTGCCATCCCCAGGCGCCGGAGCCGTAACCGCGACGGGTGACGCGCTCCTTGTAGATCTGGGCGATGATCTCGCCGTCGCCGGCCAGCAGCGACTTGGTCGAGCACATTTCCGCGCAAAGCGGCAGCTTGCCCTCGGCCAGACGGTTGGAGCCGTATTTCTGATATTCGGCGACGGTGTAGTCGTTGTCGGGACCGCCGGCGCAGAAGGTGCACTTGTCCATCTTGCCGCGCGAACCGAAATTGCCGACCCGCGGGTATTGCGGCGCGCCGAACGGGCAGGCGTAGAAGCAATAGCCGCAGCCGATGCACAGATCCTTCGAATGCAGCACCACGGCGTCGGCGGTGGTGAAGAAGCAGT
>CAZXJZ010000286.1:0-5636 GCA_964641065.1 uncultured Hyphomicrobiales bacterium | reverse complement strand
CCGACGTCGCCGAGCGGCATGACCTCGATCAGCGTCAGGTCCATGCCGCGGCCATGCGACCACGCAACCAGGTCCGCGATCTCGTCCTCGTTCACGCCCTTGAGCGCAACCGCATTGATCTTGACCTTGAGGCCGGCAGCCTGCGCGGCGTCGATGCCGGCCATGACGCGAGACAGATCGCCCCAGCGGGTGATGGCGCGGAATTTGTCCGGATCGAGGGTGTCGAGCGATACGTTGATCCGCTCGACGCCATGGTCTTTCAGTTCGCTGGCGTATTTCGCGAGCTGCGAGCCATTGGTGGTGAGGGTCAGTTCATCGAGCGCACCGTTGCGTAGGTGGCGCGACAGCGAGGCGAACAGCGTCATGATGCCGCGCCGGACCAGCGGTTCGCCGCCGGTCAGGCGCAGCTTGCGCACCCCGCGCGACACAAAGGCGGAGCAGAGCCGGTCGAGTTCCTCCAGCGTCAGCAGATCGGCTTTGGGCAGGAACGCCATGTCTTCGGACATGCAATAGACGCAGCGGAAGTCGCAGCGGTCCGTGACCGAGATCCGCAGGTAGGAGATCGCACGCGCGAACGGATCCACCAGCGGCGGGCGCGACGCGGAGCGGTTCAGTTCGATCGGTTGCGGTGCAGCATTCATGAGTAGGCCTCGACCCTTCATATAGGGGTTTCGGGGCTGCGGCAAAACCCTTGGAACAGGCGCGATTTGGGCGCTATCAGGAGGCATGAGCACCGCGCAAGCCTGGCCGACCGAACTTCGCCTGAGCAAGGACCGCAGGACCCTGATCGTCGCATTCGACAGTGGCGAGCGGTTCGAGCTTCCGGCTGAATATCTTCGCGTGAAGAGTCCGAGCGCGGAAGTGCAGGGGCACTCCCCGGACGAGCGCAAGACCGTACCGGGCAAGCGCGACGTGATGATCCTGGAGATCCAGCCGATCGGCAATTACGCAGTGCGTCTGATCTTCGACGACATGCATTCCACCGGCATCTATGCGTGGGATTATTTCGCCGAGCTGGGCCGCAATCACGCGCGCTATTGGCAGGATTATCTTGACGAGCTTGCGGTGAAGGGGCTGACGCGCGAGCCGGCCGCGCGGCCGGCCTAGAGTCTTCCGGATGCGCCCTGGAGCCGCATCCGGACCGACACAGGGCTCACTTCACGACGATGACCTTGGCGCCGACCTTCACGCGCTCGTAGAGGTGGACGATGTCGTCATTGGTCAGCCGGATGCAGCCCGACGAGTCGGCCTCGCCGACGGAATCGGGATCGTGCGTGCCGTGGATGCGATAAATCGTTGAGCCGATATAGAGCGCTCGCGCGCCGAGCGGATTGCCAGGGCCGCCCTTCATGTGAACCGGAAGGCCGGGCTGGCGCTTCCGCATTTCCGGCGGCGGCCGCCAGTCGGGCCATTCGCGCTTGTTTGAGACAGTGTGGATGCCGTTCCACGTAAAGCCGTCGCGGCCGACGCCAACGCCGTAGCGGATCGCGCGGTTGTTGCCGAGCACGTAATAGAGTTTGCGGTCCTTGGTGAAGACAATAACGGTGCCGGGCTTTTCCTTGGTCTCGAACCCGACCTCCTGACGCCTGAGCGCGAAGATCTCAAACAGCCCCCTCGACTTGGCGCCCTGCGCAGCGCCGCCATCGAGCCGGCCATCGGGATCGGTAATAACCGGGCTCGCGACCGAAGCCGACGACAGCGCGATCGCGGCAACGAAGCCCGCGGTCAGGATACGCACCAGCATTTCACGGCTCCCCAAGCGGAAATGACGAGGCCGGCGAACCGGCACAGGGCATAGTAAAATCATTCGGACGCACGTGCCGCAAGCGCATTCCACGATGCATGGCGACAGGTCGCGTGCGCGGCGCACCGGTGGTCGTGCGAACAGAGAAGACGAGTCTGACGGGATCGGAAGCACACGGCGGCTACCAGAACCGCATCGTGACTTTTCATGGCAATGATGGTGGGCGCGACAGGGATTGAACCTGTGACCCCTCCCGTGTGAAGGGAGTGCTCTCCCGCTGAGCTACGCGCCCGAAAGGCCCGGCACTTAAGTGTTGCCGCCGATACCTGTCAAGCGATGCGCGATCAGCGCGTCTGCGACGGTGCCGGCCAGGCGCCGGCCGGATTTTGCTGCTGAGTTTGTCCGAATCCGCCGCTCTGGGCCGGGGGCGGATTGAAGCCGCTGGTCGAGGGCGGCGGCGCGAACCCGCCGTCGGCTGACGGCTGCTGGGCACGCTGCCGCGGCGCTGCCGCGGGCTGCTCTGCGGGCGGCTGATTGGCGACCCGCGGCCGCTTGGCGGGCGCACGGCGCGGCGCCACTTTCGTCAGCTCGGCGACCACCGGATTTTGGTCGAAGCGGGGCGGCGCGCCGGTCAGACCCATTTCCTCGTTGCCGCGAATGTCTTCGGGCGGGATCAGTTTCACCGGGATGGTCTGCGGCTGATAGCCGTTCAGACTGTAGGTCACCTGGAAATCGGCCGCCGGAACCGCCAGCGCGCAGGGGGTGCGGCAGGTCTGCCCGCCCGACGTCTTGATTTCCGCGCCCGGAGGGGTGGATTCGAATTGCAGCGGGACGGTCGGCGTTGCGGTCCGCATCAAGTCGCCCGAGCTGGAACAGCCGGCGAGGGCGATGCCACACGCAAAAATCGTCAGGTATTTAACCATGGGTCTTGTCCATCGCTGGGCCGATTTCGGCGCCACGACCCTCTGGCCGGGACCATAAGAGCCGAGCCCCCTGTGCAACCACCGAAAGGTCCTCTATCGCGCCTTACAAGATGACACGCGTGTGAATGAAAAAGCCGCAAACAGCGTCAATTTTACGGCTGTTTTGGTTCCATTACGGTTAATTCCTACCGCCCGCCGGGCTCTGGCCTGCAACTGCAACGAGATCGAACACGGCAGCAGGCAGAGCATCGAAATGTCCGATCAGACGATCCGGCCGGAGCTCGGCCATGGGGGTCCGAGTGTAGCCGAAATCGACCCCGATCACGGGAATTCCCGCCGCGCGAGCAACACTCACATCGGTTTCGGAATCGCCGACCATGACGGCGCGGGTCGCATCTCCGCCGGCGCGCGCGATGGTGAGCCGCAACGAATCGGGGTCCGGCTTTTTCATCGCGAACGTGTCCTGCCCGCAGATCGCGGCGAAACGCGAGGTCAGCCCAAGCGCATCCAGCAGCCGTAGCGACAGCGCCTCGTATTTGTTGGTGCAGACCGCGAAGGTGAAACCGTCGGCGCCGAGCCGGTCCAGCGCATTCTCCAGCCCGGGATAGGGGCGGGAGCGGTCGGCGATATGGTCCTGATAGCGCCTGATGTAGCGCGCAAACAGCTCATCCATTGCCGCTTCGCCGGGGAATTGTCCGCGTTCAGCGAGCGCCTGTTCCAGCAGCGGACGCACCCCGGCGCCGATCATCGGCCGCGCGATGTCAAAGGGGATCGCCGGTATGCTCTCGTCCCCGAGGATCGCATTCAGTGCGTGGATCAGGTCGGGCGCGGTGTCGACGAGCGTTCCGTCAAGGTCGAAAACCACGATGGGCGGGGGCGGGCGATCGAGCATGGCGCCGGGCTAAGCCGCTGCGGCGGCGAAATCAAGTCTTGCCGAGGGGCTAGGTTCCTGGGCGGATCGGGGCTAGACAACCGGCCGGTTATTCTTGAGGACAGACGGTCTCCATGACGTCCGATGCGATGAAACGGCAGGCTGCAGCCCGCGCACTCGATTTCGTGCGCCCCGGAATGCGGCTCGGCCTCGGCACCGGTTCGACGGCGCGCCATTTCGTCGAATTGCTGGGTGAGCGCGTGGCGGCGGGCCTCGATGTGATCGGCGTCCCAACCTCGGAGGCGACCGAAGCCGACGCCAGACGGGTCGGCGTACCGCTGACGACCCTCGAAGAAACACCCCGCCTCGACCTGACGGTCGACGGCGCCGACGAGATCGGACCGGGCCTCGCGCTGATCAAGGGCGGCGGCGGCGCGCTGCTGCGTGAGAAGATCGTGGCGGCGGCCTCCGCCCATATGATCGTGATCGCGGACGAATCGAAACTGGTGCCGGCGCTGGGCGCCTTTCCGTTGCCGATCGAGATCGTGCCGTTCGGCATGGCTGCGACCGTGATGGCGATCGGTCACGCGCTGGAATGGCTGGGCCTACCCGCCAATCTGAGACTGCGGATGGGAGCGGACGGTCACGCATTTGTCACCGATGGGGGGCACCGCATCATCGACGCGTCGCTGGGCCGTATTCCCGATCCCGATAAACTCGCCGACGCGCTTGTCGCGATACCGGGAGTGGTGGAGCATGGACTTTTTCTGGAGCTCGCTGGTACCGCGATCGTTGCCGGTCCCTCGGGAATTCGGGTGATCGAACGGCAAACCGGATCATGATATCTTTCAGACTCAAAGGAGTTGTCTCAATGAGTGTTCAACCGCTGGTTCGTTTGGCCGCCGCCGGTCTTGCAGCATTTCTGCTTTCAGCAACGCCGACGCTTGCGCAGCAGCCATCGAAGGCTTCGCTGGCGCTGGCCAACGAAATCCTCGAGATCAAGGGGTCGATGTCGATTTTCGACGCGGTGATTCCGGGCGTGATCGAGAAGTCGAAATCCTCGCTGATGCAGATGAATCCGAACCTGTTCAAGGATCTCAACGACGTGGCCAACAACCTGCGCAAGGAATTTGCGCCGCGTTTGGACACACTGCGTGCCGACGTTGCCAGAATTTACGCCTCGCGCTTCACCGAGCAGGAAATGAAGGACACGATTGCGTTCTACAAATCGCCGCTCGGAAAGAAGATCCTGACCGAAGAGCCGGCTTTCGTCGATCGCTCGATGACGGCCGCCCAGGAATGGGCGATCAAGCTGAACGATGAAATTCTTCAGCGCTTCCGCGCCGAAATGAAGAAGCGCGGCCATCCGTTCTGAGTCCGGTCGCGCCCGCATCATGACCGATTTCGACGTCGATCTTTTCGTCATAGGTGCCGGCTCCGGCGGCGTGCGTGCGGCGCGGATCGCCGCAGGCCACGGCGCGCGAGTGACGATCGCAGAGGAATTCCGCGTCGGCGGCACGTGCGTGATCCGGGGCTGCGTTCCGAAAAAACTCCTCGTCTATGCGTCCCGCTTCGCCGACGAGTTTCATGACGCCGCCGGCTATGGCTGGACCGTAGGCGAGCCGGTTTTCGACTGGCCGACGCTGATCGCCAACAAGGATCTGGAGATCGACCGGCTGGAGCGGGCGTATGTCTCCAATCTCGAACGCTCGAAGGTCAACGTCGTCCGCAGCCGCGCGGTGCTCGAGGATGCCCATCGTGTGCGTCTGGTCGCGACCGGCGAGATCGTGCGCGCCAGACATATCCTGATCGCGACCGGCGGCTGGCCTTCGCACGGTGCCGATATCGCGGGACTGGAGCACGTGATCTCGTCGAACGAAGCGCTCGATCTGAAGGCGCTTCCGAAGCGCATCCTGATCCAGGGCGGCGGCTATATCGCGGTTGAGTTCGCAGGCATCTTCCGCGGACTGGGGTCGGAGGTCACTCTGGTTTATCGCGGCGACAACATCCTGCGCGGATTCGATGACGATATCCGCGAGCATTTGCGCAGCGAGATGGAGAAGCGCGGCATCCGCATCCTGACCCGCAAACTTGTCGA
>CAZXJZ010000285.1:0-5641 GCA_964641065.1 uncultured Hyphomicrobiales bacterium | reverse complement strand
TCGATCGGGGCCGGGCCCTTCGACCGGCTTGTTGTCCACCAGGATCGCACCGGTCGAGGGCGGCACGAAGCCACCGACCATATAAAGCAGGGTCGACTTGCCGCAGCCGGACGGGCCCAGGATCGACACGAACTCCCCGTCGCCTACCTTCAGGTCGATGTCGGAAATCGCGAGATGTGGCCGGTTGCGCTGCGTGTCGAAGGTTTTGGAAAGGCCTTCAATTGAGATCATTGTGCAGCCAATCGCCGAGCATTGCCGGTTATCCCACTTTCCCGCTCGTCCCCTGCAGCGGCGGGGACCGAGAGCCAAATAACGCTCGTCCCGGCTTAAGCAGAAACGAGCGTTGAGCGGAGCAATTTGCGTCTGACAGGCTCAAGCCGGCGCACGATAGCGGGGCGTGGGAGGGGCGGCAAGCACCCGGAGTGGGCAGCAATTGCGCGCGTCTTAAGCAATGCGGACCCCATCCAGTGATCGACAGAAAAAAATTGCGAAAGGCAATTATCGATGCGGGAAGCCCGGGAAGCCGACGAAATTTCCTGCTGCGGTCACTGCACCCCGGTGCTGGCCAATGCCGGTACCGCCCGGCGCGAAAACGACCGTCCACCAGCCGGTGCGGCACCCAGATCAGCCAGCCACTCCGCGCCTTCCCGCACCAATGCGCCCAACGAGGCGCTCCCGCAACTGAAGCCCGCCCGCCCGGCCGGATAAAGCGATAGCTCAATACGACCGCGGCATGCCCAGCACGTTCTGGCCGAGATAGGCGAGGATGAGATTGGTCGAGATCGGTGCGATCAGCGAGATGCGGGCGTCGCGCCACTTGCGCTCGACATCGAATTCGCGCGCGGCCGCGAATCCGCCATGGGTCTGCATGCAGGCTTCCGCCGCGTGCCAGGCGGCTTCGCTCGCCAGCAGCTTCGCCATGTTGGCCTCCTCGCCGCAGGGCTGTCCGGCTTCGAACAGCGCGCAGCCGGCGCGGATCATCAGGTCGGCCGCCTTCCACTCGGCATAGCAGCGCGCCAGCGGAAACTGGATGCCCTGGTTCTGGCCAATCGGGCGGCCGAACACCTCGCGCTCCTTCGAATAAGCCACCGCCTTATTGATGAAGAAGCGGCAATCGCCAGACGATTGCGAGGCCGCGACCAGCCGCTCGGAATTCATGCCGGTGAGAATATAACGAAAGCCCTGCCCTTCCTCGCCGATCAGATTTTCTGCCGGCACCTCGAGATTGTCGAAGAACAGTGCATTGGTCTGGTGGTTGATCATGGTGTCGATGCGCTGCATCGACAGGCCCTTGCCGAGTGCGTCCTTCACATCGACGAGCAGCACCGACAACCCTTCGGTGCGCTTCTTCACCTGATCGGCGGGCGTGGTGCGGACCAGCAGCGTCATCAGGTCGGACTTGTGCGCGCGCGAGGTCCAGATCTTCTGGCCGTTGACGATGTAGCGGTCGCCCTTCTTCTCGGCGCGGGTCTTCAGTTGCAGCGTATCGGAGCCGGTGGTCGGCTCGGTGACACCGAACGCCTGGAAGCGGATTGTGCCTTCGGCGATGCCGGGGAGATATTTGTTCTTCTGCTCCTGATTGCCGTGCCGCAGCAGCATGCCCATCATGTACATCTGGGCATGACCGGCGCTGGCCTGGCAGCCATTGGCGTTGATCTCTTCAAGGATCGCGCAGCCTGCACGCAGCGGCAGGCCCGACCCGCCATACTCCTCCGGAATCTGCGCTGCGAGATAGCCCGCCTCGGTCAGCTCCCGGATGAAGTCTTCCGCATAATCGTCGTTGTCCTCGAGCTTGCGCCAATACTCGCCCGGATATTTCTTGCAGATCGCGCGCACGCCTTCGCGGATCTCCGGATAATCCTCGCCGAGCGGGACCGAGACGTTGAGTGCATCCGCGTTGATGGCGTCCATGATGTTTCCTTCTTCTTGCGCGATCAGGCGGTGGTGCGGCGTGTGCTTCCGGGCAGCAGCAGTGCGGTATCTTCCGCCAGCGCCGGCGGATTCTTGCGGAACGCCGGACGTTCGCCATCGAATTGCAGCGGCAGCCCCATGAGCTGGAATTTGCCGTCGGCGCTCTGCTGCAGCATTTCCACGGCCTTGGTTTGCGGATGGTTCAAAACCTCATCGAGCGATTGCAGTGGCGCGCAGGGCACCGAGGCGGCCGCCAGCGCATCGATCCAGTATTGTCGCGGCTTGGTCCTGATCACCTCGGCGACCAGCGCGTTGACCTTCACCCGGTTGCGCACGCGGTTGGAATTGGAATTCATCTCCGGATCGTCGGCCCATTCCGGATGGCCGACGGCCTGCGCGAAGCGCCGGAACAGATTGTCGTTCGCCGCCGCGATCACCACCCAGCCATCGGTGGCCTCATACGCCTTGTAGGGCGCCATGCCGCCATTCTCGGAGCCGACGCGCTTCGGCACATTGCCGGAGGCGAGATACATCGCCGTCGACATGCACATCCAGGACAAAGCCGTCTCGAACAGCGAGGTGTTGACCTCGCAGCCCTCGCCGGTCTGGTTGCGACGGATAAGCGCCGACAGGATACCGATGACGGCCCACATGCCGGCGCCCTGGTCGATGATGGACGGCCCCGTGCGCACCGGCTCCGCGCCCTCATGGCCGGTCACGCTCATCAGTCCGCCGAACGCCTGCAAAAGCGGATCGTAACCCGGCGTATTCTTCAGCGGTCCTTCGGCGCCGAAGGCGGTCAGATTGCAATAGATGAGCGATGGCTTGTCCTTGCGCAAAGCCGCAGCGTCGAGCTGATAACGCTCGACCAGACCGGGCCGCATGTTCTGCACCACGACATCCGCCTTCTCGACGATGTAGCGGCGCAGCGTCTCGCGCTCGGCATCGTTCTTCAGATCGAGCGCCGCGGAATATTTGTTGCGGTTGATGGCCTGGAACATGCCGGCGGCGCCATGCAGGAACGGCGGCCCCCAGTTGCGCGCGTCATCGCCGCCTTGCGGGTTCTCGATCTTGATCACGGTGGCGCCAAGCTCGGCCAGAACCAGGCCCGCGATGGGCGCAGCAACGCTGTGGCCGAGTTCGACGACGACGGTATTTTCCAGCGGGAGTGACATGCGCTTTGGGCCCTGTATTCCGCGGCGAGGTAGAAGGCGCAAAGTTGCTATGTCAACGATGTGTTTGACTGGCCAATCAATGCAGGGGCGCCCTTTCGTGTCCCGAAAACCAGCGCGGTTTACAGCAGTTTCAAACGTCCCGATCCGGCAAAGCGTTTGACCGCGTCCCCTAGCCACCTTCAAGATGAAGACACGCACACGACGGCCGGATCAACCGGCCGCGTCCGGGAGGAACGATCATGACACGCCGCATCGCGTCGCTTCTGCTTGCCGCCACGCTTGCCGCCTTTGCCGCACCCGCCACCGCCCAGACCTGGCCCTCCAGCCCCATTCGCATCCTCGTCGGCTTTGGCCCGGGCTCGACGGCGGACACACTGGCGCGGCTTGTCGGCAAGCATATGGAGCAGACCTTCGGCCAACCGGTCGTGGTCGAGAACCGGCCCGGCAATTCGTCGATGATCGCGGCCGAGACCGTCGCGCGCTCGGCGCCCGATGGATACACGCTGTTCATGGCGACGGTGGCGCAGACGCTCAACCCGGCGACGACCAAATCCGGCTTCGACCTGTCGAAACAGATGGAGCCGATCGCGTTGCTCGGCGTGGTGCCGAACATGCTGGTCGCGCATCCCGATGTTGCAGCCAAGAGCGTGAAAGACTTGGTGGCTCTGGCGAAGACCAATCCGGATGGCCTGACCTTCGGCACGTCGGGCGCCGGCACCGCAAGCCATCTGGCCGCGGAATTGTTCAACCAGAAGGCTGGCACCAAGATCGTCGCGGTGCATTATCAGGGCGGCAGCAATCAGGCTTTGACCGACCTGCTCGCCGGCCGCATCACGCTGATGTTCAATGTCGCGGCCACGCTCGCCCCGCATGTGAAGGCGGACAAGCTCAATGCGATCGCGATGGCGCAGCCGAAGCGGGCCGGCATCATGCCGGACCTTCCGACCATGGACGAAGCCGGCATGCCGGGCTTCGATGTCGGCATCTGGATCGGGCTGCTCGCGCCGACTGGCACCCCGGCGGCCATCGTCGACACGTTATCGAAGACCGCCAACGATGCGCTCAAAACCGAGCCGGTGATGAAGGCGATGAAGACACAGGGCATCGACGCAATCGGTGGTACGCCGAAGGAGTTCGCCACCTTCATCCGCGCCGATATCGACAAGTGGACCGCCTTGTCGGCCGCGAGCGCTGAGAAGAAATAGGATGCGGCTTAAGTCAAAGGATCGTCGCGCTCACGGGTTGAGCGCGACGATGGTCCAGTTCAGCACCGTCGCGAAGCTGACCCAGAGCAGATAGGGAACCAGCAGCCACGCGGCGGGTCGCGAGAAGCGTTGCACGTACCAGATCAGTGCGACGATCGACGCCCAGAGCAGAATGACTTCGAGGCCGGCCAGCAAAGGCCGCTTCAGATGGAAGAACAGCAGGCTCCAGCCGACGTTGAGGATCCCGTTCGCGACGAACAGGATCACGACCACGCGCCGCTGCGTCTCACCGGCGGCGCGCCAGGCCAGCGCGGCTGAGACGGCGGCGAGAATGAAAATAGTCGTCCAGACGGGTCCGAACAGCCAGTCCGGCGGCTGCCATGACGGCTTGACCAGCGCGCGATACCACGGACCGATATCGGTCAGCATGCCTCCGGCGATGGAGACGATGGCGTAGCCGAGGGCTGAGACCGCCAGCGGCAGCAGGAATGATCGTCGCATGCTCGCCCCTATCTCGTTCCGTACATCCGGTCGCCGACGTCGCCGACGCCCGGCACGATATAGCCGGACGCATCCAGTTCCTCGTCGATCGCGGCGGTCCAGATATGCACGTCGGGATGATGCGCCTGCACCTTGTCGACGCCCTGCGGGGTTGCCAGCAGACAGACGATCCGCACCGAGCGCGCGCCGGCTTCCTTCAGCCGGTCAACCGCGGCGACGGCGGAATTGCCGGTCGCCAGCATCGGATGCAGCACCAGCACCAGACGCTCGGCGATATCTTCCGGCGCCTTGAAGAAATACTCCACCGCCACCAGCGTGCGCGGATCGCGATACAGCCCGATATGGGCGACACGGGCCGAAGGCAGCAGATTGAGCATGCCCTCGAGAAAGCCCATGCCGGCGCGCACGATCGGCGCCAGCACCAGCTTCTTGCCGGTGAGGATCGGCGATTGCATCTTCGCGAACGGCGTCTCGATCTCGATCATCTCCAGCGGCAGGTCGCGCGTGACTTCGTAACAGAGCAGTTCGCCGATCTCGGCGAATAATTCGCGGAACGCCTTGGTCGAGCGGTTCTTGTCGCGCAGCAGCGTCAGCTTGTGCTGCACCAGCGGGTGATCGACAATGGTGACGCCGCGCATGATTGACTCCAAAAAAACCCGGCGATCCTCAAATGGCTAAAATACCGTGCCGTCGCTGATAACATGAATCGGCGGCGGCCCGCCCGGACGCTTCGCATTGGCGAGCTTGCGGCCGGCGGCCCAGGTGCCGCCTTCCAGCACCGCGCCGAGTGGAAAATCCGCCGCGTCGAGCGAGAGCTTCTGCCGCACTAGCGGCGCGATCCGGTCGAGC
>CAZXJZ010000284.1:0-5653 GCA_964641065.1 uncultured Hyphomicrobiales bacterium | reverse complement strand
TCATGGGTGCGCTCGTCCATATAGAGCGCTCGATTCAACTCGATCTGCAGCGCGTGCAGTCCGGCGGCCGGATTGCCGTAATGCTCGGTGATGAAGCCGCCGGCATAGGGCTTGTTGCGGCTGACCGAATAGCCCAGCGAACGCAGAACCTGTTCGGCGGTGTCCGCCACCGGTGCGACGCAGCTGGTGCCGTAACGGTCGCCGATCACCACATCCGCGCGCGGCCGGTCGTCGCGCGATCCGGTTGCCGACGGCATCGAATGACAATCGACCAACACGGCGGCGCCGAAATCGGCATGCACGCGGGTGAACAGTTTGCGCAAGGTCCGATGGTACGGCTTGTACAGGCTCTCGATACGGCGGAGCGCGTCGTCGACCGAGATGCGCTGGTCGTAAATTTCCTGGGCGTCGCCAACCACGCGGGCGACCGTGCCGAGCCCGCCGGCGACCCGCATCGAGCGCGTGTTGGCGAAGGACGGGAGCCGTCCGTCGAACATGCGCGGATCGAGCTCGTAGGGCTCGCGATTGACGTCGACATAGCAGCGCGGGAAATGCGCCCGCATCATCGGAAAGCCGCGCGTGACGACGCCCGCGATCAGTTCGTCGACAAAGGAATCCTCGCTCCGCCGCAAGGTGGCATGGTCGAGCCTCGCCGCCATCAGGAACGCGCGCGGATAGACCGAACCGCTATGCGGCGAGTTGAAAACCACCGGGCCACGCCAGTGGTCCGGCTCAATCACGTCGTAAGGCGGGTCGAATTCGTCCGAAACGGTCATTAACACCGAAATCTTGCGGGCCGTTGTGCAGACGCAACATAGAGCGCTAGGGCGCTTTTCGGTATCCCTTTTCGGGCCCGGGACGCATTTATTGTGCGAGTTTGACCGCCGAAGGCCCAGCTTTCACCCGATATTTACCGGGCATCGCGCTAATGGAACAGGGGCAGGGAGATCGCGGTCGCCGTTTGCGGCGGCGCCATCTTGCAATCTCACGCCCGCAGATAGAAGCTTCCAGCCGGCCGCCCCGGCGGATCAAGAGATCGGTTGAGTGTATGAGTAACGATCTGCCGAAAATCCTGCTTGCCGAAGACGACACTGACATGCGCCGTTTTCTGGTCAAGGCGCTGCAGAATGCCGGTTTCAACGTTGTATCCTATGACAACGGGCTTTCAGCCTATCAGCGGCTACGCGAAGAGCCGTTCGAACTGCTCCTCACTGATATCGTGATGCCGGAAATGGACGGCATCGAGCTGGCGCGCCGCGCCTCCGAACTCGATCCCGAAATCAAGATCATGTTTATCACCGGCTTCGCCGCCGTGGCCCTGAACGCGGATTCGCAGGCGCCGAAACACGCCAAGGTGCTGTCGAAGCCCGTCCATCTGCGCGACCTCGTCAACGAGGTGCAGAAAATGCTGGCGGCCTGAAAAGGCAAATTTCGGTTCTTGAGTCGGTCATCCTGCTTTGCTTAAAGTTCCCGCGAATTTTCGAGGGGATTGAGAATGACACGCATCACGCGCCGGGACTTCACCACCTTCGCTGCTGGTGCGGCACTGACTGCGCTGCCGTTGCATACGGTGTTCTCCCAGCAGCGGGCACCGCATAACCGCGCGCCGGCGCTTCAGGTCGAGCAGGCGCAGATCTATCTGATCCGCGGGCTGTTCGGGGTGTTCTCCAGCGGCATGGATCAGCTGGCGGCGCAATTCAAGGCGCAGGGCTATGCCAATGTCTCGCTCTGGAGCTGGACCGATGTCGATCCGATCGCTCACGACATCATTGCCGGCCATCAGAATGGCGACAACGCGCATGTGGTCCTGATCGGGCATTCGCTCGGATCGAACGCGGTGGTGCAGGTCGCCGACCGTCTGGCGCAGGCCGGCATCCCGGTCGATCTCGCGGTTACCTTCGACATCACCGAAGGCCTGCAGGTGCCGCTCAATGTGCTGCGGTTCGAGAACTTCTACCAGAACAACGGTTTCGGCCGCCCGGCGATCGAGCCCGCGGGCTTCACCGGCGAGTTCAGCAACATCAATCTGTCCGGCGACACCCGGCTCGACCACGGCAACATCGACAATGCTCCGCAGTTGCAGCAGATCGTGATGAAGCAGGTCTACGATATCACCCACACGCATGTGCGCACGCGGGTGGCGAAGCGGAAAGAGCCGCGGCAGGGATAGCTAGATCCGCCGCTTCAAATCGCCCGCAACCACCTTCGCTGCATTGTGGCCTGGCGCGCCGGTGACGCCGCCGCCGGGATGGGTGCCGGAGCCGCACAGATAAAGCCCTGCGACGGGCGAGCGATAATCCGCATAGCCCAGCATCGGCCGTGCCGAGAAAATCTGGTCGAGCGACATCGCGCCGTGGAAAATGTCGCCGCCGATCAAACCGAAGTCGCGTTCGAGATCGAGCGGCGTCAGCGCCTTGCGTGCGATCACGCTCTGCTTGAAGCCGGGTGCGTATTTGTCGACGGTCGCGATCATCAGATCGGCGACGGTGTCGCGGTGGTCGTCCCAGGACGAGCCGTCCGGCAGTTGCGGCGCGACATGCTGGCAGAACAGGCTCGCGACATGCTGGCCCTTCGGCGCCAGTGAATCGTCGAGCGTTGACGGGATCAGCATTTCGACGATCGGCTCGCGGCTCCAGCCGAATTTGCGCGCGTCGTCATAGGCGCGATCCATATAGGCGAGGGTCGGCGCCAGGATGATACCGGCGGTGTGATGGTCGGCCAGCTCGCGGCCGGGCAGGGCGGTGAAACTCGGCAATTCCGACAGCGCGACATTTATGCGGAAGGTGCCCGAGCCGCATTTCCAGTGCTTCATGCGCGCGAGAAAGGCGGGCGGCAGTGCCGTGTCCGGGATGAGCTTGTCGTAAAGGAGCCGCGGATTGAGATTGGACACCACCGCGCGTGCCCGGATGGCCCGGCCATCGTCCAGCACAACTCCCGTGGCGCGACCCTTCTCGATGATGACTTCGCGCACGCTTGCATCGGTTTCGATGTCCACGCCCTGCGCGCGGGCCGATTTCGCCATCGCCTGGGTGATTGCGCCCATGCCGCCGATAGCATGACCCCAGATGCCCTTCTTGCCGTTCACCTCGCCGAAACAATGGTGGAGCAGGACGTAGGCGGATGTCGGCGTGTAGGGGCTGGCGTAATTGCCGACCACGGCATCGAAGCCGAGCACGGCCTTGATCGGATCGCTTTCGAAGAAGCGGTCGAGATACTCGGCGGCGGATTTGGCAAACAGGTCGAGCAGCGCGCGCTGGCGCTCCGTGTCGAGCTTGCGCAGCCGCTTGCCGACGAAAGCGAGCCGCAGCGCTTCGCGGAACGAGCGCGCGTTCCAGCCCTGCACCAGATTGGGCGGCTGCTGCAGGACGAGATCGCGCAGCACATCGGTGATGGCGTCGAGTTCCTCGCCATAGGCGTCGTAGTTTTCCGCATCCTTGGCGCTGAACTTGGCGATCTCGGCCTTGGTGCGCCCTTCGCCGGTGAGCAGATAGCGGCCGTCTTCGGTCGGCAGGAAATTGAGCGCGCGACGCTCCACGACCTTCAGCCCGTGCGCGGCGAGATCGAGATCGCGGATCACCTTCGGATTCAGCAGGCTGACCGTATAGGCCGCGACCGAATTGCGGAAACCCGGATGGAATTCCTCGGTCACCGCTGCGCCGCCGACGACGGACCGGCGCTCCACCACCTTCACCTTCAGTCCGGCCATGCCGAGATAGGCGGCGCAGACGAGGCCGTTATGGCCGGCACCGATGATCAGGACGTCGTAGGTCTCGGGCAAACAAACCTCGGTCAGTTAGGCTGTGCGCCTGCCTTTCACGAGGAAGGCCAAGGGGACGCCCAGCAGGAGAACGCCAACGCCTATCCAGCCGAAGATATTGGCGTCCTTGCTGGCTGCATAGGCCAGACTCGAATAAAGCAGATACCCGCACATCAGGCAGAACAGGATCGGCGTCACCGGATAAAGCGGCACGCGGAAGGGCCGTTCCCGGTTCGGATCCGTCTGGCGAAGCACGATCAAAGCGAGCCCGGTCAGCAAGATGAAAAACCAGAAGACCGGCGAGGTGTAGAGCACCATGCCGAGAAAGCCGTCCTGCGACATGGCGCCGAAAATGATCAGCACGAATGCAATCGCGCTTTGCACGACGATCGCGTTGCGTGGATTGTTGCCCTCGACGTTCCAGATCCGCAGCCGCTCGAGCGCGAGATCCTGACCGAGCGCGTGATAAAGCCGCGCGCCGGTAAAGATGCTGGCGTTGATAGTAGAGGCTGCGGCGCAGATCACGATGACGCTCAGGATGATCGCGCCGCTTGCGCCGAAGGCCGCGCGCATGACCGATGCCGCGACGGCGTCGCTCTTGCGGATGCCGTCCAGCCCCAGAACATTGAGGTAGGCGAGATTGATCAACACATACAGCACCGTCACGACCGCCGTGCCGATCAGGAGAATGCGGATCATGTCCCGCTTGACGTCCTTCAGATCGGCCGAAATGTAGGCCGCTTCGTTCCAGCCGCCATAGGTCAGCAGGATCAGCACCATCGCAAGTCCGAACGCACCGATGCTGAGATCGGCCGCGGGCGCTGCCGCGGGCGCAACGCCGCCGCCATAGATGAAGCCGACCAGCGCGATCGCCGCGAGGGCGCACGATTCGAGCACCGTCAGGACGTTCTGTGCAGTCTTGCTCTCATACGTGCCGGCAAGGTTGACGAGCGTGAAAATGAACAGGCCGGCCGCGCCGTAGATCGCCGAGCCGTAAGCGCCGAGTGAATAGATCTGTTGCGCATAGTCGCCCAGGACGAAGCAGATGGCGGCAATCGCGCCGGTCTGGATCACGGTGGTGCGGGCCCAGGCGAACAGGAAGCCGACCCCCTTGCCGTAGGCGCGGGTGAGGAAATGATACTCGCCGCCGGTGGACGGATAGGCGGCCGCGAGTTCGGCATAGACCAGTGCGCCGATCAGCGTGCCGAGACCGCCCAACACCCAGGCGGCGATGAACCAGAAATCGCTCGGCACGTTGAACGCCACAATCTGCGGCGTCTTGAAAATGCCGATGCCGATGATGACACCGACCATCATCAGCGCCCCGTCGGTGACCGAGAGGCTTGCGCGCGGAGCGCCGGGGCTTTGCGTTGTCATGACAATGGTCCTGCGCGCGGCGCAATTAAAAGAAGGACGCCGGAGCGTCCTTCTTGTTGTCGCTTATGTTAAACCGTGGATTGCCTAGGCCTTCGAGGCCTTCCAGTTGTCGCCGGAGATCGAATCCCCCGAGACCTTGCCGGTGAAGGTCTTGCCGTCCACCTTGAAGGAAATATCCGCACCGGTGAGCTTGCCGTCGGTGATCTCGACGGTCTTGCCGCCGATATCGGCCTTGCCGGTGAAGAACTGGTATTTCTGATCGAGGTCGAGGGTCATTTTCTGCGCACCGTCGACCTGCCATTTGCCGCCGACCTTGGCGGGCACGATCCAGAAATAGACGTTGCGGCCGTTGACGTTCTCATGCACCTCCGGCTTCCAGTCGCCCATGTCGAAGGCATGCGAGACGATGCGGCTGCCGGGCTTCATGGTGTCGAGGATCTTGGGACGCAAACGCAGGTTGATGTCGGTGAGCAGATACATTGCCATCACGTCGGCTTTCGACAGATCCTGCTCGAACAG
>CAZXJZ010000283.1:0-5671 GCA_964641065.1 uncultured Hyphomicrobiales bacterium | reverse complement strand
GGTCGCGGTCGGCGGTCGCGGCACGCTGACCGGCGCGGTGCTGGGTGCAATCCTTGTGAACTACGCGAAGACCACATTCACCAGCGGTTTCCTCGCGCCGTACTGGCTGTTCCTGCTTGGCGCGCTGTTCGTCGTCGTCACGCTGTTTCTGCCGCGGGGCATCGTCGGCACCGTGTCGCATTGGTGGGGCGAGCGCCAGGAGCGACGGGCCGCGGCGAGGGACGGCGAGCCCGGCGCGGATCCTGCGCCCAAGCCGGCGGAGTAGTGCGAATGGACCTGCGGACCACCACGGCGCTGCTCTATCTCGACGACATTTCCGTCTCCTTCGATGGCTTCAGGGCGCTCAACAAGCTGTCGCTTGTGATCGAGCCTGGCGAAATGCGGGCGATCATCGGCCCGAATGGCGCGGGCAAGACCACGATGATGGACGTGATCACCGGCAAGACCCGGCCGGACGACGGCATTGCCGTATTCGAGGGCGAGGCCGACCTGACCAAGCTCGACGAGACCGAAATCGCGCGCCGCGGCATCGGCCGCAAATTCCAGAAGCCGACGGTGTTCGACATGCACACCATCGAAGACAATATCCTGCTGGCGCTCAGTATGGACAAAAGCGCGCTGGCGGGCCTGCGCTGGAGCGCCAATTCGAACGATACCAGTCGGATCGACAAAATCCTCGACACCATCCGTTTGAAACACGCGCGCTGGCGTCTTGCTGGATCGTTGTCGCATGGTCAGAAGCAATGGCTCGAAATCGGCATGCTGCTCGCGCAGGAACCGAAATTGATGCTGGTCGATGAACCGGTCGCCGGCATGACCGACGCCGAGACCATGCAGACCGCGGCGTTGCTGCGGGAAATCAATCAGGAGAAGAGCGTCATCGTGGTCGAGCACGACATGCATTTCGTGCGTGAGCTCGGCGTGAAGGTGACCTGCCTGCACGAAGGCTCGGTGCTGGCGGAAGGTTCGATCGATCAGGTCTCGACCAACGAGCGCGTGGTCGAAGTCTATTTGGGGCGATAGCGCATGATCCCGAAAAGTGGGGACCGGTTTTCGGATCAGATCATGCGCAGCAAGGCGTAACGACGATGCTGGACGTGAAATCCATCGATCTGCATTACGGTGCGGCGCAGGCCCTGCGCGGCGTCTCGCTCATCGCCAAGCCGGGCGAGGTGGCCTGCGTGCTTGGCCGTAATGGTGTCGGCAAGACCAGTCTCCTGCGTGCCATCGTCGGCCAGCAGCCGGTGAGCAAGGGCAGCATCGATTGGGACGGCCATTCGATCAACGGGCTCAAGCCGTTCCAGCGCGCCCGGTCCGGTATTGCGTTCGTGCCGCAGGGCCGCGAGATCTTCCCGCTGCTGACGGTCGAGGAAAATCTCAAGACCGGGTTTGCTCCCCTTCGGCGCGACGAGCGGCTCATACCCGATGAGGTATTCTCGCTGTTCCCGGTGCTGCGAAACATGCTGGGCCGGCGCGGCGGCGATCTCTCCGGAGGTCAGCAGCAGCAGCTCGCTATTGGCCGCGCGATGGTGATGCGGCCGAAGCTTCTGCTGCTCGACGAGCCGACCGAGGGAATCCAGCCGTCGATCATCAAGGATATCGGTCGCGCGATTTCCTATCTGCGAGGGCTGGGCGGCATGGCGATCGTGCTGGTCGAGCAATATTACGATTTCGCGCGCGAGTTGGGCGATCGCTTCGTGGCCATGGATCGCGGCTCGGTCGTCTATTCGTCCGGCAAGGACGATCTGGACGAGGTCGCGTTGAAACGGGCGCTGGCGCTCTAAGCCGATTGGCCTGAATGCGGCACCGACCCGATCCGGCGTCGCTTGCGGGCGCGATAGCGAAGCGGGCTCGGGCGCTGTAGGCTCAAGCCATGGACAGCGAGAGGGCGATCTTTGCCCGCAACAGAGCGCATGGTCTGATCGATCTCTCCGTGGTTGCTCGCGGAGGTCGCACGGGGCGGCAGCGCGTGGTGGAGGAGGGATCGTTCCGGGTCCGTCTTCCGGATGTCAGCGGACCGGAAAGCGAGGCCGTGATCATCAACACCGCCGGCGGTATCGCGGGCGGTGACGATTTTTCGATTGCGATCGACGCCGGGCCTGGTGCCCGGCTCGCGGTGATCAGCGCCGCGGCCGAAAAGGTCTATCGCGCGATCGATGCCGCATCCCGGATCAATGTGCGTTTGTCTGTCGCCGCCGGCGCGGCCTTGCGCTGGCTACCGCACGAAACCATCCTGTTCGACGGCGCGCGGCTGCACCGCTCCATCGAGGTCGATGTCGCCGCCGGCGGATCGCTGGTCATGGCGGAATCCACATTGTTCGGCCGCTCGGCGATGGACGAAACCGTGCACCGGGGCGAGGTTGTCGACCGCTGGCGCATCCGGCAGGACGGGCGGCTGGTATTTGCGGACACCTTGCGCTTGCAGGATGACATTGCCGGACTTCTGGCGCGCCCGGCGGCAGGCGGAGGGGCGAGCGCCCTGGCCACCGTAGTCATCGCGCCGGGCGACGAAACGCTGGCCGAAAAGGCGAGGGAGTGCCTCGCGAATTGCACGAGCGAGGCCGGGGTGTCGGCCTGGAACGGCATCGCGGTGATCCGGCTGTGCGGGACCAATGCCGCGGACTTGCGGCGCGATCTCGTTTCGGTGCTCAATCATCTCTGCGGCACGCTGCCGAGGCTATGGACGAACTAGGTCAAGCAACAAACGCGCTGAGTAGATGGCCACCGCCGAGTCCGAAACCCTGCCCGAGCCGTCCCACCTGTCCGACAAGGCAATCCTCGGGCTGATCGCGGCTTATGCGAGCGCATTCGTCGCCTTCGGGCTGATCGTTGACGGCCCCGAAGCCGTCATGCGGGGACTTCTGGAAATCGTCACGACGCGCGACGCGTTGCTCACGGATTATTTCGGTGTCGGAGGCAAGGGCGCCGCTTGCGTCAATGCCGGCCTCCTCACCCTCGCGGCGTGCTTTTTCTACTATCGATGCGCCGCGAAAATATCCGGCGCCGCCGTCGCCAGCCTGTTTCTGGTCCTCGGCTTCGGCTTGTTCGGCAAGAACCTTCTCAACATCTGGTTCATTGTGCTGGGCGTATTCCTGTATTGCCGGTTCATGGGCGAGACCTTCGCCACGCACATCAATACCGCTTTCTTCGGAACGGCGCTCGCGCCGATATTTTCGGAAATCGCTCTGAGCACCGCGCTGCCGCTCGAGTTCGGCCTTCCGCTCGGCGCGGTCACCGCGACGGTCATCGGCTTTGTCCTGCCGCCTGCCGCGGCTCAGCTGTTCAAGGCCCATATGGGATTCAGCCTGTACAATATGGGCTTTACCGCCGGCATCGTCGGCATATTGGTCGTGGCGCTCTACAAGTCGTTCGGATTCGTGCCGGACCCGGTCATGATCTGGACATCCGGGTACAACCGTCTTCTGGGCGGCTTCCTGCTCGCGCTATTCGTGTCGATGGCGGTGATCGGATACGTTATCGATCGCGACGTCGTGGCGCGCATGGTTCAGATCATGCGCATGTCCGGTCAGGCGCCCTCGGATTTCGTGTCTGAGGCCGGCTTCGGCGCGGTGCTGGTCAACATGAGCCTGACAGGTTCGATCGGGCTGGTCTATGTCCTGTTGGTCGGCGGCGACCTGAACGGGCCGGTCATCGGCGCGATTTTCACGATCGTCGGCTTCGCGGCTTACGGCAAGCACCCCAGAAACATCATTCCGATCATGGCGGGCGTGTTTCTCGGCTCGCTCGCGAAGCCCTGGAGCGCGACGGATCCCTCGGGACTGCTCGCTGCCTTGTTCGGGACGACACTCGCGCCGATCGCCGGGCGCTTCGGATGGCACTGGGGCGTCGTGGCCGGTGTGCTGCATTCGTCCGCCGCGCGCAGCGTTGGATCGGTGCATGGCGGGCTGAACCTTTACAATAACGGTTTTGCGGCCGGCATCGTGGCGGCCGTGCTGGCAGCGGTCATTCTCGCCATTCAGACCAAACGTGACGCGAAGTCGCCGCTACGCGACGAATGATACGGCCACGTCGCCATCATGCGCTGTCGCTGGACTTGGCCTCGCCGGGTGTCTCGAGGCACTGGCGGGGCAGAAGAAACATCCATGATACCAGCACGAACGGGGCGGTCAGCGCCGGAATGGCCAGTGGTGTCAGCGCCATATTGATGGCGGCCTGAGCCACCACGGTAAATGCCGCTCCCAATGCCGCGTAAGCCGCGACGCGAGGGCTCGGGCGGTAAAATACAGTGCCGAGCGTGATTGCGGTGAGAACCGGGCTGAAGCCCAAGAGCCCTCCGGTGATCAACTGGCTTTCTGCGCCCATAATATGAGCTGTCGCGACGGCGACGATCGCTCCGCCCACCGCAAATGCGGCGGCAGCGAGTGAACTCACGAAAAGTCCCGCAACCAGGAGAAAGGCGGCGATGCCGTCGGCTTTCAGAAACACCTGGGAGATGCTTTTCACGACGCCCTGGATGAAGCCGAGAATATCGATCGGATCGACGTGGTATGATTGATAGGCACCGACCACCGCACCCGACGGAAGCGACGATCCGCTGAGGCCGGCAAAGCCGTAGCTCGCCAGCAGCATCAGCCAGGCGACCAGGACGAAGGGAAAAGTCAGGGCCGGCAAGCCCCAGGGCTTGAGCATATTGAAGGTCGCCAGCGTGGCGATGACCGAGACGATCGCGCCGAACACAACGTAAAGCCACAGCAAGGGCCCGGGTGCGAGGAATGTCGCAAGCGCCAGGCCGACAAGGGTCGCGTTGTAGCCGTGCAAGCCGGATTCCAGCTCGTCCGAATCGACCCGGAGCCATTGTGCGGTCAGGGTTGCGACAATGACGGCCAGGATCGCGGCAATAGCCAGACGATAGGCGTCCGCCGCAACGGAGGCCCAGACGATCGCCGCGAGAAACAGCGCACCGGTCAGCGGATTGTTCTGAAGCATGACCTGCGAAATTCCGCGCAGGCAGACATCGGTAAACCAGAGGGGGGTGGAGGATTTGCACCGGTCTCGCCACCAGGTCATGTCAGGCTCCTCGCGCGGCGCTTGCGGCCGTTCCGTCGAAGTCTGCCACAATCCTCGGCGCATTGGGGAATCGCCCGGCGACCTGTGTCGCGCCACCCCACCGAGCTGCGAGTCGTGGCAGCGATACTGGCGTTGATAGAGTATGCCTGCCCATGATGAAGGCGTCCCTGTCTTGAAAGGCCTGGCGCGTCCATCGTTTGAGTGTGGCGTCCGATCCGCTAGGATGGATAGCCGGGCGTGTCGCAGCGAATGAGCGTCGTCTCGGCAGTGGATCATGGCGATCGTGCCATGGATGGTCTTGCGGCTGAAGCTGATTTCGGTGCTCAATGCCGGTCAGCCGCGCAGCGGCCACGGCTATGGACGAATTGAGGACAGGCAATGCTGCTGACACCGCGCGAAAAGGACAAACTACTGGTCGCCATGGCGGCGATGGTGGCGCGCCGCAGGCTGGAGCGGGGCGTGAAGCTCAATCATCCCGAAGCAGTGGCCCTGATCACCGACTTCATCGTTGAGGGGGCCCGTGACGGCAAGAGTGTCGCCGACTTGATGCGCGATGGAGGCCATGTGCTGACCCGCGCGCAGGTGATGGACGGCATCGCCGACATGATCCACGACATCCAGGTCGAAGCCACCTTCCCCGACG
>CAZXJZ010000282.1:0-5814 GCA_964641065.1 uncultured Hyphomicrobiales bacterium | reverse complement strand
TAATCGTCGGCGCCGGCATCGAAGCCCTGGACCTTGTCGCTCCAGCGATCGCGCGCGGTCAGCATCAGCACCGGCATCGCCCGCCCGGATCGCCGCCACGCCTCCAGCACCGAGAGCCCGTCCATCTTCGGTAGCCCGATATCCAGGATGACCGCGTCATAGGGTTCGGATTCGCCGAGATAATGCCCCTCCTCGCCGTCGAACGCGCGATCCACCACATAACCGGCTTCGGTCAGGGCGGTCGCGAGCTGGCGGTTCAGGTCGGGATCATCCTCGATGACGAGGAGGCGCAAGACTGAAAACCCTCCGGATCAGCCGCCGTCCGTAAGCAACCCGCTCGCGGCATCGACGGTAGCGCGGGTGACTTTGCCATCCTGCGCGAGCAGAGTCAGCAGGTAGACCAGCCCTTTTGGCCCCTTGCAGAGCTTGGCGTCAACCACATCCGTCTTGCGGGCACGCGCGGCGCGGATCGCCCGCGACAGCGGCACCACCTTGCCGCTGGCGGCGACACTGCGGCGTTGGGCCGGGGTCAGGCATTGCGCTTTGGCCTGGGCGATGGTGGTCAGTTCCGCAGCGGCCACCGGGCGGGCGCCAAGCGGCGCGCCCGGAAGCGAAACGAGCGCTGCGGTCAGCACAGCCACAGGAAGAATCGGCGATCGGGGATACATCGGCAGCGTGTAGGGGTTGGCCCGTGAATATCGGGTGAATATCGGGCGTAGGAATTGAGAGACCGGAACCGGCCCGGACACTAAGCCGTGAAGGCGACGAAAGTTGCAGACCGCCGGCGGGATCCGGCGCTCGGGTCAACTGTCTCAAGGGACCGCCGGAGCCATCGCTCGCGAGCGGTCCCTCGCCGCTTCTCTCAAACCGGCATCTCTCAAACGATATGCCAGTCGGTGGAAACCGAGCCGACCGTCTGGTTGGCCAGGATCTTATTTGCGTCCATCTGCCATTCCGCAATCACGCCGGCGGCATTCTGGAACAGGATGTCGGCGCGGCCATCGTGGTTGAAGTCCCCGACCTTGGCGATATCCCAGCCCTTCGCCGTTCCGACTGTCGTGTTGCTCAGGATCGCGGTGCCGTCCATTTGCCACATCACTATCTGGCCATTGCTGTCGTTCTGCCAGAGGATGTCCGATTTGCCATCGCCGTTGAAGTCGCCGGTCGCGGCGAACTGGAACGCATCGCCCATGGTGCCGAATGTCGTGGTCTTGGCAACCTGGCCGCCGTCCATCTGCCACATCGCCAGATTTTTGCCGTTACGCAGCAGGATGTCGGCCTTGCCGTCACCATTGAAGTCGGCGGTGTCCTGGATGGTCCAGCCGGAGGCAACGGTACCGACATTGGTGGTGGTGTGAGCCGCACCATTCATGTTCCACATCTGCAACTGGCCCTTTTCGTTGGTCCAAAGCACCTCGGCCTTGCCGTCGCCGTTGAAGTCGTTCACGTCGGCGACCTTCCAGCTGGTCGCCATCGATCCGAGATCAAGCTTCTGGGCGACTTTCGCGCCATCCATCTGCCAGAGCTCAACCTTGCCGCTGTCGTTGTGCCACAGGACGTCGGCCTTGCCGTCGCCGTTGAAGTCGAACGCATCCTTGGCGTGCCAGCTTGAGGCCTGGCTGCCGACGCCGACATTGGCGAGGACCTTGGTCCCGTCCATCTGCCACATCGCCACCGAGCCGTTATTGTTGTGGAACAGGATGTCGGTGTTGCCGTCCTTGTTGAAGTCCTCCGGCGCGCGCTGCAGCGTGGTCACCACAGCCGACTTGTTGACCGACCAGGCATTCCCATCGAAAGCGGTCGCCCACAGATTTTCCACGCCGCCATTGACACCGCCGACATAGCGCACGTTGCCAAGATTGGCAGCGTCGACATGGATCCACTGGCCCGAGGCCTGCGCGACACCGTTGACCGTGAAAAATCCGCCGCCGTTGCCGGCATCCCAGAAGGCGTACTTCGTGATCGTGGAATTGCCGTCGAGATCCTGAGCGGTGAAGATCGATGTCACGGCCACCGAACTTCCGGCAGCGACCTTCACGTTGCTGCTGGTAATGGTCGGTGCGCGGTTGGCATCGTCGTTGGTGATGGTGCCGACACCGATCGCATCGGCAATCGTCGCCCCGTTGGTGGCGTTCGAGAGATTGACGGTGAAGGTCTCGTTGGCCTCGAACTTGGTATCGCCGAGGATTGTGACCGAAACGGTTTTCTTGGTCTCGCCGGCGGCGAAGCGCACGACGCCTGAGGCCGCGGCATAGTCTTCGCCCGCAATCGCCGTAGCGTTGCCGGTCGCGAAGTTGACGTCGAAGGCAGCAGTGCCGCCGGCGCGCGTCAGCGTGAAGGTCACGACCTTGCTGCCGGAATTCCCCTCGGCGATCGCCATGTCGTTGATCGACACCGAACCGGCAACGGCCTGGATTTCGTCGTTCTGGATCGTGCCGACACCGGTCGCTTTGGCAATGGTTGCACCGTTGGTGGCATTCGAGAGATTGACGTTGAAGGTCTCGTTGGCCTCGAACTTGGTATCGCCATTGATGGTGACGGAAACCGTCTTCGTGGTCTCGCCGGCCGCGAAGCGCACGACGCCTGAAACCGCGGCAAAGTCTTCGCCTGCAATCGCCGTTCCGTTGCTGGTTGCGAAGTTCACGTCGAAGGCTGCGGTGCCGCCAGCGCGCGTCAGGGTGAAGGTCAGGACCTTGGTGCCGGCATTGCCCTCGGCGATCGCCATGTCGTTGATCGACACCGAACCGGCGACGGCCGCAGCGGGCGTCTGGTTCTTCAGCGCGCTATAGGCCACCGGGGCGGCGTCGGCGAATTTCGCGAACTCGATATTGGTGATGGTGTCGAGCCCGTCCGGCGATCCGCCACGCATGTCCTGCAAGGTGGCGGTATTTCCGTTGATGACGATCTTGTAGTCCGACTGCTTGCCCGAGAACACCACCGTATCTACGCCGGCGAGGCCATCGATGGTGTCGTTGCCGCCCATCCCGGTGAGGATGTTGTTGCCCTTGTTGCCGGTGATCACGTTGGCCAGCGCGTTGCCGGTGCCGTTGATGTTCTGGATGCCGATCAGGCGCAGGCCGACGGCGCCTTCATTCAGGGTGGTGTTGGCGTTGGCGTAGATCTCGTTACCGTTGACCAGGTCCATCTTGGCATTGAGCGAACCCGCCTCGATGGTCGCTGCGACATCGGCCTTGCCGGCGGCGGAGAACGTCACCTTGTACGTGCCGCCGGGCTGACCGACCGACCATCCACCACCGTCGCCGGTGGTGTCGCTGTTGATCAGCGCACCGGTGGAGGCATTGCGAACCGTGGCGGTGACGCCCTTTACCGCCTCGCCCAGGCTGTAGAAATTGTCTTTGTCGGTGTCGTTGTAGACCGCGCCGGTCAGGAACGACTGGGTGCTGTTGTTCCCGAAATTCTGGGTCTGGTAGAATTTGGCATCGATGCCAGGCATACCGTTCAAGGTAGGATAGGTTGTAACCATCGTGACGCCGATGCCGACCTCCTTGTAGGACGGATCCAGCATCGCGAGCCGGTGGCCGCCGGCTTCCTCATTGGGGCCGCCCTTGGTGTCGACGCCGGGTTTATCGCGGAACAAACCCAGATGGCTGTTGAGGGAAAACTGCAGCGCATATTGTTGCTCGGTCGGCAGTTTGGCTGCATCGGAATTAAAAGCGTTTCCGCTCGCATATCCGATATTTTCCGGCCTCTGCACTGTGTTGCCCGCATATCCGGCATTTGCGATCCGGGTTGCCGGGTCGAAATCGCCGATGCCGGAATGCGACATGCTGTTCATCTTGAACATCTGCGCCGAGTGACCCACGGCCGCGGCGGTCAACTGATTGTTGCCGGCCAGCACCTGCTTCGGATCGGCGGTGATGACGCCCGATCGCGCGGGATCGATGAATTCGTTCAGCGCGATTCCGTAGCGAGCCGCCTCGGCGGCCGGGTCCATACGGGCACGGTTGATCAGTTCGAGCTGAAGCTGGGCAAGTTGGGACAGGGTGGTCATGGAACTCTCCGATGGATGTTCGAGGTTTCCGGAGAGTTGTCTGGAGCCCCCCGCCCGCCCCGTCATGGGGCCTTCGAGCGGTTGGTAGTGGCGCAATGTCCCGCGGTTCAGTCCTTACTGGCAAAATTTTCGTGCCGGCGCGCGCGGCAGGCCGGCGGGTCTTTTTTCGCTTCGATCCCGGCGGCCCGGTGAACCGCTTGGGGCATTGCCGCGACCAAGCCAGCCGGCCGGTTTCAGTCGAAACCGCGAAAATTCGCAAATTCGTCCAGCGGAGCGCGCGGCGAGCGCCAGGAATTGATCGGGGCGCTGTCGTCGGCATGGCCGAGCGCCATCCCGGAATAGAGCATCATGTGCGGGGGGAGTTCGAGGAAGGCCGGCACCGTGACGTGCCAAGACGCCCAGGCCTGCTGCGCGCAGGTATGCAGGCCATAGCCGCGCGCGAGAAGCATCACGGTCTGGATCAGGCCGCCGAGGTCGGAATGCTGGGCCACGCCGAGATCGCGGTCGATGGAAAAGAAGATGCCGACCGGTGCGCCTAAGAATTCGAAGTTCCTGCCATATTGCCGGTAGCGCGCCGGCTTGTCCTCGCGCGGCACACCGATCGACTGGTAGAGCAGTTCGCCGACCTCGAAGCGCCGTTTGCGATAGGTGGCGTTCATCTCCGGCGGGTAGATCGTGTATTCCGTGCCCTCGGCGCGCGGCAATTCGGTCATGCGCGGACGCAACAGGTCTTTGAGCGCCTCCACGCGCTCGCCGGCGATCACGTCGATCCGCCACGGCTGCATGTTGCCGGCCGACGGCGCGCGCGCGGCGCGTTCGATGATCTCGCGAACGGTCTGTTCGGGGATCGGCGTCGGCAGGAAGGCGCGGCAGGAATAGCGGGAGGCGACGGCGTCGCGGACGTGCATGGGTGGGCTCTCGTGTTCGAACCCGCCCATAAAGACGGGCGACGCGTCAGAGATCAAGCCGTCCATGCATCGAGCGAGAGCACCTCTACGCACCGTAGTTGCGGTCGTTTCCAATCAATTGATCGCGAATGCTTGCAGGCACTGGAAATCCGTAGCCTTGTCCCGGCTCATCGAACATAAGCCTGCCGGACTTGTGATAGCTGCTAGTGTATATGTCTGCGCCGATCATTTGAAAAGCAAGCAGGATAGCCTGAACTGCGTCCACGCCGAAAGCCTGCATGACTTGAATTCCTTCCGGCCAGTCGATCTCGTATCGACACGACCACGCGCGGCCGCTGCCCTCCGGTGCAAAAATCCGGATCGCGATGTCGAACACACCGTTCTCACGCTGCAATTTTAGAGTCCTGGTCGCAATCATTTGACGGCCTCAATAGTTCAGCGGTGGAATAGGGCCTCCAGCCAGACAACTCGCATAACGCAAAGATGCCTGAGCGTAACATGAAGGTAATCCGACCATCCGGCACTGGAATATGTCTCTGCGATATTGAAGATCACATTGCGCTTCAGGACCAGGAGAGACCCTGCGCGCAGCGGAAAAGTCCTCCGTGGCCGCCCGTCCACTGGCCGCCGTCCGAATTGCCGGCCGGAACACGGGGCTGATCCGGGTCGTATTTCACGCTGCGCAATGCCCAATAATGTCGAAGCATGGCGTGCTCAAAACGCAGCGCCGTTAGATGCCAGCGCAAACGTGCGATCCCTGTACGTGTGACCTCATCCATCGCTACCCCCGCCCCATCACGAACACCCGCGCCACTTTCTCGAACGGCCGCGCGATGAAGAACGACAGGATGATCGCCTGCTCGTAGCCGTCATAGGGCGGCGGCAGCTTGGCGA
>CAZXJZ010000281.1:0-5820 GCA_964641065.1 uncultured Hyphomicrobiales bacterium | reverse complement strand
CGCTCCCATTGCTGGGCGCTCGACTTGCATGTGTTAGGCCTGCCGCCAGCGTTCGCTCTGAGCCAGGATCAAACTCTCAAGTTTCATGAGATTTTGATCTCGGCTGATCACACGTTTTCGCTGGTGTTGCTTTCGCAACGCCATCTTTGACGAGGTCCATCCACCTGATCTCACAACCGATTGCTCGGCCGCTCGACCAGTTACGATGTACCTTGAAACGTAGACCGCCGAATATTCTCACTTGGCCGCAACCTCACGCATACCGAAGCATGCACTTGGAAGCGGCCCGCAAGGACTCCGCCGTCCACGTTTCTCTTTCTTCCGATTCACTTTTCAAACAGCCCGGGGCTCGAGAGCCCCAACCCCGGAAACCGGGGAGGAATTTCGGCGAAGCAATTAAGCTCCCGACAACTGATCGGAAGCTTTGTCACTTATTTAAAAGTGCGATGCTTCGAAAGGCCCGCCGTCACGCCGAGGCAGTGCGCCGCGCCAGTGAGGGGGTATATATTCGGGCGACCTTTTCGTGTCAACACGATTACAACGAAAAAAATCGCAGCGAGCCGGAACCGGCTGCGGTTTTCAACAAATGGGCTCGCGCCCTTGATTCTGCAAGCTAATTCGGCGCTGCGCCGTACTCAGGCCACATTCCTCGGCCGTTCTGACCGGCTTGGGGAGTATTCGCGCAGCCGACGGGGGCCAGATCCGGATAGGTGTGAGGGGGTGACAGGCGCGGATTGACGCGTCTTTCTCACAACGGCATCGTGCCGCGCCTGAAATCCGGTCGGATTCGCTGTCGGGGGCGTTAATACCTGCTAACCATTCGTGCCGGCGGCGCGCCTGACAGGTGGCGCGCACGTCGTTGAGGGGGACGGCGTATTGGACCACGGCAGCCGTGCGGCACACCGGCCAAGGAACGAGATCGGTCGTATCGATCTCGGCAATGAGCCGCCGCTGTCCGTCGACGGCGGCACCGGCATGACGATCGACCGCCGTCGTGTCTCTGCCCAGTGGTTTTCCGGCACGATCCTGACTGGCCTGTGCGGCGCGGCCCTGATGGGCGGCGCTGTTTTCACATCCCTCGATGGCGAGGCTCACTTCGCGGCGTCGCCCGAGCGGGCCGAAACGTCCTTGCGTGGCGCGATCGCAGAGCGCTCTTCCGGTCCGCGAAAAGCAGACCGACTGCCGCCAGCCGGCGAAACCAATTCCGCCCGCCAAGTCATCCGCGTTTCAATGACCAGCCGTGCCGGCAACCGCGAAGTCGTGCGCGTGCGCCCGTTCGTGCGCGTGTCCTCCAACCTTGCAATGGCCGTCACCGAATTGTCGGCCAACGTCCCGCCCTTCAATCCGCAGCGCATGTTGGCGGATTCCGACGCTCCGGCGCCGAACGCCGACACCGCCGAGGCGGCAGAACCCGACGCCGAAGTGTCTTTCGTGCAGCGCGATCTCGCTGCCATCCTGCCGCGCGCAAAGATTGCCGGCTTGGTGCCAATGGACGAGGTCCTCGCCACCGTACGCGAAGCCGCCAACTGGAATTCCAACGATACCAACGCCCGCTATCAGGTGGTTGGCCTGGCGCCGACAACACGCGCGCTCGGCTACGCCGCCGATGGCAATCCCGACCCCTATGCCGGGTTCGAGGCCCGCATTGTCCCTGAGAACATAACGCTGCTGCCAAAGAGCAGCACCGCGGCCAGTGCCGCCAACGAGCGCACGATCGTCGTCAAGAAGGGCGACAACGTCTCGAGCATCCTGCGCGAACTCGGCGCCTTGCCGGAAGAAATCCGCGCCATCGCCGCGGCGCTCGGCTTCCGCGGCCGCGACAACGGACTGAAAGAGGGACAGCGGCTGCGAATTCTGCTGTCGACCGTCCCCGGAACCAGCCGGCAACAGCCTGCCCGCGTCATCGTCGCGAACGATGTCGCGGTCGAAGCGGTGATCGCACTGTCCGATCTCGGACGCTATGTGTCTGTCGATGTCGCGGCGATGAATACCGCAGCGGTTGCCGAGGCGCGAGAGGACGACGAAGAAGACGATGGCCGCGGCGTGCGGCTCTATCAGAGCATCTACGAGACCGCGTTGCGCAACCAGATTCCGCGCGCCGTGATCGAGGACATGATCCGCGTCTATTCCTACGACGTGGACTTCCAGCGCAAGGTCCAGCCGGGCGACTCGTTCGACGTCCTCTATGCCGGCGAGGATGAATCGCCTTCCGGCGTCGAGACCCGCAACGACGTCCTGTTCGCTGCGCTCACCGTCGGCGGTGAACCGCGGCGATTTTATCGTTTCCAGACTCCCGACGACAATATCGTCGACTATTACGACGAGACCGGAAAAAGCGCGAAGAAGTTCCTGGTCCGCAAACCGATCTCGGACGGCATTCTGCGCTCCGGCTTCGGCGTGCGCCGCCATCCGATCCTGGGCTACGCCAAGATGCATACCGGCGTGGACTGGGCTGCCCCGCACGGCACCGCGATCTACTCGGCCGGGAATGGCGAAGTCGAAAAGGTCGGCTGGGAGGGTGGCTACGGCAAATACATCCGCATCCGGCACACCAACGGCTACGAGACCGCCTATGGCCACATGACCGCCTATGCCCGTGGCATCGAGCCCGGCGCCAAGGTGCGTCAGGGACAGGTGATCGGCTTCGTCGGCTCCACCGGCCTGTCGACCGGCGCCCATCTCCACTACGAAATCATGGTCAACGGCCGCTTCGTCGATCCGATGCGTATCCGGCTGCCGCGCGGCCGCGTGCTGGAAGACCGTGTCCTCGCGAAGTTCGAGGAAGAGCGCGAACGCATCGACGGCATGATGGCGCGTGGCGGCGCACGGGTCGCGCAGACCGGCACAGCGGCACGCTGATTGACCGGGCGAACGCGGTCGCATTCTCGCGCCCGTGGCTTAACGTCCGCCGCAGTCGTTCACCGGCACACCGCATCCTGCAGGCCCGATTTTTGCAGACCCGTCGGGTCGGAGCGGACGTGACACCCGCTGAGCACCGGACGGAAAACATGCGAGGCAAGGCAGGTTCGAAGAAGGCAGCTTCTAAGAAGGCAGCGGGCACGTCGCCCGTCGATCGCGGCACTACGGCCGCCGTAACCGTCATCGATCACCCGATGATGCAGCACAAGCTCACTTTGCTGCGCAAGCAATCCACCACCACCAACGAATTCCGGCAGGTCATGCGCGAGATCGGGCCGATCCTGCTCTATGAGGCGACGCGCGATCTGCCTTTGACCGATCGCAAGATCAGGACCCCGCTGAAAAGCGTCCGGGCGCCGGTCCTCGCAGGCAAGAAACTGTGCCTGGTGCCGGTGCTCCGCGCCGGTCTCGGGATGGTCGATGCGATGCTGTCCTTTGCGCCTTCGGCGCGAGTCGGCCATATCGGTCTGTACCGCGACCCAAAAACGCTCGAGGCGATCGAGTATTATTTCAACATGCCGCGATCGCTGCCGGAGCGGCATGTCATCGTGGTCGATCCGATGCTGGCGACCGGGCATTCGGCAGTCGCCGCCCTGTCCAGGCTGAAACGGGCCGGCGCGAGAACGCTGAAGCTGGTGTGCCTGCTCGCGGCCCCGGCCGGGATCGATCTGGTGCAAGGCGAGCACCCGGATGTGCCGATCTACACGGTGTCGATCGACGAAAAGCTCGACGATCACGCCTATATCGTGCCGGGACTGGGCGACGCGGGCGATCGCCTGTTCGGGACCAAAAAACCGGCGAAGAGCGGCAAAACCAAAACGTCGCGTCCCGCGCGCGAATGAGGCGAAGCGCTCGGTGCACGTCCCCCTCCCCGCAAGCGCGGGGAGAGGGATCGCACAGATTACGCCGCTTCCTTCACGCCCTGACCGTTGAAGGTCAGTCCGTTCTTGCCGGCCGAGACCTTCACCGCGTCCCCGTCCTTGATCTTGCCGGACAGGATCAGTTCGGCGAGCGGATCCTGCAGGTTCTTCTGGATCACGCGCTTGAGCGGGCGCGCGCCATAGGCCGGGTCGTAGCCCTTGTCGGCGAGCCATTCGCGCGCAGCCGGTTCGAGCGTGATGGTGATCTTGCGATCGTCGAGCAGCTTCAGCAGCCGCTGCAGCTGGATATCGACGATGCGGCTCATGTCCTCGCGGCGCAGCCGGTGGAACAGCAGGATCTCGTCCACGCGATTGAGGAACTCCGGCCGGAAGTTCGACCGCACCACCGCCATCACCTGGTCGCGCACCGCGTCCGAATCCTCGCCGTCCTTCTGGTTGACCAGATATTCGGCGCCGAGATTCGAGGTCATCACGATGAGCGTGTTGCGGAAGTCCACGGTGCGGCCCTGCCCGTCGGTCAGCCGGCCGTCATCGAGCACCTGCAGCAGCACGTTGAACACATCCGGGTGCGCCTTCTCGATTTCGTCGAACAAGATCACCTGGTAGGGCCTGCGCCGCACCGCTTCGGTGAGCGCCCCACCCTCCTCGTAGCCGACATAGCCCGGAGGCGCGCCGATCAGGCGGGCTACCGAATGCTTCTCCATGTATTCCGACATGTCGATGCGAATGAGCGCATGCTCGTCGTCGAACAGGAATTCGGCGAGCGCCTTGGTCAGCTCGGTCTTGCCGACGCCGGTCGGGCCCAGGAACATGAACGAGCCGATCGGCCGGTTCGGATCCTGCAGCCCGGCGCGGGCGCGGCGCACCGCGGTCGAGACCGCCTGCACCGCCTCCTTCTGCCCGATCACGCGCTTGGTGATCTGCTCTTCCATCTTGAGCAGCTTCTCGCGTTCGCCCTCCATCATGCGGTCGACCGGGATGCCGGTCCAGCGCGACACAACGCCGGCGATGTGACTTGCGGTGACCGCTTCTTCGGACAGCACGGCACCCGCCGCGCTTTGCTCCTCGACATCCTTCAGTTGCTTTTCCAGCTTCGGAAGCTTGTCGTATTGCAGTTCACCGGCACGCTGATAGTCGCCCCGGCGCGTCGCGTCCGCGAGCTCGTTCTTCAGCTTGTCGAGTTCCTTTTGCAGGTCGGCAGTCTTGGAAAGCTTGTCCTTCTCGGACTTCCATTTCGCCGTCAGTGCGTCGGCCTCCTCTTCAAGATCGGCCAGCTCTTTTTCGAGCTTCTTCAGCCGGTCCTTGGAGCCTGCATCCTTCTCCTTGCGCAGCGCCTCCTGCTCAATCTTCCGCCGCACGATTTCACGGTCGAGATTGTCGAGCTCTTCCGGCTTGGAATCGATTTGCATGCGCAGGCGCGCCGCCGCCTCGTCGACCAGGTCGATGGCCTTGTCGGGGAGGAAACGGTCGGTGATGTAGCGGTTCGACAGGGTCGCCGCCGCGACCAGGGCCGCGTCCGCAACCTTCACCTTGTGATGCGCCTCGTATTTTTCCTTCAGCCCGCGCAGAATCGAGATCGTATCCTCGACACTGGGCTCCTCGACGAAGACCGGCTGGAACCGCCTTGCGAGCGCAGCATCCTTTTCGACATGCTTGCGGTATTCGTCGAGCGTGGTGGCGCCGACGCAATGCAATTCGCCGCGCGCCAACGCCGGCTTGAGCAGGTTCGAGGCATCCATCGCCCCGTCCGCCTTGCCGGCCCCGACCAGGGTATGCATTTCGTCGATGAAGAGGATGATCTGGCCGTCCGATCCGCCGACCTCGGTCAGGACCGATTTCAGCCGCTCCTCGAATTCGCCGCGATATTTCGCCCCGGCGATCAGCGCGCCCATGTCGAGCGCCAGCAGCTTCTTGTCCTCGAGCGATTCCGGCACGTCGCCATTGACGATGCGGAGCGCCAGGCCCTCGACGATCGCGGTCTTGCCGACGCCCGGCTCGCCGATCAGCACCGGATTGTTCT
>CAZXJZ010000280.1:0-5821 GCA_964641065.1 uncultured Hyphomicrobiales bacterium | reverse complement strand
GCAACCAGCAATGGCTTGGCGTCGCCGACATCATGCGCGCGGAGGCCTATGAGGAGGCCAACGAAGCGCTCGACCGCGCCGCCGGGCGCGCCAATGGCATCGCCGGGCTCACGCCGGACCGGGTCATCCGGGAAGGCTCGTGGATCGAGCAGCTTCTCAAGCTGATCGAGGAGGACGAGGATATCGCCATCCTCATCCTTGCGGCCGGAACCGCTAAAGAAGGCCCGGGCCCCCTGGTCTCGGCGATCGCGCGGACCGCCGGCGAATTTCCGATCCCGGTTGCGATCGTACCCGGCCATCTTTCCGACGAGGAACTGGACGCCCTGTCCTGACCGGAAAGGGCTTGCCCGGGCGCCGCTTGCCGGTTGACCTCGCCCGCCAAAACGCCATCTATAGCGGGAACAGGCCTGCGAACCGGCCTCCCTGGAGCGGATTCGATGTTTATTCAGACCGAAGTGACGCCGAACCCGGCAACGCTGAAATTCCTGCCCGGCCGGACTGTGCTGGACGGCACGCTGGAAATGACCAGCCGCGAGCAGGCGGTGAAGTCGCCTCTGGCGGAAAAGCTGTTCGACGTCCCGAATGTCAGCGGCGTGTTCTTCGGTTCCGATTTCATCACCGTGACCAAGAGCGACGGCGAGTGGCAGCAACTGAAGCCGCTGATCCTGGGCGCGATCATGGAGCATTACATGTCGGGCGCGCCGCTCCTGCGGGACGGCGAAGAGGCCGGCGACTCCGACGAAGCCGAATTTTTCGACGCAGCCGACGCGGAAACGGTCAAGACCATCAAGGAGCTGATCGAAACCCGCGTTCGTCCGGCGGTCGCCAACGATGGCGGCGACATCACCTTCCGTGGCTTCAAGGAAGGCGTTGTCTTCCTGTCGATGAAGGGTGCGTGCTCCGGCTGTCCGTCCTCCACCGCAACGCTGAAACACGGCATCCAGAATTTGCTGCGGCATTTCGTGCCGGACGTCACCGAAGTCCGCCCGGTCTGAGGCTCGTCTCCACGAACCCGCGGGGTTTCAGCAACCGCTCTGAGCCTGGGTCCGCTTCGCTGGGACGACTATAGTTGGCAGCATGCTCGTCCTTGCCATCGATACTGCGCTTGAAGCCTGCTCGGCCGCAATTTTCGATTCCGGTCAGCAGGCGATCCTTGCTGCCGAAACCGAAATCATGGCGCGGGGCCATGCGGAAGCATCGATGCCGCTGGTCGAGCGCGTCATGCGCGAAGCTGGGCTCGACTTCTTCTCATTAGACCGCATCGCGGTGACGGTTGGGCCGGGCAGCTTCACAGGTCTGCGTGTTGGCATTGCCGCCGCCCGCGGCATCGCGCTTGCTGCGAAGAAGGAGGTCGTTGGTATCACCACGCTCGCAGCGCTTGCGGCACCGTATATCGCAGCGGAACCGAACATTCCCGTTGCGGCAGCAATCGACGGCCGTCATCGCCACGTCTATTTCGAACTTTATGGCGCGCAGAGCCGCGTGCTGCTGTCACCGCGGATCATTCCGGTCGAGGATGCGGCGCATGCAGCGGCAGGCGCGTCGGCACGGCTGGTGGGATCCGGAGCCCGGATGATGGCCGATATCTGGCCGGATCCCATGCACCTACCGCCAATCGACGAACGACGCGCTCCTGACATAAACTGGGTCGCACGTCTTGGTGCGGAAGCACTTCCGCGCGAGGCGCTGCCGAAGCCGCTCTATCTGCGTCCTCCCGACGCGCATCCGCAAACCGCATCAATTCTGCCGCGCCGCTGATGAGATGGCTGTTCGACATGTTCTCGCCGGCCCGTCCGCCGATCGTCTCCGACGCGGCGGCGCGCGACGTTCCTGCTATCGCGCAAATTCATGCCGCATCGTTTCGCCGCGGCTGGAGCGACGGCGAGATCGAAGGCATGCTGCTCGACCGCAACGTCGTGTCGCATCGGGCCACGATCGGGCGCAACGTCGCAGGCTTCGTGATTTCGCGCATGGCCGCCGACGAAGCAGAAATCCTGTCGGTCGCCGTTGCTCAGGCCTATCGCGGCCGCGCGGTTGCGCGCGCGCTCCTGCGTCACCATCTCGGCCGTCTGGCGGCACTCGGCGTTCGCACGGTCTTTCTGGAAGTCGACGAAGGAAACGTTTCGGCGCTGCGGCTTTATCGCCGCGCCGGATTTGTCGAAGCCGGACGACGCAAAGGGTATTACCCGAATCCAACGGGAGAGCCCGCTACCGCGCTGGTGCTGCGACGAAATCTGATGTGACCGCAAGGGCAATGGACGGATTCCGGCGGGCTGACTACAATGCGCTAACGATCGGAGACAGACGTGGTCGCCAAGGCTTCGAACCTGACACAATTGACCAATATCGAAGCGCGCTGCGCCGAGCAGGGCATGCGCATGACCGAGCAGCGCCGCACCATCGCGCGCGTGCTGAACGATTCCGACGATCATCCGGACGTCGAGGAATTGTATCGCCGCTGTGCGAAAATCGATGACCGCATTTCGATCTCGACCGTATACCGGACCGTAAAGCTGTTCGAGGATTCCGGCATTATCGAACGGCATGACTTCCGCGAGGGCCGCGCGCGCTTCGAGCAGATTTCGGACGCGCACCACGACCATCTGATCAACCTGCGCACCGGCGAGGTGATCGAGTTCCAGTCCGAAGAGATCGAGCGGCTGCAGGCCGAGGTTGCCCGCAAGCTGGGCTACAAGCTGGTCGACCACCGGCTGGAGCTCTATGCGATACCGCTGAAGGACGACAAGGCCGGCTAGCCACCGGCATCGCGCCGGGCGGCCCTTGAACCGTCTAAAATCTGGGCTATTTCCAGTCCGGCCGGCAAAATACGGCCGTACGCAACGGCGGCGAATTCCATTTTGGCCGGTTTGGATGTAAGAGGGGACGGTTCGAGGAACCCCGGTATGCCTGTGGCATTTGCACGCAAGGATCAGGACAGTTGACGCCCCTCGCGCCGACAGCGCCCCGCAACGCGGTATGACCGGACCCCGTAAGCTCCATATCAAGTCCTATGGCTGCCAGATGAATGCCTACGACTCGCTTCGTATGGCGGACATGCTGGCCCCGGACGGGTTTGCCGAAACAGGCGACGTCGCCGACGCCGACCTCGTCGTGCTGAATACCTGTCACATTCGCGAAAAGGCCGCTGAGAAGGTCTATTCGGAGATCGGCCGGCTGCGGGTCCTGAAAGAGGAAGCGGCGAAGGCCGGGCGCCAGGTGACGATCGCCGTCGCCGGCTGTGTCGCCCAGGCGGAAGGCGCCGAGATCATGCGGCGGGCGCCAGTGGTCGATCTGGTGGTCGGGCCGCAGAGCTATCACCGCCTTCCCGCGCTTCTCGAACAGGCCGCGCGCGGCGAACGTCCGGTCGAGACCGAGTTTCCGGCGGAAGACAAATTCAATTTTCTGAAAAACCCGACGCGGGAAGCGATGCGCGCGCGCGGCGTTACCGCTTTCCTCACCATCCAGGAAGGTTGCGACAAGTTCTGCACCTTCTGCGTCGTGCCGTATACGCGCGGCGCCGAGGTTTCTCGCCCCGTCAGCAAGATCGTTGCGGAAGCGGAGCGTCTTGCCGATGCCGGCATCCGCGAGATCACCGTGATCGGCCAGAACGTGAACGCCTATCATGGCGACGCGCCGGACGGTCAGACGTTCACGCTGGCGCAGTTGTTCTATCGGCTCGCGCAAATCCCCGGCATCGACCGGCTGCGATACACCACAAGCCATCCGCGGGACGTCGACGACAGCCTAATCGCCGTTCACCGCGATCTTCCCGAACTGATGCCGCAACTGCATCTGCCGGTGCAATCGGGCGCGGACCGCATTCTCGACGCGATGAACCGAAAGCACACGCGCGACGATTATCTGCGGGTCATCGAACGGCTGCGCGGCGCCCAGCCGGCACTCGCCTTCACCTCGGATTTCATCGTCGGCTTTCCTGGCGAGACCGACCGCGATTTTGCCGACACCATGGCGTTGATTGCGGAGGTCGGCTTCTCGGGAGCATTCTCGTTCAAGTATTCGCCGCGCCCCGGCACCCCCGCCGCCGAGATGGAGGGCCAGGTGCCCGAGGCCGTGATGACCGAACGGCTGCATGAATTGCAGCACCTGATCGATCGGCAGACAACAGCCTTCAACAAGGCTTGCGTCGGCCAAACGCTCGACGTGCTGTTCGAAAAAGCGGGCCGTCATCCCGGCCAGATTGCCGGTAAATCGCCCTATCTGCAGCCGGTGCAGGTGAACGCGCCGGAAGCGCTGATCGGCACGATCGCGCCGGTGCATATCCACGATACCGGCCGCTTCAGTCTGTTCGGAACGCTCGCTGCGGATCCGGCCACGCGCCCGCTTCAGCGCGCCGGCCTTGCAGCTTTGGAGGCTTGACGCCGTTGCGCAATTACAAGCCAGGTACCGGTGCTCCCGTCGTGCCAAAGCCGAGCGACGAACCCGCAATACAGACCATGCTCGCCTTCGATGACAACAAGCGCGCCTCAGCGCTGTTCGGTCAGTACGGGCAGAATCTGGCGCTGATCGAACGCAAGCTCGACGTGGTCGCTGACTCGCGTGGGAACCACGTCACCATCGAGGGAACGCGTGAAGCCTGCGACCAGGCGCGCCGGGTGCTCGAGTCGCTTTACGAGCAACTGAAGAATGGCGGCGAGATCGTCGCCGGCGATGTCGAGGGCGCGATCCGTCAGGCGGTGGCGCAAGGCTCGCTGTTCGACAACGATCCGGCGACGGCGCGTTCGAACTTCGCCGATATCTCGCTGCGCAAGCGCACGGTGCGCGCCCGCACCGCGGGGCAGGACGCCTATATCCGTGCGCTCAAGCGTCATTCGCTGGTGTTCGGTACCGGCCCTGCCGGTACCGGCAAGACCTGGCTCGCGGTTGCGCATGCGGTTTCGCTGTTCGAGCGCAAGGAGGTCGATCGCATCATCCTGTCGCGGCCGGCGGTGGAAGCCGGCGAGCGGCTCGGCTTTCTGCCCGGCGACATGCGCGAGAAGGTCGATCCGTATCTGCGACCGATCTACGATGCGCTGTTCGATCTGATGGACCGCCGCGTGGTCGAACGCGCGATGGAAGAAAACGAGATCGAGATCGCTCCGCTCGCCTTCATGCGCGGGCGCACGCTGCATAACGCCGTGATCATTCTCGACGAGGCGCAGAATACGACGTCGATGCAGATGAAGATGTTTCTGACGCGGCTGGGTGAGAACAGCCGCATGATCGTCACCGGCGATCCCAGTCAGGTCGACCTGCCGCCCGGTCAGGTCTCCGGTCTGGCGGAGGCGACGCGACTGCTCGCCGATGTCGAGGGCATCGGCCATGTCGGCTTCAAGAACGAGGACGTGATCCGTCATGAACTGGTGGCGAAGATCGTCGCCGCCTACGACCGGCTGGCTCCGGCACAGAAGCCGCGCGAGTCGAAATGACGAACGCGGCCGTATCGCTTCGGACGAGCGCACCGGTCGATATCGATCTGGTCGTGGATTGCGAGCTTTGGTCCGGCTTCGCCGCCGCGGACGCGACCGTTCGCCGCGCGATCGAGGCCGCGGCACAGGCCGTAGGCAAGCCCGGCGCGGTCGCCGTCATGTTGACCGATGACGCCGCGATCCGGGTGATGAACGCGCAGTGGCGGGGGATCGACAAGCCGACCAACGTGCTGTCGTTCCCAGCGGCAGCGGCGCCGGCCGCCGCAGTCAGCGCGCATCTCGGCGATATCGCCATCGCCTACGAAACGGTCGCCGCCGAATCCGCTTCGGAAAACAAGGGCTTCGCCGATCATCTCGCGCATCTGGCGGTTCACGGCTATCTTCACCTGGTCGGA
>CAZXJZ010000279.1:0-5842 GCA_964641065.1 uncultured Hyphomicrobiales bacterium | reverse complement strand
GTTCCGGCGGACGCGATGAACACCGCATCAGGCTTGGTCGCGATCACCTTCAGCGCCTGGCCGGTCACGCTCGCATCGCTACGGGCATAAACCTCGTGCGTGGTCAGCTCGATGCCCATGGTCGGTGCAAGACGGCTCAGTTCCTTGTAATAACCTTCGCCATAGCCGTCCGAGACGCCGATATAGCCGAGTTTCTTGACGCCGGTTTCGGCGATATGTTGTAGGATGACCTTCGCCATCAGGTCGTCATTGGGTACGACCTTGTAGACCCACTTCTTCTTGTCATCGTCGTGATCGAACTCGGCATGATCATCCCGCCAATCGGCGTTATCGTCTTTCTCCTGCACGGCCTGGCGCCACAGATTTCACTCGGCACGATCTATCGCGGCGTTACACCGTTTATCATCGCCGATCTCGTGCTTCTGGCTATCTTGGCAACATTCCCGGTAATCAGCCTAAGGTTGCCTGCTTTCTTGGCAGGCTGACGAACCGCACAGTCGATGTCCAAACGATCAGCTTCGTCACAAAAAGCGTCTGCAAGGCCATCACGAACGCCAAGGCTATACGCTGCAGCGCCATCTTGCTCGCTTGTGTTTGCTGGGTTGAGGTCAAGGCGTCGACAGCGCCTATCAAGGCAGGTTGCGGATCGACGTCATACGCCACCGAACAGACTAGGCATGGCATGAGCCCCTTCTCAGATCCTGCAAAGATCGTCGCTGTAAACTTCGTCGATAAGAACGATCGTGCGTTCATCACGCTGAACGACTCGATCTTCTATTTCGGTGAACTCGGAATGCAGGAGACACGGTCCGCCGCCCTGATGACTGCGATCCTCGAGCGTCACGGCTTTTCCGTTCAGCGCGGCATTTCCGGGTTCGCGACATCATTCGTCGCTTCCTATGGAAGCGATCAGCCCGTCATCGCGATCCATACAGAATACGATGCCAATCCGTCGAACAGCCAGAAGCCGGGAGTGACGGAACGAAGCGAGATCGTACCGGGTGCGCCGGGCCATTGTGAAGGTCACAATACCAATGCCGCGGTCATGATCGCATCTGCGCTGGCCATTCGCTATGCGATGGAGAAGTTCGAACTTCGCGGAACGCTGAAGATCTTCGGCGCGTCGGCGGAGGAGCAATTGCTGAGTCGGCCGTATTTTGTACGCGACGGGTTTTTTGACGACGTCGATCTCGCATTTCATGACCATGTGCTCGATCGCTTTGGCACCGACTATGGCCTCATCCAGAGCGCCGCGGTTTCTGCCGAATTTACATTCCACGGCGAGGCGGCGCATGCCGCGGTCTCGCCCTGGAAGGGACGCGACGCGCTCGACGCGGTCATGCTGATGGATATGGGCCTTGCACAATATCGGGAGCATATGAAACCAACCATGTCCGCTCACCGTGTCGTGACTCATGGTGGCGAACAGCCAAACGTTGTTCCGTGCAAAGCGGCGTGCTGGTGGTATTTCCGCGACCCTACTGCCGACGGGGCGCGCATCTTGTTTGAACGCGCGCAAAAGATCGCACAAGGCGCCGCGCTGATGTCGGATTGCGAACTGGATGTGGACGTACGCGCCGCAGTCTGGCCGGTGCGTTTGAACCATACGATTGCTGAGGTAATTCAGAGCAACGTCGAGGCAATCGGAATGCCGACCTGGACCGAGCAGGAGCAGGCCTTCGCGCGCAGTCTGCAAAGGCAGGCGGCAGTGCCTGAAATCGGCCTGCGCCTGACCGCCGACAAGCTTGAAGGTCCCGCTGCGCAAATAGCTGCGTCGAACGATTGCGGTGATGTTTCATGGAAGGTTCCAATGGGCCGGATCTGGTTTCCTGGCAACGTTCCGCACCTGCCGTTCCATCATTGGACTGCAGGAGCGCCATTAGCCACCTCGATCGCGCATAAGGGCGGGCTCGCCGGCGCAAAGGCGCTTTCGGCGTCCGTCGTCGACTTCTTTCAGAATGACGACCTAGTGGCCCGGAGCAAGGCGAGCTTCGAGAGGGAACTTAACGGGACGATTTACAGGCCACTTCTTCCTCACGACCAGCGGGCGCCTGAGCAGCTCAACCACGCACTAATGCAGCGATTTCGGCCGCTCATGGAGGCGCACTATCTTACCGATGAAGCCATTTTCGAGCCGTTATGATCGGCATCACAAGCAAATCAACTCGATGGGCATTACGTTCCCAGTTCCAGATTGGACTGAATCTTGCCGAGCATTTGAAGAAGTACGGTTGTTTCCCTAGGCGACATATTTCGCGTCGCCTGGCCAACCACGTCAATAGCGAGCGGCAGCAGATCGCTTTTTAGTTCACGTCCCTTTCCGGTGAGATGAATATGAAGCTTTCGTTTGTCAGCTTTGTTCCTTACTCGCTTTACAAGGCCAACACGCTCCATTGCCTGAATGGCACTCAAGGTTGTCGGCTCCATGGTGCCAATTCGTCGTGACAGCTCACGCTGTGTCAGGCCGTCTTCTTGCCACAACGCTCGCAAAAAGTACCACATCCCGAGCGTTACACCATATGGCTCGATCTTAGTCTGCAAATAGCGTTGCAATGCGCGGTGAGTCATACGAATTTGATAGCCGACGCTCATCTCGAACGGGAAATTCACACTGCCAGCGGATTTGGCAGATTCTGAAACCGATTGCGTTTTCGCTTTCATCGCCTCCGACCAGATTTCCATGACACGCCATGCACAGCATGTTCGCGCCCATGTGGCAAGACGCGAGAGCGCGATACTGTCACCTCGCGCGACATTAGTTCGAGCAGCTTCGCTCCCGGCCTTTTGAACAGCTCCAAAATAGGCAGTCAGATTTTCAGAGCAGCTAGAAATATGAACAATCGCTCCAAGCCCGGCGAAGATGCATGCTGGTATGTATTAAGGGCAGAATTGCACAAATGCCAATCGCATCAAAGTTTCGATTGGGGGATGATCTAAAATGCGTATACCGAGCGACACAGAAATAATGCACCCAACGCTGCAGTCTGTGACGGAAAAAGCGAACTGCTCAGAGCCTGCCGGAAGCGTCAGCCGTAAGCAGGACAACTCGCCACATCCGGTGAGTAATCAAGATACTATAGCCTCTTTAATCTTTAAAATTATAATGCAACTTTGCACAGTTCAATATCGAGGTTTATGCCGCTTCCACCTGGGCGGATGCCGCCCATTCCTTCAATCGCGGCAGAACTTCCCGCGAAAATAGTTTCATACTATCAGTGGTGGCATCAGGGTTGAGATGTCCCGCCTGCATCATGAGAAGCAGATGTCCAATACCGCCCACTTCGCCGCAGAATCTAATAATCTGCTCATAGACTTGGTCGGGGGTCCCAGCAAACAGCAGTCCAGCGTCGATCAGATCAAGAGGCTCTGCGCTCGTCGCATCAATGTTCTTGCCAGATCGGCATGTGACCATGTAGTGGCCACGCTTGGTTTTCCGCAGGATCGGGATCATGGCTTGGGGCGCCATGTAGCCGGGCGGATAGGCATATTGCTCCGAGGCAATTGCTGTCGTCCTCAGATAAGACGACACCTCCTGAGCCCTGCTCAAGGCCTCCTTCTCACTGGCCGCGACCGCGCATAAGGCAAGATAGGCAAAATGATCGCACCCGGCCGGTCGGCCGTGCGACAAAGTGAATTGCTGACGATAAGCGTCAAAAAGCTTCTTCGAAGCCAGGCCGGTCAGAAATGTCGCAAGGACATGCCCATGTTCAGCGACTGCGGGTGCGCTGGCTGGATTGAGCGACGTGATCCACACTGGCGGATGGGGCTGTTGATAGGGCCGCGGCCAGATATTGACCGACCTGTATTGGAAATATTCTCCCTCCCAACTAAACGGTCCATTTCGTTCAGTCATCGCCTTTAGAATTAGGTCATGTGCCTCCCAAAGCCTGTCCATCATGCGGCTTGGGTTGGAATTGGCTGGCGCGATTTCATAGGGCACGCCCTTCACGAAACCCATCTCCAGGCGTCCGCGCGAAATGACGTCGACAAGCGCCATTTCCTCCGCCACGCGCAACGGATCGGGGCGGTTCGCCAGAGGAATGCCGAGTGCGAGCAGCCGCGCACGCGATGTGATCCGAGCCAAAATTCCGAGAACGATATTGCAGGAGGACGACAGGCAGGTCGCTGTTGCATGGTGCTCGTTCACCATGATGTCGAAGCCAAGTTCGTCCGCCAAAACCCACTCGTCCAAATACCGGTTCAGCAGATCGGCGGCCTTTTGCGGATCGCACAAGGCGTTCGGCAGTGAAACGCGGAGCGATTCCGCTCCGGGGATCCAGGCGTCGGGATATGGTTGCTCCGTAAAGTGATAGACGCGCATGCGTGTTCTCTAGCTTCTACGTTGGCACAAAGCTTGTTTGACGAACCGCTTGACATGCTGGGCGAAAATCGCCGGCTGTTCGACATGCGGGAAATGCCCTGCCTGATCGATGACGTGGAACTGACTTGCTCGAATTCCGTCGCTGAAGGTCCGGCCGTACTCCGCCGAAACGATCCGGTCTTGGCGCCCCCAGAGCACCAATGTTGGCACTTGAATACGATGCAATCTGTTGCGCAATTTCGGATCATACATGTAGGGTCGCCATCCCAGAAAGGCGAAAACCTCTCGCCCCCGTGCTGCGTTTACAACGTCCTCGTCGGACATCGTCGCGTAGTCCGGCCTAAATTTCTGCGGATCGGCATAAAGCAGGCCGGCAAGATCGTCCTCGGACATGGCGTGCATGTCCACGATGTCTCGCGTTTCATGATCGCTAATTTTAATGCCCAGACTGTCGACGAGCACCAATCCGGAGAGCAACCTCGATCTGATCACGGCCATCTCAGCGGCAATCCATCCACCGAATGAAACTCCAACCACGATCACCTCCTTGAGATCGAGCTGCTCGAGCAAATCGAGATAAAGAAATGCGAGATCGTCCACACCAGTAATCGATTGCGGCAAGCTCGTCCCCGCGAAGCCTGGATGGGCGGGAATAACAACACGGCCGAATTCGGAAAATCGCTCCAGCGCTTCCGCGCATCCATGAAGGCCCTGGCCCGCATGCAAAAACACGATCGGCAACCCTTCGCCCTTGCTGAACACGCGCAACGTTACATCGCGCATCGTGATTAGCTCGCTGCGAAATCGCTGAAACTCTTCCATGGCATCATCTGAGTCAAAGGCGCCCGGCTCTCGTGCGCTGCCGTTCCGAAAGACTCGGCTGCTCGATGCTCGACCGGCGCATCGTTTCCTCGAACTTTTCTTCTGATTTTTGCCATCAATAGCGTTGAAACGCGGTTGCGCGAAGGTCTTCCACATGGGAGAATTTATTTTCCATGGATATGGAAAAATAAACATGGCCGTTTCTGCAGACCGCAAACATGGGATCAGCCCGCAAGTTAAATCCGCAATGCGGGTATTTGAAATTCTTGAGCAGTTCGACCGCACAAGAGTTCCGCTTCGGCTCACCGAAATCGCTCAGGCATTGAGCCTTCCGACATCCAGCACAGCAGCTTTGCTAAAGTGTATGAATGCGCAAGGGTATTTGAACTTTGACAAGGAACGGCGTTATTTTCCGACAGCACGGGTGTCTCGACTGGCCAGCTGGATACAGGCTCAGGATTTCGAGCAAGGCATCGTGTTCAACGCATTACGGAACCTGCAACGGTTGACGAACGAGCTTGTTTTGCTGGCGACCCCGAACGGCATTTATCTGGAGTATCTGGAGACGCTCCGTTCGACCGAAGGCATCCAGCTTTATGTCGCTCCAGGTACGAAGCGGATACTCGTGCAGACCGGAACTGGCTGGTTGTTTTTGAGCCGGCGGCCTCGCGATGAAGCCAGAGCCGTTTACGACAGTAC
>CAZXJZ010000278.1:0-5871 GCA_964641065.1 uncultured Hyphomicrobiales bacterium | reverse complement strand
TCGTCAACCCGACCGGCAACTTCGTGGTCGGTGGTCCCGACGGCGACTGCGGCCTGACGGGCCGCAAGATCATCGTCGACACCTACGGCGGCTACGCCCCGCATGGCGGCGGCGCGTTCTCGGGCAAGGACCCGACCAAGGTGGACCGCTCGGCCGCCTATGCGGCGCGCTATCTGGCGAAGAACGTCGTGGCCGCGGGCCTCGCTGACAAGTGCACCATCCAGGTTGCCTACGCGATCGGCGTCGCCGATCCAATGTCGCTTCTGGTCGACACTCACGGCACCGGCAAGGTCGATGACGGCAAGCTGGAGAAGATTCTCGCCGAGCTGTTCCCGCTTCGCCCGACCAATATCCGCCGCACCCTCAAGCTGAACCGGCCGATCTACCGGCGCACCGCGGCCTATGGCCATTTCGGCCGCGCGCCGGACAAGGACGGCGGCTTCTCCTGGGAGAAGACCGATCTGGCCGATCAGATCCGCAAGGCGGCCCGGTAAGCCATTCGGCAGACTTGTCTTTTGCGAACGGCCGCATCATGGATGCGGCCGTTATGCATTCCGACACCTCAGCACCCCCCGGCCCCGACCATCCCGGCGCCTTCTTCGGACGCCGCAAGGGCCGGCCCCTGAGGACCGGACAGACGCGTTTGTTCGACACATTGCTGCCGACCGTCTGCGTTGATCTGCATTCTTCGGCGCCGGCGTCGCTCGCCGCATTGTTCCCGGACCAGCCCCGCGAGGTCCGCCTCGAGATCGGCTTCGGCGGCGCCGAGCATCTGATCGCGCAAGCCGCGGCCAATCCGGATTGCGGCTTCATCGGGGTCGAGCCCTTCATCAATGGCATGGCGAAAGCGCTCGCGGCCATGGATGCGCGCGGCCTCACCAATATCCGCCTGCATCACGGCGACGCCGTCGACCTGCTCGCCTGGCTGCCGGATGCCTCGCTCGCCAAGGTCTATCTGCTTTACCCGGACCCCTGGCCAAAGCGCCGGCACTGGAAGCGGCGCTTCGTACAGGAGCGCACCATCGCCGAGATTGCACGCGTGCTGCGGCCGGGCGGCGAATTCCGCTTCGCGAGCGATATCGAGGATTACGCCGCCTGGACGCTGATCCGGATGCTGCGCGCGCCTGACTTCGCATGGACCGCCGAGCGCGCCGATGACTGGCGCAAACCGTGGCCGGAATTCCAGAGCACGCGCTACGAGAACAAGGCGAAGCGCGAGGGCCGCACGCCCTGCTATCTAACGTTCCAGAGGAAATGACGCTTTCGCGGATCGACGCTCAGACCGCGCTCTGCAGACTGTCCGGCGTGACCTGCCAGAACCGCACCACCCGCTTCGCGGTCGATGTCGACAGGCGGTCGAAATTGGCGCTGGCCGCATCGATGGACGGCGCGCTCTTGCCGCGACTGCCGAGGCGCGCCAGCAGAATTTCGCGCGCGGTTGGCCACGAATATCCGGCCGACTTGCACAGGATCAGGATCGGGTCGGGGCGCTCTCCGTTCATCAACCGGTCGACCACGTCGATCGGCACCCCGGTGAGCTGCGCCAGCGCGGCGACGGCGTCGTCGTAGGACTGCTTGCTCGCAAATTCCATGAGCTCGGCCTCGCCAAGCTGTCCGGCTTCGGCAAGCGCGCGCATCCGCGTCTGGGCTTCGGAAAAGTCGCGCACCGGCTTTGGCGCGAATACCTCGCCGGATACCCTGGCCAGCACCCGGCGGATCTCAGCCTGCGTCTCCGGACGGGCCTTCGACAGGAGCCGGCGCTGCACCACATCGGTCGCACGCGACAGCAATTCGCGAAACATGTGGTCGGGCACATCGCCCCGGAGCGCGACCGCCTCGGCGAGCACACCGTCCTGGTCGGCGCTCCGCACGAGCGTGGCAAAGCCGGTTTCCGAAATCTTCGCGCCGGCATTATTGGCGAGCTTGCGCTTCACGGTAAAGTCGCCCCGCCGAACCAGAATGTCGGTCACCGGCTCATCGATCTCGGCCCGGCTCGAAATCGCATAGAGATGTTCGGGGCTCATCGAATTGGCGATTTCCACCAGATCAGCGGTGCCGAGCCGTGGTGACTGCGCCAGCATCGGGCCAGCCACCATGATGTCCTCGTCCTTCGCCAGCCGCCGCACCACCGCGAGCGGCGCATTGGCGACCGGAGCGAGTTGACGCGACAATTCGGAGCGGGCCTTGCTCTCGATCTCGTTGATCAGCATCACGAAGACATCGTCGAACAGACGGACGTGATCTTCGGAAAACCTGTTGGAGCCGTGCAAAAACAGCGCGGTGATCCGCCGCAACGCGTCCGTCCGCCGCTCGTCCGAACCGTGTCGTACGACGCTTTCCAGTTCGGGAATCAGCGAGGAGCCAGGAGCCATCGAATGGGTAAAATCCCCGAATCCAGAGGGAGCGATAAAAATTTACCGGCTGAGTCTGAACGAAGGGTTAGCCGGTTCCGCGGCTTTCTCCCTTGCGAAAAGACGGAAAACGGCTATATTGCCGCTGTCTTAAGACACCTCATAACGATCCGATTGGGTCGGTTTTTGAGAGTGGGCCCCGCCCGGGACCCGCTCTTTTTTATTACCTGAACGGCCGGAAGCCGCGCATGGCGCGTCTCCGGGGAACTCCCGGGCAAAAGTGAATTTCGCGGATTTAGAAACAGCGTCCATGAGCCTGTTGCCCGATGCCAAGATCGAAGCCGAACCGCGCCTGATCGCGGAGCCCGGCCTTGCTGCGCGCGTCGCCGCGATCGCGGAGCCGGTGATCGAAGGCATGGGTTATCGCCTGGTCCGCGTGCGGATCCTGGCGGCCGAGGGCTGTACGGTCCAGGTCATGGCGGAACGTCCGGATGGCAGCCTGACCATCGAGGATTGCGAAGAGATTTCTTACGCGCTGTCGCCGGTCCTCGATGTCGCCGACCCGGTCGATCGCGCCTACCGGCTGGAAATTTCCTCGCCGGGGATCGACCGCCCGCTAGTGCGGCGCTCCGATTTCGAAAAGCATGCGGGGTATCTCGCAAAGATCGAGATGAACGTCCCGGCCGACGGCCGTAAGCGCTTTCGCGGCATCCTGCTCGGTGTTGAGGGCGACGCCGCCCGCATCCGGCTCGAGGATGCCAAGGCCGCCAAGACCGCCGACAAGACCGAGTTTCTGCTGCCGATCGAGGACATGGCCGAAGCCAAGCTCGTCCTCACCGACGAGCTGATCGCGGAAGCGCTGCGCAAGGGCAAGGCTGCAGAGCGCGAAGCGCGCGGCGAGGCCGAGCCGGAAGCCACACCCAAGCGCGACTACGCGCCGAAGCCCAAAGCGAAGGCAAAGGCCGCATCCGATCGGTCGACGCAGAAACCGGACCGGACGATTCCCCGTCCGAAGCAGGCTCAATTGGACCGCGCCAAACAGGCACGGTCCGGTGGTTATGACGAAGGAGAGTGATCATGGCCGCGGTTAGCGCCAACAAACTCGAATTGCTGCAGATCGCCGATGCGGTGGCACGCGAGAAATCGATCGACCGCGGCATTGTGATCGCGGCGATGGAGGATGCGATCGCCCGGGCCGCGCGCTCGCGCTACGGCAGCGAGACCGAGGTCCGCGCCGAGATCGACCAGAAAAAGGGCGAGCTTCGCCTGTCGCGTCACATGCTGGTGGTCGACCAGGTCGAGAACCCGTCGAACCAGATCAGCGTCGAGGACGCGCGCCGTCTGAACCCCTCGGCACAGGTCGGCGATACCATCGCCGACGCGCTGCCGCCGCTGGAATATGGCCGCATCGCCGCACAGAGCGCCAAGCAGGTGATCGTGCAGAAGGTGCGCGAGGCCGAGCGCGACCGGCAATATCAGGAATACAAGGATCGCATCGGCGACATCGTCAACGGCGTGGTCAAGCGCGTCGAATACGGCAACGTGGTCGTCGACCTCGGTCGCGGCGAAGCGATCGTGCGGCGCGACGAGATGCTGCCGCGCGAGGTGTTCCGCAACGGCGACCGCGTACGCGCCTATATCTACGACGTGCGGCGTGAGCCGCGTGGCCCGCAGATCTTCCTGTCGCGCACGCATCCGCAATTCATGGCCAAGCTGTTCGCGCAGGAAGTCCCGGAAATCTATGACGGCATCGTCGAGGTCAAAGCGGTGGCCCGCGATCCCGGCTCGCGCGCCAAGATCGCTGTGATTTCGCGCGATTCTTCGGTCGATCCGGTCGGCGCCTGCGTCGGCATGCGCGGCTCGCGCGTGCAGGCCGTCGTGAACGAATTGCAGGGCGAGAAGATCGACATCATTCCGTGGTCGCAGGACATCGCGACCTTCGTGGTGAATGCGCTCGCTCCCGCCGAAGTCGCCAAGGTTGTGCTCGACGAAGACAAGGAGCGCATCGAAGTGGTGGTCCCGGATGCGCAATTGTCGCTTGCGATCGGACGCCGCGGCCAGAACGTGCGTCTCGCCTCGCAGCTGACCGGCTGGGATATCGACATCCTGACCGAGCAGGAAGAATCCGAGCGCCGTCAGGCCGAGTTCCAGAACCGCACCAAGATCTTCATCGAGGCGCTCGATGTCGACGAGGTGGTGGGTCAGTTGCTCGCGTCGGAAGGCTTCACCACCGTCGAGGAACTGGCGCTGGTCGATGTGCGCGAAATTGCCGGCATCGAAGGCTTCGACGAGGAAACCGCCGAGGAATTGCAGAGCCGCGCCAAGGACTATCTCAATCGGATCGAGAGCGAATACGACGAGAAGCGCAAGGAGCTCGGCGTTGAGGATGCCCTGAAGGATGTGCCTGGCGTCACCACCCAGATGCTGGTGGCCTTCGGCGAGAACGGCATCAAGACCGTCGAGGACCTCGCCGGCTGCGCCACCGACGACCTGTCCGGATGGACCGAGCGCAAGGACGGCGAAACCAAGCGCGAGCCCGGCATTCTCGATGGCTTCGAAACGACCCGCGACGAAAACGAGTCGATCATCATGCAGGCCCGCCTGAAGGCCGGCTGGGTCACCGAGGCGGATCTGGCCAAGGAAGAGGCCGCCGACGAAGCGGCCGAGCCCGAAGCCGCGGGCGCGTGAGGTGACACACCGGACATGCTCGCAGCACTCGACGACGATACGGCGCTCGACAGCGGCCCCCACAAGGGGGTTGCGGCGGAGCGTCTTTGCGTGGTCGAGCGCGCGGTCAAGCCGGTCGAGGATCTGATCCGCTTCGTGGTCGACCCCACCGGAGAGGTGGTGCCGGACGTGAAGCGAAATCTCCCGGGCCGGGGCCTGTGGGTCACGGCAACCCGGGCCGCGGTGGATCTTGCGGGGCGCCGCAAGCTGTTCGCCAAGGGCTTCAAGCGGGAGCTTCGCGGCGGCGCCGATCTCGGCGCTGTTACCGACCACCTGCTGGAGCGCGCCGCGCTCGATTCCCTGTCGATCGCCGGCAAGGCCCGCGACGTGGTCACCGGCTTCTCCAAGGTCGAGGCCGCGCTGACCCGGGACAATCCGGCGGCGCTCCTGCATGCGTCGGACGGGTCCGAGGACGGCCTGCGCAAGCTGAAAGCGCTCCTGCGCCGCAACGAAGAGCACGGAGCGCCCGAAATACCGGTCATCCGCGCGTTTTCAGGCGCGCAATTGGATTTGGCATTAGGGCGGTCAAATGTGATACATGCTGCCCTGCTTGCCGGCCCAGCAAGCCAGGGCTTCCTCACGCGTTGTCAGCGCATGATGCGCTTTCGCACCGGCGAAATGGAAATGCCGGGGCCAAAGCGCGCGTTGGTCAAGGAACCCAAAATAACGAATTCGGGAACGGAATACGAATGAGCGACACGAAGACACCTGGCGAAAAGAAGGTTGGCGGCGGCAAGACGCTGACGCTGAAGCCGCGCACCGAAACGGGCGTGGTCCGCCAGAGCTTCAGCCA
>CAZXJZ010000277.1:3394-5885 GCA_964641065.1 uncultured Hyphomicrobiales bacterium | reverse complement strand
CACGAATTCCAGCGACCGGTAGAGCCGCTCGGACGAGCCGAGGATGATGCCGAGCGGGATCGCGATCATCGCGGCGATCAGCGTCGCCATCACGGTGCGGTACACCGTCTTCATGAAGTCGAAGCCGAGCCGGCCGCCGTCCATGCCTTTCCAGAAGGCCTCGAAAGTAGTCGCCGGCGACGGCAACAGAACCGGATCGACCCATTTCGCGGCAGTCGCGATCCACCAGATCGCGACCAGCACGGCGACGCCGACCAGCGGCAGCAGCGGATCGAGCCTGCGCAGGGTCATGGTCATCCGCGTCTCACTTCGCGCTGGAACACCTCGAGACAATGCGCCTTGATGCGCACGAAGTCGGGCTCGGACAAGGTCGCGTCGGTGCGTGGGCGGGCGCCGTCATAGGCGACGAAATCAGCAACACGCGCCGGATAGCGCGAGAGGAGAAGCACCCGATCGGCGAGATAGACCGCCTCTTCCAGGTCGTGCGAGACCAGCACGGTCGTGGTCTTGGTTTCCATGAACAGGCGCTGCAATTGCTCGCGCATGAACAGGGTCATCTCGTAGTCCAGCGCGGAGAAAGGCTCATCGAGGAACAGGATTTCCGGCTCCACGATCAGCGCACGCATGATCGAGACGAGTTGCTGCTGACCGCCGGACATCTGGTAGGGATATTTGTTGAGGTCGAGCTTGACGCCGAGATGGGCAACGAGCTTTTCGGTGCGGCGCTTCCGTTCCGCCTTCGGCACCTTCATCATCTTGAGCGGATAGGAGATATTGTCGAAGGCGCGCAGCCACGGAAACAGCGCCTCGCGATAGTTCTGGAACACGTAGCCAAACTTGATCTCCGACAGCAGCATGCCGTCGAACAGGATCTGTCCCTTGTCGACCGGAATCAGACCGGCGATCATGTTGATCAGCGTGCTTTTGCCGCAGCCGTTCGGCCCGAATATCGAGATCAGTTCGCCGCGCGGGATGTCGAGATCGAAATCGTCGTAGATCACCGCCTTGTCGAAGCGCTTGCTCAGGCCGCGGATGGTGACATGCGGGCGTTTGCCGAATGCGCCCACGGCCGGCGACGACGGCACGCCGTCCGCGAGCGGACGGACAACGGGCTGTGTCGCGGCCATGGCCATTTTCGCACTACTCCGGATCAGAAGGACTTGACGATGAACTTCGTCACGTCGACCTTCTCGGGAACCACGCCGATCTCGGTCCCGAAGTCTGCGAATTTCTGCAGATACCCGAGTTGCGCCGGCGAGAAGTCCTTCACCATCCGGTAGCCGAGCATCGGAACGCTATCGACGAGGTCGTCCGGCGTCATGGTGTTCTTGGCGAGATACTTGCGCGCCTCTTGCGGATTCTTCTGGATGAAGTCGACGGCCTTCGCCCATGCATCGGCGAAGCGCTTCGCAACATCGGGCCGCTTGGTCATGAACTCCGTCGTGAAGGCGCAGCCGGCGGCGTAGGCATCGGCTTTCTCGTCACCGAGGATATATTTGGAGATCACGCCGGCCTCGAGCGTCTTGGCGATCCCCATCTTCTCCATGATGGTGGCGCCGGGCTCGAGCGTGTAGCCACCGTCGAAGGTGCCGGCCTTCATGGCGTTGACATGCTGGCCCATGTCGAGCTGGTCGATCGAATAGTCGCCGTCCTTCAGGCCGACCTTGGCGAGCACACCCTTCGCGGTATTGAGGTTGGCCGGCCCGGGCGCCGACATCAGCTTCAGGCCCTTGAGGTCCTTCAGCGACTTCACTTTGTCGAGCAGCGCGGTGCGCACCACGAACTGCTCCATCTTGTATTCGGGCGTCTGGCTATGCATCGCGATATACATCGCGACACCCGGCTTCTTGGCGTTGGCGTTCAGCCCTTCCAGGGTCACCAGCACCGCCGAGACGTCGATCTGGTTGGTCATCAACGCCGCCACATTCGGCGGGCCGCCCATGAGACGAATGGTCTCGGGCTCGATGTTGTTCTCCTTGAAGTAGCCCTTCTCGATCGCGACGAAATACGGCAGCGACGACGAAATCGGAAACACCCCGACCTTGACCTTGTCCTGCGCGGCGGCGGCCGACATCGATGCGGCCAGCGCGACCGCGCCCGCTGCGACCCATGAAAGAAGGCGTTTATGCGTCATGTCAGGCAACTCCCTTGAGTGGGTGAGACGTCGTTTCCGGCTGCGGTCCTGAGCCGCCGCGATAGAGGCGGCTCAGCTTGGCCAGAAATTCTGGCTTCGTTTTATGCAAGGATCCTGCCACCGGATCCGCGCCCTCGAACATCGTGTCGGAGGCGGCAAGGGAGAAATCCATGACGAAACGGACGCGCTCTGAGCGCGCCTGCGCGATGGCCGTCAGCCAGTCGCGCGGCGACCGGCTGCCTGCGGCATAGGCTTTGGCGATGTGATCGGCGGCGACGCAGGCGTCCTCGATCGCCTGGCTCGCGCCCTGCCCGAGCGTCGGCACCATGCCGTGAGCGGCATCGCCGAGATACAGCA
>CAZXJZ010000277.1:0-3294 GCA_964641065.1 uncultured Hyphomicrobiales bacterium | reverse complement strand
GCGCCCTGCCCGAGCGTCGGCACCATGCCGTGAGCGGCATCGCCGAGATACAGCACGTTGCTGACCGGATCGGCATAGAGCACATCATGCTCCTGCATCCGCGCCCAGTGATTGTTCGCGGCCTGCGCACAGATCGTATCGATCAGCCACACCGCCTGGTCGGACAGCTTGCCGTCCGGCGGCGTGAACATCGCGCGCAGCGCCGGCGCCTCTTTCATCGCGTCGGGGATCGGCTTTTCAGGCGCGATCGGAAAGGCGCCGGCGATGTAGATATGCGACGGCGGAACCCGGAATGCGAGAAGCCGGTTCGACCCGTTGAACCATTGCTCGTAATCGTCGATCAGGCCGCCGCTGGTGTCCGGCACGAGCACGCGCGAAATTGCGATCCCGACATGGCTGATTGCGGGCTCGCCGGATATGGCCCGGCGGATGTCGGAGTAACGACCGTCGGCGGCGATCAGCAGATCGATGTCATCGAGGCGCTTGCTCTCGCCGTATTGCGTCCATTCGATTTCGGTTTTTTCAAAATTGGCCGCGCTGCGCGCAACGCGCGTGATGATGCAGTCATAGGCGACCACCGGGCGGGCCGATTCGCGCAGCACGCGATAGAGTTCGGACCAGCGGATGCGCCGTCCCGGGTTATCCGCGACTTGCGACAGCGGCAGATGGAACAGGACCGTTCCGTCAGTCAGCGAGGTGCGCCAGCTATCCCATGTGAAACTGGTGACGTCCATCTTCGCCAGTAGATCCGGGTCGTGCCATTGAAGCGCGCGCACCGAGTTGGGGCCGATATTCAACCCGGTTCCGGAATCGGACTGGTCGTCCGCCGACACGCGTTCGAGGCAGATCACCTCGACGCCAGGCAGACGCGACAATGTCTTCGCAACGATACAGCCGGCGACGCCGGCGCCGACGATCACGATGCGCATACGATGTCTCCAGCGCGCGACGATGCGCGTTCTGCGATCGCGGCAATCAGCCCGCCACCATCGGGGCCCTGATGCTCGGCGCCGCCCGACACGAAGATGCGCGTGTCGCCTAATACGCCGGCCACCAGGCCGCCGACCGCGCCGCGGATATGTCGCTGCGCATTGATATCGGTGTCGTCGAGCATGGTGTGGCGCTGCCCGCGGATCTGCCCGCGGCGATCCGGTTCGCATTTCACGAACACCGCCTGCACGCGGTTGCGATCCTGTGGCGCGATCTGCGGGGTTGCGGCGATCTCCAGATCACCCAGCACCTGCACCACCGCGCCGATATCGAGCGCGTCGCTCATCGGCCGGTGGGCGATGCGAAGATCGCCCGACCAGAGCGGTGAATTTCCGAGAACGATCACTTCATTGGCCTCGACTTCGACTCCCGACGAAATGCTGGCGCGATCGGATTGCACGGCGAAATTCTGCAGCAACGCCGTCTCGGTCACGGCCGACGCGTCGATCTCGCCAAGCGCGAGTGCAACACCAAAGGCGCCGGCCGCCCGCGCGAGCGCCATCGAACGGTTTGGATCGGCGCTCGCCACGGTCTTGCCGGCGGCACGCGCAGCTTCGGCCCGCGCCGAGGTTACGCAGGGGCATTTCACCTGGACGAAATGCACGTCATCGGGCCGCGCGATATGCGCTTCCGCCATCGCCTTGCGGACGGCCTCCGCGACATTCCCCGCATGGGCCGCCCGGCCGATGTCTTCGGCCGGCACCGGCGCGCTCATCGCGGTGCCGATCGCGAAGGACGATGCCGCAGCCGGTTCGGTAAGCGGCGCACCGCCGCGGCACAGCACCACATAATGCGGACTGAGAACGCCCTCGGTGCCGCCGGACAGAATGCAGGGGATACGACGGATCAGCGAGTCCGACGGTTCGTTCAGGTGGCGGCTCAGCAGCGCCATCAGACTCTGGGTGAAATAGCCGCGGGTGAAATCGTTGACCCCGCCATTGCCCTCGGTCTTGCCGATCACCGCAACGATCTCGTTGGCGCGGAGCGCGCCCTGCGTGATCAGCCCCTCCAGTTCAGAGAGATCGCCAGGATGCTGCATCGACAGGCGGAAGACGTTGGCGCGCATACCGCAAGCTTGCTGCAGCGCACCGAAAGCGCATAGGACTATGTTTATCTCAGAGCGAGATCATTTTGCTCTCACTCGCCGAGCGGGCTGGGCGGCGCTGCCACCCTCGGACAAGCGCGCCAGCGTCTGTTTCAGGGTCTCGACGAAGCTCGCGGCCGGGATCGGCAGGATGCGGCCGGCCCGCGACGCCAGCACCAGCCGGCCCTTGGTCAGATCGGGGTCGCTGAGCGGGATCGAGACCAGGTCTCCATCGCGCCCCTCGCGCACGGTACCGATCTGGTACTGGAAGCAGATCGCATCGGTGTCGCGGGCGAACATCTTTTGCGGCTGAACCGCACTCGCCTCCATGGCGACGCGCAGCGTCAACCGCGACTTCGTCAGCAGCGCGTCGATCAGCCGGCGGCTGCCGAAGGTCTCGACGCCCAGCGCGACCGGATACGGCTGGCATTCGGCGAGCCGCAGCGAGGCTCGCTTCGCCAGCGGATGGCCGGGCCGCATCATGGCGCAAAGCGGCTGCTTGATGGTCTCGATTACATTCAACTGGTCCGAGCTTGGCGGATCGTGCGCAAGCAGCAGGTCATTCTCGTCCGCCATCAGCGACATGATCAGCGGCGCGGTCGAGCCGACGAGGAGCTGGAACTGCACGCCGGGATAGCGCTCCTGATAGCGCGCGATGGTTTCCGGGATCAGGTCGTTGGCTGCAGATTCCGCACACGCGATCCGCACGGTGCCGCGCACCAGGCCGCGCAATTGCTCGATCTGCGAGGAGGCGGAGGCAAGGTCTGAGAGGCTCCGCCGGATGGTCGCGATCAGCACCTCGCCCGCTGCGGTCAGGCGCACCCCGCGTGGTAGCCTTTCGAAAAGCGGCGTGCCGAGCTCTTTTTCGACATTGAGGATGGAGCGGTTGAGTGCGGTCGACGCGATGCGCAGCCGGTCGGCGGCTTTCCGGATCGAGCCCGCGCGCGCGACGGTGTCGAGGATGAGATAAAGGCGGGGCGGCTGAAGCATGCGAGTAGGAGATTAGTGCAGATAAGGCGCAGCCGCACACTCCCCTTCACCTCCCCCCCTTGCGGGGGAGGTCGACCGGACGAAGTCCGGTCGGGAGGGGGGTCAACAACAACCACCATAGCGAACGATCGCCCCCCACCCCAACCCTCCCCCGCCAGGGGGGAGGGAGCCCACCGCCAGTGCCGCACTCACAAACCCTCAAGCCGCCGCACAGTCCGCCTGCCCTGTGC
>CAZXJZ010000276.1:0-5910 GCA_964641065.1 uncultured Hyphomicrobiales bacterium | reverse complement strand
CCCTCTCAGACGCGGATAGTCAGGAGACTTTGATGGCGAAGAAGAGTTCGATCGAGAAGAACAAGCGGCGCCGCCGGATGGCGAAGTCGTTTGGCGGCCGGCGCACCCGGCTGAAGGCGATCGTCAACGACAAGACCAAGCCGCTCGAGGAGCGTTTCCAGGCTTCGCTGAAGCTTGCGGAACTGCCGCGCAATTCCGCGCCCACGCGCGTGCGCAATCGCTGCGAGGTCACGGGACGTCCGCGTGCTTATTACCGCAAGCACAAGCTGTCGCGTATCGCGCTGCGCGAGCTCGGCAACAAGGGCCTGATTCCCGGGCTCGTGAAGTCGAGCTGGTGAGAAGGAGATAGCGATGAACGATCCAATCGGCGATCTCATCACCCGCATCCGCAACGCGCAGGAACGCCACAAGCAAAAGGTGTCGGCGCCCGGATCGCGGCTGCGCGAGCGCGTGCTCGAAGTGTTGAAGTCGGAGGGCTATATTCGCGGCTATTCGACCGTCGAACACTCCGATGGACGCAACGAGCTCGAGATCGAGCTCAAGTATTTCGACGGCACGCCGGTGATCCGCGAGATTTCCCGCGTCTCCAAGCCTGGCCGCCGCGTCTATGTGGCGGTCAAGAACCTGCCGCGGGTCAATAACGGCCTTGGTATTTCGATCCTTTCGACCCCGAAGGGTGTCATGGCGGACCATTCCGCGCGCGACGCCAATGTCGGCGGCGAACTGCTCTGTACGGTGTTCTGATGTCCCGCGTCGGCAAGAAACCGGTCTCCGTTCCGTCTGGCGTCACCGCCAACGTGTCCGGCTCGACCATCAACGTGAAGGGGCCGAAAGGCGCTCTTTCGCTTGTTTTCGACGATCGGGTCGCGGTCCAGATGGACAAGGGCGAGATCAAGGTCGATCCCAAGGACGAATCGAAGGCGGCGCGCGCGCTGTGGGGCACCACCCGCGCGAACCTGAACAACATCATGACCGGCGTCACCCAGGGCTTCGAGCGCAGGCTCGAGATCACCGGCGTCGGCTATCGTGCGGCGGTGCAGGGCAAGAACCTTCAGCTTGCCCTCGGTTACAGCCACGATGTGCTGTATCCGATCCCGGAGGGCATCGCGGTCGCGACCCCGAAGCCGACCGAGATCGTGGTGACGGGCATCGACAAGAAGAAGGTCGGGCAGGTCGCGGCTGAAATCCGCTCTTACCGGCCGCCGGAGCCATACAAGGGCAAGGGCGTGAGATACGCTGGCGAATTCATCTTCCGCAAGGAAGGCAAGAAGAAGTAACGATCAAGGTCACTTCACATGGCACACAAGTCCCCTACAGAGCGTCGCAAGTCGCGCGTGCGCAGGGCCGTCAAGGCAGCGGCGAACGGCCGCATGCGGCTGACGGTCCATCGCTCGTCGAAACACATCTATGCTCAGGTGATCGACGACACCAAGGGCGTCACGCTCGCATCCGCGTCTTCGCTTGAGAAGTCGCAGCGCGAGGCCGGCAAGACCGGCGCGGACGTCGAGGCGGCGAAGGTTGTCGGCAAGCTGGTCGCCGAGCGCGCGTCCGAGAAGGGCGTGAAGAACGTGGTCTTCGACCGCGGCGGCTACATGTATCACGGGCGCATCAAGGCGCTCGCCGACGCTGCGCGCGAAGGCGGATTGAGCTTCTAACCGGGCACAAAGCACCCGAAGGACGAACGATATGGCACGAGAACCCAGGCGCGAGCGCGGCGAACGAGAAGAGTCGGAATTCATCGACAAGCTCGTTCACATCAATCGCGTCGCCAAGGTGGTGAAGGGCGGTCGGCGCTTCGGCTTTGCCGCGCTGGTCGTCGTGGGCGACCAGAAGGGCCGGGTCGGTTTCGGACACGGCAAGGCGCGCGAAGTGCCGGAAGCCATCCGCAAGGCGACCGACGCCGCCAAGCGCAACCTGACCCGCGTTCCGCTGCGCGAAGGCCGCACGCTGCATCATGACGTGTATGGCCGTCACGGCGCCGGCAAGGTTCAGCTGCGCGCGGCTCCGGCCGGTACAGGCATCATCGCCGGCGGCCCGATGCGCGCGGTGTTCGAATCGCTCGGCATGCAGGACGTGGTGGCGAAGTCGCTGGGTTCGTCCAATCCCTACAACATGGTGCGGGCAACCTTCGACGCCCTGAAGCACCAGGATTCGCCGCGCTCGGTTGCGGCGCGTCGCTCGATGAAGGTCTCGACCCTGCAGGCCCGGCGCCGCGAAGAGGGTATCGAGGCGACGGCCGAGTAATCGGCGTAGCGATCCGGAAGGCAACGCGTTATGGCAGCGAACAAGACAATCAAGGTCCAGCAGACCGGCAGCCCGATCCGCCGCGAGGCCAGTCAGCGTGCGACGCTGATCGGGCTTGGGCTGAACAAGATCGGCCGCACCAAGGACGTGCCGGACACTCCGTCCACCCGCGGCATGATCGCGAAGGTGGCGCATCTCGTCCGCGTGGTCGAGGAAGGAAAGTAAGCGATGAAGCTCAATCAGCTGGCCGGCCGGCCCGGCTCGTCACAACAGCGCACCCGCGTTGGGCGCGGTATCGGTTCAGGCAAGGGCAAGACCGGCGGTCGCGGCGGCAAGGGCCAGACCGCGCGCTCCGGCGTCCGCATCAAGGGTTTCGAAGGCGGCCAGATGCCGCTGCATCGGCGGCTGCCGAAGCGCGGCTTCAAGAACACCGCATTCCAGCTCGACCTGAACGAGATCAATCTCGGCCGCGTCCAGGCCGCGATCGAATCCGGCGCGCTCGACGCCAAGAATCCGGTCGATGTGGATACTCTGGTCAATGCCGGTATCCTCAGCCGCGCGCGCGCCGGCGTGAAGCTGCTCGGTGGCGGCGAACTCAAGACCAAGGTCGACTTCACGGTGTGGAGGGCGTCCAAGTCCGCGATCGCCGCGGTCGAGAAGGCCGGAGGGTCGGTGAAGATCCTCGCGCCCGCGAAGGAGGAGTCCTCGGAGCCGCGCGGAAAGAATGCGCGCTTCGCGGCCGGTCTCGACAAGCCGAAAATCGTCGAGGCAGCGCCGGCAGCGGCGTCGAAGAAGAAGGCCGACGACACGGCTGCCAAGGCCCCCAAAGCTGAAAAGCCGGCCAAGCCTGCGGGCAAAAAGCCCGCGTGATCCCTATATGACGGCGCCGGGGCGCCATCGGGGCTAACGCGGGTCAGGAGCGAGCATGGTCTCAGCAGCGGAACAACTTGCGGCCAACATCAACTTCTCCGCGCTTGGCAAGGCCGAGGAGCTGAAAAAGCGAATCTGGTTCACGCTCGGCGCGCTGCTTGTCTACCGCCTCGGAACCTATATTCCGCTTCCCGGCATCGATCCCACCGCATGGGACCAGATCTTCCGCACCCAGGCCGGTGGCATCCTGGGAATGTTCAATATGTTCGCGGGTGGCGGCATTCAGCGCATGGCGATCTTCGCGCTGAACATCATGCCGTACATCTCGGCCTCGATCATCATTCAGCTGATGACGACGGTGTCGCCGACGCTCGAAGCCCTGAAAAAAGAGGGCGAGGCCGGCCGCAAAACCATCAACCAGTATACGCGCTACCTGACCGTGCTTCTTGCCGCCGTGCAGGCCTATGGCATCGCCATCGGACTTGAGGGCGCGGGCAACGTCATCAGCGATCCGGGCTGGTTCTTCCGCATCTCGACGGTCATCACGCTGACCGGCGGCACCATGTTCCTGATGTGGCTCGGCGAGCAGATCACCTCGCGCGGCATCGGCAACGGTATCTCGCTCATCATCATGGCCGGCATCGTCGCCGAATTGCCGTCGGCCATTGCCGGCACGCTCGAACTCGGCCGCCAGGGTGCGCTGTCCACCGGTTTGATCCTGATCGTCATCATCATGGCGGTCGTTGTGACTGCCTTCATCGTCTTCATGGAGCGGGCACAGCGTCGGCTGCTGATCCAGTATCCGAAGCGGCAAGTCGGCAACCGGATGTTCGAGGGGCAGACCTCGCATCTGCCGCTCAAGCTCAACACCTCGGGCGTGATTCCGCCGATCTTCGCGTCGTCGCTGCTGCTGCTACCGACCACGATCGCGAATTTCAATGCCGGCCAGGGTCCGGGCTGGCTCACGGAAATCACCACGCAACTGAGCCACGGTCGGCCGCTGTTTCTGGTTCTTTACGTGTCGCTGATCGTGTTCTTCGCGTTCTTTTATACGGCAATCGTCTTCAACCCGACCGAGACCGCCGATAACCTGAAGAAGCATGGCGGCTTCATTCCCGGTATCCGGCCGGGCGAGCGCACGGCGGAGTATATCGACTACGTGCTCACGCGCATTACGGTGATCGGTGCGATCTATCTTTCGATCGTCTGTATCATTCCGGAAATCCTGATCTCCTACGCCGCGGTGCCTTTCTATTTCGGCGGCACGTCGCTCCTGATCGTGGTCAGCGTGACCATGGATACGGTTGCGCAGGTGCAGGGACATCTGCTCGCGCATCAGTATGAAGGCCTGATCAAGAAATCGAAGTTGCGGGGGCGACGAAGATGAGACTGATCCTGCTCGGACCGCCGGGGGCGGGGAAGGGCACTCAGGCACAGCGGCTTGTCGAGAAGCACGGCATAGTGCAACTCTCCACCGGCGACATGCTGCGCGCCGCGGTGAAAGCCGAAACGCCGATCGGGCTGCGGGCGAAAGATATCATGGCGCGCGGCGAACTGGTGCCCGACGAGGTGGTGGTCGGCATCATCGAGGAGCGGATCCAGCAGCCGGATGCCGCGAAGGGCTTCATCCTGGACGGCTTTCCGCGCACCGTGGCGCAGGCCGAGGCTCTTCAGGCGCTGCTCGCGAAGAAGCGGCAGAAGCTCGACGGCGTGGTCGAACTCGTCGTCGACGATGAGATTCTGCTGGAGCGGATCGAGAAGCGGGCGGCGGAGATGCAGGCCCGCGGAGAGGTCGTGCGGGCGGACGACAATGCCGAGGCGCTGAAAAAGCGCCTCGATACCTATCACGCCCAGACCGCCCCGCTGTCACACTTCTACCGCAAGAAGGGCCTCCTCAGGACCACTGACGGCATGGCGCCAATCGATTCGGTGACGGAGGCGATCGGAACGCTTCTGGCCGCTCCGGCAGCCCGCAAGAAGGCGTCAGCCCGTAAGAGCGCGTCGCGGCGGGCTCCGGGCCGGCGGTCGGCCGGTCGCAAACCCCCGGCGCGTGGAACTGCGGCCCGGCCGGGTTCCAAGTCGGCGTCAAAAGCGGCGTCCAGGGGGACCTCAAAAGGGGCAAAAACCGCCTCCAAGGGGGTCTCAAAGGCTAAAAAGGCTACCAAAGCGCGCAGCCGGAAGGCCGGTTCCAAGGCCAAGTCCGCAAAAGCGGCCAAAACCGCCGGCGCGCGGCACAAGGCGGTCAAGGGTAGAAAGTCGGTACGGGGTGGGGCGTCAAAAGCTCGTTCCGGACGCGGCCGGAGGTTGACGAAACGCCGGTGAATTCGTACATACCGCGACATTCAGTGGGAGATCGTATGCACGATACCGGGCCCCGTAAGAATCGGGGGCAAGGTGTCGTGATAGTCGTTTGCGGACCCCTCCGAAAGACACGGACAGAGCAGGAAGGCTGATCGGCGGCCCACAACGGCCGTCGGCACATGGAGCGAGATCGTGGCCCGTATTGCAGGCGTCAATATTCCAACCAACAAGCGCGTCGTCGTCGCGCTTCAGTACATTCATGGCATTGGCGAGCAATCGGCCAATCACATCATGCAGCAGCTACACCTGCCGTATGAACGTCGTGTGTCGCAGCTGACCGACGCCGAAGTGCTGCAGATCCGCGAAATGATCGACCGGGAATACACGGTTGAAGGCGATCTTCGCCGCGAGACCGCTATGAACATCAAGCGCCTCATGGACCTCGGCTGCTACCGCGGCCTGCGTCACCGCAAGGGCCTGCCGGTGCGCGGTCAG
>CAZXJZ010000275.1:0-5953 GCA_964641065.1 uncultured Hyphomicrobiales bacterium | reverse complement strand
AGTGGAGCGGATTTGACATTCGCTACCCACCCAGCCGCAGGCCCGCGAAGCGAATGTCAAATCCAAGCTCCACTAGAATCAAATATTTTCTAGTGGTCCTATGATTCTAACATTCGCAAAAGAGCCGGCCGAGAAGGGATGCGAGTGTTAGAATTGGACCATTAGATGCTGACCCTGTTCCATCACCCCTTCTGCCCCCATTCACGCTTCGCGCGGCTGACGCTGGCGGAATTCGATCTCGACGCCGAGCTAGTGGAGGAACGGGTCTGGGAGCGGCGTGAGGACTTCCTCATCCTCAACCCTGCCGGGCAGACTCCGGTGCTGATTGCCGAAGGCCTTCCGGCGGTCCCGGGGGCGAACGTGATCGCCGAATTCCTGTCCGAGATGCACGCCTCGCTCGGCGACGGCGTCGCCGACCGCAATCTCATCGGCGTCAATCCGCAGCAGCGGGTGGAAGTCCGGCGCCTGATGTCCTGGTTCGCCGAAAAGTTCTCCGCCGAGGTCTCCGCCCCGCTTGTCAATGAGCGCTTGCACAAGCGCTTCATGACGCCGGAACAGGGCGGCGGGTCACCCGATACCGACGTCATGCGCGCCGCGCGCCGCAACATCCGCTACCACCTGGCGTATATCGACTGGCTGGCCGGCCAGCGCGACTGGCTGGCGGGCGACCGTCTCACCTTCGCCGACCTCGCCGCAGCCGCGCATCTTTCGGTCGTGGATTATCTGGGCGACGTGCCCTGGGGTGAGAGCCAGCATGCCAAGCACTGGTATGCGCGCATGAAGTCGCGACCGTCTTTTCGTCCGATCCTGACCGATGTCTCCGGCGCGCTGCCGCCGGCTTCCCATTACGCCGACCTCGACTTTTGAGGCTGCCTACCGGTCGCGGACGCGGAGCGATGCGACGATCTCGATTGCGGCGGCCTGAAGGTCGCCGAGATGACCGCGCACCATGTCCTCGACCGAGCGCGCGGCTTTTACCCAGATGATGTTGATGACGCCGTGCACGCGATTGCGACCGAGCAGCGGCACAGCAATGCCGGCCAGACCGTCCGGGAACGGGCGCCCGTAATAGCCGCCATCGAAGGAGGGGTCGCGGGTCGCGTATCCGTTGCTCCGCGTCTCGGCGAGGATTGCCTCGAACTGCCTCGCATCGCGCGCCAGCCGGTTCTCGGGCAATTCGGACCGCCGCAAGCGTGCGAGGATGTGCTCGCGCTCCTTGTCGGGACAGAACGCGAGATAGGCCCGGCCGACGGCGGTCAGCACCCAGTTCACCGGCGTGCCCATGCGATGGTTCAGGAAGTAGATCGAGAACGGCGTGCGTACACGGCTCGATTCGCGCACCTCCATGTGGTCGCCCGCGGGCACCATGAGATCGGAAGGCCACGATACCTTCTGGCACAGCCGGTCCAGCACCGGTGCCGCGGCCTCCGCGACCGCTTCATGCCGGTCGCGCTTGCGGGTAAGAGTGCTGAGGTTCGAACTGATCCGGTAATGCCCGTCGGCGAGGCGGCGGGCCACGAAGCCTGAGGCTTCGAGCGTCTGCAAAATCCGCAGCAAGGCCGGTTTCGAAATGCCGGTCGCTTCGTAAAGCCCGTGCAGCGACAGGATCGGACTATCGTGCAGGACCTGCAGCACCTTCAGGCCCCGTTCAAGGCTGCGGATCGTGCCCGACGCGCTCACAAAACCGATCTCCGTCCTGATTCTTGCGCCCCGGGTAACATTACGTCGTCGGTATAACATTCCGCGCTGCGGAACGCAGTGCGTTTTTGATGTCGGTCGCGACCGGGCACACGGACAATGCGCCGACAAGAAAACAATGTTGAAAACAGGGAGAAAAGCGATGCCGATGCGATTGCGCATGCCTGCGCTCGTGCAGGCAGGACTGGTGGTCGGCGCCCTTGCGGGATGCTCCATCTCGCAAGCTGCCGCCCAATCCTATCCGTCCCAGGTCATCCGGATTGTGGTGCCAAGCGCGCCGAGCACGCCGCCCGACATCATCAGCCGCGTGATTGCCAACGAACTCCAGGCTGCCAATGGATGGCGCGTCATCGTCGAGAACAAGCCGGGCGCGGTGCAGACCATCGCCGGTGCTGACGTGGTCAAGCAGCCGGCGGACGGTTATTCGATCTTCGCGATGAGCGTCCCGATCGCGGCGGCGCCGGCTTTCCTCGCCAGGATGCCATTCGACGTCGCCAAGGACCTGATGCCGGTGGCAAAAGTGTCGACGTCCTACAACGTGCTCGTGGTGCATCCGGATGTCGCCGCGAAATCGGTGTCCGAACTGGTGGCGCTGCTCAAGGCCAATCCTGACAAGATGAATTTCTCGTCCGGCGGGTTCGGCACGCCGGCGCATCTGGTCGGCGAAATGTTCAAGGTCGAAACCGGCGTCAGGGCGACGCATGTGCCCTATCAGCAGTTCCCGCAGGCCATCGCCGATCTCCTGAACGGCACCAATCAGTACATGTTCATCACCACGCTGCCGGTGACCGGCCTCGTCGCCACCGGTAAACTCCGTGCGCTGGCCGTGACCGGGCCAAAGCGTCTCGATGCGATGAAAGACGTACCGACCATCGTTGAAGCCGGCTTCCCCAATCTCGTCGTCGAGGACTGGGTCGGCTTCGCGGTCAAGGCCGGCACACCGAAGGAGATCGTCGACACCCTGAACCAGGCGATCAACAAGGCGCTGGCGAAGCCCGAGGTCCGCGCCGCGCTTGCCAAAGTCGGCGCCGAGCCCGCCGGCGGCTCTCCGGAGGATTACGGTGCGTTGCTCGCGGCGCAGCTCGCGCATTGGGGCAAAGTGGTCAAGGACGCCGGGATCAAGCTGCAACAATGAACGCGGAACATTCCGATCGCGCGGATTTTCGCGTCACGCTGCTTGGCACCGGCAATCCCTATCCGTCGCCGGAGCGGTTCGGGCCGAGCGCGCTGGTGGAGGCCGGCGGCCAGCGGCTGCTGGTCGATGCCGGCCGCGGCGCCACCATCCGGTTGTGGCAGCTCAAAATCCCGGTCAGCGCCATCGACCGGCTGCTGCTCACCCACTACCACTCCGACCACACCAGCGGCGTGCCCGATCTCTGGCTCACCGGCTGGCTGCCGCCGGTCTGGGCGGGCGCACGCAAGACCGCCTTCCGCGTGACCGGACCGACCGGCGCGAAGCGGCTGATGGCCGGACTGGAACAGGCCTATGCGGCCGATATCGACATCCGCGTGGTCGACGAAAAAGTCCCGCGCTCAGGCATCGCCGTCGAGGTCGAGGAATTTGACCGCGACGGCGTGATCTACGAACGCGACGGGCTGAAGGTCACCGCCTTCGAGGTCGACCACGGCGACGCGATCAAGCCGTGCTTCGGCTACCGGTTCGATTATCGCGGCCGTTCGGCGGTGCTTTCGAGCGACACCCGCTACAACGAGAATGTCATCCGCTACGGCAAGGGTGCCGACCTGCTGGTGCATGAGGTGATGGCGGTCCAGCCGGCCTTGCTGGAGGAACCTGGCATCGCGCACATCATGGCGCACCATACCAGTCCGCAGGATGCCGGCCGCGTGTTCGCGCAGACCCGCCCGAAGCTCGCCGCCTATACGCATTTCGTGCTGCTGGGGAGCCCGCGCGTGCCGGCGATGACAGTTGCCGACGTTCTGACCGCAACGCGGGAAACCTATGACGGCCCGCTGGTCGCGGGCGAGGACCTGATGTCGTTCGACATCGGGGAGACGGTCACGATCCGCCGCTTCGGCGCGGCCGAGATCGCGGTGTAAGGGTCGGTCAGCCGTGCTGTTGGCTGCTCGCCATGGCGCGCGCCTTCGGGCCGGGCCCGCGCATGTAATGGCGCTCGGGACGATAGCGGTTCTGGGGGCTCAGGCGCTTCAGCAGCGCTTGCAGCAAGGCGGTGAGTTTGTAGACCATTCTGTTCTTCGTATCGTTGGCGCGGGCCGGCCCCCCGCATGCTTTACGGCCGGTTCACGCAATTGGACGCTGCGACAAAGGATAGCGTTCAATTGCAAACGTCTCGTTAAACACTTTCGGAGTGACGGCATGATGGCGCGATTCGTGCGGGACGCCCTGCGCTCGCCTCTTTTCCTTCCCGATCCTGCCGTTTAGGTTGAGACGCATGTCAGAATCCCGTACGCCGAACTTCATTCTCTTCATCACCGATCAGCATCGCGCCGATTATCTCGGCTGTTACGGGCATCCGATCCTGCGTACGCCGCACATCGATTCGATTGCTGCACGCGGGACACAGTTCCGGAAATTCTACGTGGCGAGTCCGGTCTGCATGCCGAACCGGGCCTCGCTGATGACCGGCCGCATGCCGGCGGTTCATGGGGTCCGGTCCAACGGCATCCCGCTGTCGCAGGACTCCGTGACCTTCGTCGACCTCTTGCGCGATGCCGGCTACGACACCGCGCTGATCGGCAAGAGCCATCTGCAGAACTTCACCAAGACGCCGGCGCTGTCCTATCCGGCGCCGCCGCGCGAGGGCTATCGCCAGCCCTCCCCCGGCTTGCGGCAGGCGATGCGCATCGACCTGACCGGCGAGAGCTATCGCCAGGAATTGCCGGCCTATTGGGCTGAGCCTGGCGCGCATATCGCGACCCCGTTTTATGGCTATGGCCATGTGGAAGTCGTCACCGGCCACGGCGATAACGTGGACGGCGATTATCGGGCCTGGCTGCGCGACAAGGATCCGGCGGCGCTCAACCTGCTCGGACCGGAGAACAGCGCGCCGCACGATTACATCGTGCCGCAGGCCTATCGCACCCGAATCCCGGAGGAGCTTTATTCGACGAATTATCTGGCCGAACGGGCAGAGGCATTCCTGAGCGCGCGCAATACCAATGCCGATCCGTTCTTTCTCACGGTGTCGTTCCCGGACCCACACCATCCGTTCAATCCGCCCGGCAAGTACTGGGACATGTACAAGCCGGAGCAATTCCCGGTGCCCGAATCCTTCAAGCGCAATGACTGGACGCCTCCCCCGCATGTGCAGCAGGCGATCGAGGAGCGGGCCAGCGGCAAGGCGCAGCTTCACGGCATGCGCAGCATCGCCACCACCGCGCGCGAGGCGCAGGAGGCGCAGGCGCTGACCTGCGGGATGATCGCCTGTATCGATGACGGCATCGGCCGCGTGCTGCGCGCGCTCGATGCGTCCGGCCAGCGCGACAACACGGTGCTGATCTTCACCACCGATCACGGCGACCATCTCGGCGACCATCGGCTGCTGCTGAAAGGCTGCGAGCAATATCAGAGCATCCTGCACGTGCCGTTCATCTGGTCCGACCCGCAGGCGCCGGCTGCCGCTGCGACCGATGCCATCGGTTCGACCATCGACATTCCGGCGACCATTCTCGATCGCGCGCGGATCCAGCCTTATGTCGGCATGCAGGGCAAGAGCCTGCTGCCGTCCATGGGTGCGGATGGCAAGGCCGTGCGCGACTGCGCCTTCGTGCAATACGAACACCAGATGGCCGACAAGGACGTCGACCACATGCCGCGCTGGCACACCATCGTCGATCAGCGCTATCGCATGACCGTGATGTCGGATTCAGGTCTGGGCGAATTGTACGATCTCGAAACCGATCCCGGCGAGTTCGACAATCTGTGGGGCGATCCTGCGCATGCGGGCATTCAGGCACGGCTGATGGAACGGCTGGTCCAGCTCGAAATCGAGCATACCGACACGGTGCCGTACCCGATTGGCCGGGCGTAGAAGGTCCCGCGTCCCGGACGCAGCGCATCACGAAGTGGTGCGTTGCAGAGCCGGGACCCAGAATGAAGTGGGCCCGGCGATGGGTCCCGGGTCTGCAGCGCACCGCATATCGCGTTGAAGACGCGCGTAACCGCGCTTATGCCGCTGCGCCGCGCCCGGGACACGAGACTGGGACCGCTCAATTCGCCTGGAAGCCGGTCTCGTCGACGATCTTCCGCCAGCGTTCGATCTGGGTCTTGATGTCG
>CAZXJZ010000274.1:0-5980 GCA_964641065.1 uncultured Hyphomicrobiales bacterium | reverse complement strand
AGCACCGGCGAGAGCGTGAAGCCGACGAGGTAATCGAGGGCGCGGCGCGCGAGATAGGCATCGACCAAAGCATGGTCGAGCTGGCGCGGGTTCTTCATCGCCTCGCTGACCGCCTGCTTGGTGATGGCGTTGAAAACCACGCGCTCGATGGTCTGATCCTTGAGCGCCTTCTTCTCCTTCAGCACCTCCAGCACGTGCCAGGAAATCGCCTCGCCCTCGCGGTCGGGGTCGGTCGCCAGAATCAGTTTGTCGGCGCCTTTGACGGCGCGGGCGATGTCGTTGATCCGCTTCTGGGCGCGCTCGTCGACCTCCCAGATCATCTTGAAATTGTGATCGGGATCCACAGACCCGTCCTTTGCCGGCAGGTCGCGGATATGACCGAAAGAAGCCAGCACCTCGTAGCCGGGGCCAAGGTATTTATTGATAGTCTTGGCCTTGGCCGGGGATTCGACGACCACGATATTCATGCAATTCCAGTGGGTTAGGCCCAATACTCAGACCTTGGGCGGCGAGTCTGCCGCTTAGGTGGGGCCGGACCATGGGTAAATCGACCCCTTAAGTCAAATAGGGGCCCCGCGCTGGCAACCGGGATCGAGGCATTTTCCAGCGCGATTGTTGCAACCTAAGATATATATCTTTAGATGATTCAATCATTGATACGAGGCCGGAGCCGGCGTCTTGCGATGAACGAAAAAGCGCCCAGTCCAGCCGAAGCTCGCACGGCGGCCGCCGTCTATATTGCCGATCTGACGGGAAGCCTTGCCCTGATCGCGCGCGGCCATGGTCTCAATACGCTCGGGTATCTGCTCGATATGGCAAAGCTGGAAGCTGAGAACGCAAAGAACAGCCCGGCCCCGTAAATCAGGTCAGGGCCACCCGTCCGCCCGTCTGCCGTTCCAGCCGGCCGGCCAGTTCGAGTTCCAGCAGCACTGTCCTGACGACTGCGGCGCGCGCGCCGGACTGGCGGATGAGGTCGTCGATCTCCACGGGAGTTGGGCCAAGCAGGGCGATGATCCGCCGCCGTTCGTCGGTGGCGGGCTCCGCCGCAGACCCCTGAGGGTCGGGTTCCGGTTCCTCGACCGGATGGTTCAGGCTCCGCCCGAGTATCGGCCCGAGCACATCCAGCACGTCATTGGTCTCGGTCACCAGCGTGGCGCCCTGTTTCAGAAGACCGTTGGTTCCCTCGCAACGCGGGTCGAGGGGCGATCCCGGCACCGCGAATACTTCGCGGCCCTGTTCGAGCGCCAGACGGGCCGTGATCAGCGAGCCCGACCGGCGCGCGGCCTCGATCACAACGACACCAAGCGACAACCCGGCAATCAGCCGGTTGCGGCGGGGAAAGTCGCGGGCCCGCGGCTCCCATCCGAACGGCATCTCCGACACCGCTGCTCCACGTTCCAGGATCTGTTCGAGCAATGGCACGTGCTCGGGCGGATAGATGCAGTCCTGACCGCCTGCGAGCGCAGCGACCGTCCCGGTGCCAAGACTGGCGCGGTGAGCCGCTGCGTCGACGCCGCGCGCCAGCCCCGACACGGTAATGAACTCGTTCTCGCCCAGTTCGCGCGCGATCTGGCTTGCGAATTTGGCGCCGGCCGCGGACGCATTGCGCGATCCGACGATCGCCACCATCGGCACTTTGAGAGCATCGATCTGGCCCCGCACCGAGATCAGCGGCGGCGCATCGTCGATCATCCGCAGCCTTGCCGGATAATCCGGCTCGCCCAGCCCGACAAACACGGCTCCATTGCGCGTCGCGGTTTCGATTTCCCGCTCGGCTTCCGCAACCGAACAGATGCGGCCGGGCGCTTGTGCGCCACCGCGTCTTGCCAGCGCCGGCAGCATCTCGATTGCGGCCCGCGCGCCGCCATAGTGGTTGACCAGAGCGCGAAACGTCCGCGGTCCGACATTTTCGCTTCGGATCAGACGCAACCAGTCGAGCCGCTGGCTATCGCTCAGCTTCACGCCGGCGGCGGCGCCGGTCACGGTTTCACCGCGGATTGTCCGATTTTCGTTTCCGTTCCGGCGATCAGGCGCGCGATATTGGCGCGGTGCATGATGAAGACGAGGACAGCCAACACGGAGAACAAGGCCGCCCCGGACGGTTGGTTCAACGCCCACAAGATGGCCGGCGTGACCGCGCAGGCGACAAGGCCCGACAGCGAGGAATAGCGGGTGAGCGCGGCGATGCCGATCCAGATCGCGGCGTAAATCAGCACCGCGATCCAGGAAAAGCCGAGCAGGACGCCGATGAAGGTGGCGACGCCCTTGCCGCCTTTGAAGCCGAGCCAGACTGGAAACAGATGGCCGAGAAAGGCGCCGAGGCCGGCGGCGATTCCTGCCTCCGCCCCGAAAAGTTGACGCATCAGCAGAACCGCCGCGGTGCCCTTCAGCATGTCGGCGATCAAGGTCGCGGCGGCGAGGCCTTTTCGTCCGGTGCGCAGCACATTGGTCGCGCCGATATTGCCGGAACCGATGCCGCGAATGTCGGGGCCGCCCGAGAAGCGTGTCAGCAACAGCCCGAACGGGATCGACCCGAACAGATAGCCGACGGCCAACGCCCCCAAAAGCACAGGCCACATCGCGAGAATACCAGACCCGTCCATCATGCCCCAGCGCCTCGCCAGCCCGCGATCTGCGTCAGGCGGAAGCGTACTCGTAGGCCGTGCGCCCGGCAACGATGGTACGCACCACGCGGCCTTCGAGCCGCGCTTCGTCGAACGGCGTGTTCTTGCACTTCGACTTGAGATCGGATGGATCGAGTATCCACGACGTGTCGGGGTCGATCACGATCACGTCCGCGGGCGAGCCATTGCGGAGCGTGCCGCCGGGAAGTCCAAGCAATTCCGCCGGCCGCGTCGACATCGCCGCAAGCAATTGCAGCAGCGAAAGGTGTTCGCCATGCACAAGCCGAAGGCCGGCGGTGAGCATGGTCTCGAGGCCGATCGCGCCGGGTGCCGCTTCCGCAAACGGCAGCCGCTTGGTCTCGACGTCCTGCGGATTGTGGTCCGACATCACGATATCGATCAGCCCGGAGGCGACCGCCTCGACCAGGGCTGCCCGATCGTCCTCGGCGCGAAGCGGCGGGGCCAGTTTGAAGAAGGTGCGGTATGGACCGATATCAATCTCGTTCAGGGTCAGATGATTGATCGATGCGGAGGCGGTGACGGGGAGGCCAGCCTCCTTAGCGCGCTGCAGGATGTCGAGCGAGGCGCGGCAGGTGATCGAGGCGGCATGGTAGCTGCAGCCGGTCAGCGCGACGAGCCGCATGTCGCGTTCCAGCATGATCGCTTCGGCGGCGGCGGGGATGCCGTGCAGACCGAGTCTGGCCGCAAGCTCACCCTCATTCATGACGCCTTCGCCCACGAGATCGGGGTCTTCGGTGTGATGCACGACGAGAGCATCGAAGTCGCGCGCATAAGTGAGGGTGCGGCGCATCACCAAGGCGTTGGTCACGCTTCTGGCGCCATCGGTAAAGGCAACGGCGCCAGCGGCCTTGAGGAGGCCGATCTCGGTCATCTCCTTGCCGTGCAGGCCCTTGGTGAGCGCCGCCATCGTCTGCACATGCACGATCGCGGTATCGCGCGCGCGCCGCAGGATGAAGTCGACGATCGCAGGATCGTCGATCGCGGGCGAGGTGTCGGGCTGGCAGATGATGGTGGTCACGCCGCCCGCCGCCGCCGCCTGGCTCGCTGTCGCCAGTGTTTCGCGATATTCGGCACCCGGCTCGCCGACAAAGGCGCGCATGTCGATCAGCCCCGGCGCAACGATGCGGCCCTTGCAATCGACGACTTCGGTGCCCTCGGGCACGCCCGCGGCGCCGATGCCACGCTTGGTTTCGCGGATGACACCGTCGGCGATCAGCAGATCGCCGGGAAAGTCGAGGTCGCGCGACGGATCGAGGATCCGGGCATTGGCGAGCAGGATCGGACGGCGGTCGGACAGCATGTCTTTAAGCGTTCGGCAGGTTGCGAGACAGGGCTTCGAGCACCGCCATGCGAACGGCGACGCCCATCTCGACCTGTTCGCGGATCAGCGATTGAGCGCCGTCGGCGACGGCGGAATCGATCTCGACGCCACGGTTCATCGGGCCGGGATGCATCACGAGTGCGTCCGGCTTGGCGTAGGCGAGCTTCTTCTGATCCAGGCCGAAATAGGCGAAATATTCCTGCGTCGAGGGGACGAAGGAGCCGTTCATGCGCTCACGTTGCAGCCGCAGCATCATCACGATGTCGGCGTTCTGGAGACCCTCGCGCATGTCGCCCGTCACTTCGACGCCGAGGCGTTCGACATGTGGGGGCAGCAGCGTGGATGGTGCAACAACGCGCACGCGGGCGCCAAGTGCGTTAAGGAGATAGATGTTGGATCGTGCGACGCGCGAATGCAGGATGTCGCCGCAGATCGCAACGACCAGGCCCTCGATCGAACCTTTGTTGCGGCGGATGGTCAGCGCGTCGAGCAACGCTTGCGTCGGATGCTCATGCGCGCCATCGCCGGCATTGATCACCGAGCCGTCGACCTTCTGCGCCAGCAGTTCGACCGCGCCGGAGGCGTGATGCCGGACGACCAGGATATCGGGATGCATGGCATTCAGCGTGATCGCGGTATCGATCAGCGTCTCGCCCTTTTTCATCGCCGAGGAATTGACCGCCATGTTCATGACGTCGGCGCCGAGCCGCTTGCCGGCGAGCTCGAAGGAGGACTGGGTCCGAGTCGAGGATTCGAAGAACAGGTTGATCTGGGTGCGGCCACGCAGCGACGTGCGCTTTTTTTCGATCTGACGGTTGAGATCGACGAATTCCTCGGCCAGATCGAGAAGGCCGAGGATCTCCTCACGCGAAAGGCCTTCGATCCCCAACAGATGCCGCCGGTTGAGGACGAATGACGATGTGGCTGCGATGTTCATTAAAGCCGGGTCTATAGGCTCATCGTGGGCAGGCCGCAAGGCACCGCTTCCGGCCATCCCCAGCGCATGGTGAATTGTCTGAGAACCCTCGACGTTCGCTTCAAATCAGGCAGCGGATGAGCGTGGCGGTGAAGGCCAATCCGGCTCTACCAGGGTTCCGTCCTGTTTCCCGCGAGGCGCAGAAAGTCCAGTGCGCCCTGCAGGATGAAGGCCGCCGCATGCTGGTCGATCACCGCGGCGCGTTTGGCGCGACTCACATCTGCCGCGAGCAGGTCGCGCTCGACGGCGGCGGTCGACAGCCGCTCGTCCCAGAAGGCGATCGGCAGTTCGGTCAGTCTTGCGAGATTGCGCGCAAAAGCACGGGTCGATTGCGCGCGCGGGCCTTCGCTTCCGTCCATATTCAGCGGCAAGCCGAGCACGAGCCCGACGGCCCGCCGTTCCGCGGCGAGGCTCAGGACGCGCGCGGCATCGGCCTGGAACGCCTTTCGCGCAATGGTCTCAACGCCGGCCGCAAGCACGCGGTCCGGGTCTGAGGCCGCAACCCCGATGGTCTTGGTTCCGAGGTCGAGGCCAATCAGCGCACCGCGTGCAGGCAGGACGGACCGGGCTTCGGCGAGGGGGCTGACGATCGCTGGCATCCATCGTCCATAGCATGCAAGCGGCAACCGGCGGCAGGCTGTGCTATGGCCCGGACCAGGAATAACGACTCTGAACCGGCCTTGGACCGAGCCGGGATGAGGGCTTGAATAATGTGGACCGGCGGCCGGACACCGAACCTGAGACGATGATGACAGAAATCGCCACCGGCCCGCGCCGGACCGAGGCCCGTCCGCCCTGCCAGCCGCTGGGGGTGTGGACCACCACGGCCTATGGTCTGATCGCGATCGTCGCCTGGTTTGCCGCGCAATTGCTGTCGGCATTCGTTGTGCTGTCGTTTCTTGCCGCCGGCCGGGATGCTGCGGATGCCGGGGTCCAGACATTGGTATCGCACGCCGTGACGATCGCGGTTGCCACCATCGTGTCGATGCCCGCACCGATTGCCGTGATTGCGATTGCCGCGCGGAGGGCGGGCTGCGC
>CAZXJZ010000273.1:0-6045 GCA_964641065.1 uncultured Hyphomicrobiales bacterium | reverse complement strand
GGCCGTCCGGTGAAGTGGCTCGCCACCCGCACCGAGAGCCTGCTCACCGACCGGCACGGGCGCGAGATGGTGATGTATGGCGAAATGGCACTGGACGAGAGCGGCAAGATCCTGGGCCTGCGCATGAAGGCGCTGTATCAGGTCGGCGCCTATTTCGTCGGCCCGGGCCTCGTGCCGGCGGCCTTTGCGCTGCGGTTCTCGCCGGAGGCTTACGACATCCAGGCGCTGCATGTGATGGTGCAGGGCCTGCTGACCAATACGTCGCCGGTCGGTCCTTATCGCGGCGCCGGACGCCCGGAAGCGGCCTATTTCACCGAGCGCATGATCGAGCAGGCGGCGCGCGAGATGGGCATTGCGTCGGATGAAATCCGCCGCCGCAATCTCATTCCGGAAAGCAAGCTGCCCTATACGACACCGACCTTCTGGGTCTACGATTCCGGCGAATTCCATCGCGTGATGGACAAGTGCCTCGATGTCAGTGACTGGAAGGGCTACGAGGCGCGCAAGAAGAAGTCGGAGAGCGAAGGCAAGCTGCGCGGCCGCGCCGTGACTTTCTATATCGAGCAGGGCGGCATCTTCAACGATCGCATGGACCTGCGCTTCGATCCGTCGGGCTCGGTGTCGATCATCGCCGGTACGCATTCGCACGGGCAGGGGCACGCCACGGTGTTCGCGCAACTGGTGCACGAATGGCTGGGCGTGCCGTTCGAAACCATCCGTTACATCCAGGGCGACACCGCATCGGTGCCGTTCGGCCGTGGTACTTACGCCGCCCGATCATCGCTGGTCGGCGGCAACGCGCTCAAGGTTGCGTCGAATGCCATCATCGACAAGGCCAAACCGATGGCGGCCGCGCTGATGGAAGCCGCTGAAGGCGACCTCGAATTCAAGGATGGGTCGTTCCGGGTGGTCGGCACCGACAAGACCATTCCGCTGACGGAAGTGGCCAAGGCGTTTTATGCCCCGATGGGTCCTCTCACGGAGAAGATGGGCGTCGGCCTCGAAGCGCAGGGCACCTATTCGACCAATCCGCCGAACCATCCGAATGGATCGCATGTCGCCGAGGTCGAGGTCGATCCGGAGACCGGCGAGGTGCGTGTCGACCGCTATTATGTGGTCGACGATCTCGGCGTGGTGCTCAATCCGATGATCGTGCGTGGGCAGATCCATGGCGGCATCGCGCAAGGCATCGGCCAGGCGCTGATGGAGCATGCGGTCTACGACAAGGAGTCGGGCCAGATGCTGTCCGCCACCTTCATGGATTACGGCATGCCGCGCGCCGACCTGTTCCCGGAGATCGAGACCCATCTCGAAGAGGTGCCGTCGAAGACCAATCCGCTCGGCGTCAAGGGCATCGGCGAAAGCGGTACCATCGGCGCACCGCCGACCGTGATCAACGCGATCCTCGATGCGCTGAAACCGCTGGGCGTGAAGGAGCTCGACATGCCCGCCACGCCGGCGCGGGTCTGGGACGCGATGAGCAAGGCGCGCGCGGCGTAAGCCCGAGCGTCAACCGGTGGCGCGTGCGGCCTGCGGCCAGGATTGGTATGGCCGCAGCACCAGCGCGCCGTTGTAATAATCCGGCTGGCCGGTGATCTCGGCGCCGATCCAGTCCGGCAGCGCGAATTGCTGCAACTCGTCGCGCAATTCGATTTCCGCGATGACGAGGCCCTCGTTCTCGCCGGCAAAGACGTCGATTTCAAAGGTAAGGTCGCCGTGCGGCACGAGGTGGCGCACCTTTTCGATCACCGCGCCGTGCCGTAATCCGATCATCGCCTCGGCCTCGATCACAGGCACCGGATATTCAAGCTCAAGCCGGCGCAGCGTCGTCGAGCGCGACTTGACGCTGAGCGTCGCCTCGAGGTTGTCGCGGATGCGCACGCGCACCGACGCATTGCCCTCGGTTGCGAGATAGGCCTGCCGGATTGCGATGCGTTTGCTGACCTCGTGGCGCCATGCGTCGCTGCGCACCAGGAACTTGCGTTCGATTTCGAAAGCCATCGGTTACCACACCTTCCGCAACAAGCCGTACCTGCCCGAAACCGGTTCGCACCGCGACCGGCTCACCCGCGATACTCCGCCGGCAGAGAAAACGATACCGTCTGCCCGCTTAGCCGGTCTTTGACTGCAAGCGAAAAGTCGTGATCGCTGTCGGACAATCCGCCTTCTGCCGTGTGCCGGACCACGAAGACAAGCTCCCGGCGCAAGCTCTGGCGCGGCGCGAGCATGACCGGACCGCGAAACACCGCGTCGGCGGCCAGGCCGCGCCGGGCGATGGCGATGAGATCGTCGCGCGTCGGCATTGCGGTTTGCGGAACCGCACGCGCCCGATCGCGCGGCGTGACCAGCAGTGCCAGATCGAGATCGAGGCTCCGGTATCGCGAGCGGTTGCACATCGTCACTTCGCCGAAACTCGCGCAATGCGACTGCAATCCGTCGCCGCCGGAATAATTTGCGAAGTAGCGCCGCTGCACGGTGGAGATGGACAGCGGCAATTGCCCGGTCCTAACGCTGATGTGGCGCGACTGGTGGCTGAACGGCCAGCCATTCGAGCCGATCAGGATCAGCCCCGCCATGAGCGAGGCTGTGCCGCCGATTGCCAGCACCCATCCGAGCACGACCCACCGCCCCGCATCGCTGTCGTAGCTGACCGTGCGTCGCCCGCGCTGCCACTGCATCAGCAGCGCCAACGTTAGCGCGATCAGGGCGATGGCCGCCACCGCAATGATGACTTGGATAAACGGATATTGCGCAAACGCATGACAACGCGACGTTGCCGGCTCCAGCCCCGGCAGGATCCGGCACAAAGCCGGGATTGGGTGCGCGTCAGCGATGAGCGACGCAAGCAACGCGGCGCCGAGCAGCGCGGGAACGAACCGGAGGAGATGGCGCATGCGCGCAGGCTAGCATGCCAGACGCGGACGCCTTAGCCCCGATCGCACCTGTCCGTACACATGTGTGGAGAAACGTCTCGTCGAGAGTTACGCGCCGGTTACCGCGTTTGCACGATCGCTCCGGACCTTATCGCGCTTTTCGCTCGATGCACTGACGCGTTTGCCGGCGACTTTGGGGGCGGGCTCCGAATCGGCCTGCGCCGCTTCCGTTGCGGCGTCGCGCTGCAGGCGGGCTGCGCGCAGCTTTTCGATCCGGTCGATCGCGGCCTGATGGGCCTTGCGATAATCGTCCGCGGCCTTGGCGCGTTCGGCGATAACTTCGGGAAGGAGAGGTTTTGTTGCCATGGCCTGGACAACGCGCAGGCACCTTTTTGGTTCCATTCCTGAGGTTCGCCTCCAAGACCAAGCCGACCCGCTTGCCGCGCCGGGTCGCGGTTCTGCGACGCACGGCTTCACCCTGAGCCACGCGGCCTGGACGCAATCGCGAGACCAGGCTGTTGCCCCGCGAACGCGGGACCCCATACGCGCTGGCCATCGGTTCTCGCGCCCGGCAACGGCCCGGTGCGCGCATTCGCATATCCACCTATCCACATGCGCGCTGAACGTTTCGCGAACGGCGCCGCGGACGACCGCGACGCGCGGCTTTGCATCGCCGGTCTTGGATCGCCCGCCTTAAATCTTAAGATTTTTTCGTCGCGCCGCCTCACCGGGCTTGCGCTGGCTCAATACCGGCCGCCCGCCGAGCGTTAGAATTCACAAGCTTCGTCGGGCCAACGAAGCCGGCGGCCTGAGCCGAATGGCGAAGATCCACTCCGGTTCAGGTCGCTCTGTCATGCGCGGGCCGATCCGCCCGAGACGATCAGCCCGCGGGCGCGCCAATCTTTGCCGTTCTCACCGGCAGCCGTGAGGGCTGCGGCGCCTGAATCAGGCCAGAACCCAAAATCGAGCTGAGAAAAAGGCCGCCGACTGAGGCAGCCTCTTTAGTGGACAGTGAGAAACTGGATCAGAACACCGGGCAGGTCTGGATGGCGGTGCAGCCGCCGAGCGTATAATTCACCGATAACTCGCCACCGGCAGCGCTTTCCAGCGTGTCGTCCGAGACGTCGAAGCTGAGGATGTCCTCTTCCGACTGATTTGGTCTTGTCGCCTGCTTCATCGCACGATCCCTCCATGGTTGGGGCCGTCACCATAGCATGTCACGGGATCACCGCCGTCTGTGACGAATGTCTCAGACACACGAAATAAGGCCACTCCCGAAATCTAAACCGGCCACTATCGGTCAAAACAGGCCAGTACCCGTACCCGCAAAAAGAACATATTGCGAACTTAGAACAAATGGTGTACATTGAGTCTTGTTCGGTCGAAACAGCCCGAACGGTCCGAAACCAGCCGAGCGGAGAAGCGGGCGAGAGCCGCGCGTATACGCCGCCCGAATCGTCAGTCATAAGGAGCGACAATGGCCCAGGCCGCCCTGCGTTTGGTTGAAGGTTCCTCCATGGACAAGTCGAAGGCTCTTGACGCCGCGGTCTCCCAGATCGAACGCGCGTTCGGCAAGGGCTCGATCATGCGGCTCGGCAAGAACGACAAGGCGATGGATATCGCCACCGTGTCGACCGGGTCGCTCGGGCTCGACATCGCGCTCGGCGTCGGCGGTCTGCCGCGCGGCCGGGTGATCGAAATCTACGGGCCGGAATCCTCCGGCAAGACCACGCTGGCGCTGCACACCGTGGCCGAAGCCCAGAAGAAGGGCGGCATCTGCGCCTTCGTCGATGCCGAACATGCGCTCGACCCGGTCTATGCGCGCAAGCTGGGCGTCAATGTCGACGACCTCCTGATCTCGCAGCCTGATGCCGGCGAGCAGGCGCTGGAAATCACCGATACGCTGGTGCGTTCCGGCGCGGTCGACGTGGTGGTGGTGGATTCGGTCGCGGCGCTTGTGCCGAAGGCCGAACTCGACGGCGAGATGGGCGATTCGCTGCCCGGTTTGCAGGCCCGGCTGATGAGCCAGGCGTTGCGCAAGCTCACCGCCTCGATCAACAAGTCCAAGACCATGGTGATCTTCATCAACCAGATCCGGATGAAGATCGGCGTGATGTATGGCTCGCCGGAAACCACCACCGGCGGCAATGCGCTGAAATTCTATGCCTCGATCCGGCTCGATATCCGCCGCATCGGCGCGATCAAGGATCGCGACGAGGTGGTCGGCAACCAGACCCGCGTCAAGGTGGTGAAGAACAAGCTGGCGCCGCCGTTCAAGCAGGTCGAGTTCGACATCATGTATGGCGAGGGCGTGTCGAAGATGGGCGAGCTGATCGACCTCGGCGTCAAGGCCGGCGTGGTGGAGAAGTCCGGTGCCTGGTTCTCCTATGACTCACAGCGGATCGGGCAGGGGCGCGAGAACGCCAAGACCTTCCTGCGCAACAATCCCGACATGGCCGCGTCGATCGAGGCTGCCGTGCGGCAGAATTCAGGGCTGATCGCCGACAAGATCCTGGCCGGCGAGGAAGAGAACGACGACGACGGCGAGGACGACGCCAAGGAATAATCCGGACTGCCCTCCATCCGCGTCGCCGCGCGGGCCGGGTGAGGGGACCGCTTGCCTCGCGGTCCGCTCCCCGGCGTTTTTTTGAGCGGGCTGCGTATGGCGGACCCGCCCTACGCAGTGCGGCGGCCTGCTCGCGCGGGCATCGAGCGCGGGCCCCAACGGGCTGACGGGCCAGCGACGACCGCCGGCGCCGCCCGGCCTGTCATCTCTTGGCGCCTGTCATCTCCTCAAGTCGCCATCTGCTCGTGTGTCCGGCGGCTCCTCGCCTCCGGCAGACCCGAACGGCCGGAAATTGGTCCGTTTCTGGACTTGGCCGGGCGGCGTCGCTACATATCCCCCGAAACATCAATCCGATCCGGGCCTTCAACCCCGGCGCAGACAGGGGCCGCGGACAGGCTGCCGCGGCGGCAAATCTTTCATGAGCGGCGTCAACGATATCCGGGCTGGGTTCATCGACTACTTCGCGCGCAACGGCCATGAGCCGCTGGCGTCCTCGCCACTGGTGCCGCGCAACGATCCGACGCTGATGTTCACCAACGCGGGCATGGTGCAGTTCAAGAACGTTTTCACCGGTCTTGAGAAGCGGCCCTATGCGCGGGCGGTGAC
>CAZXJZ010000272.1:0-6061 GCA_964641065.1 uncultured Hyphomicrobiales bacterium | reverse complement strand
CGCCGCTGGCCGGGGTGAAATGGAACGTCGCGATGCCGGCATTCGGATTGCCGTCGGCCAGAACGATGACTTCGCTGACATAGTCGGCGTCGGTCATCGGGCTGTCGACCGAAACGGTGATCGGCACGGTGTTTCCGTTCTCGGCGATTTCCGGCAGGTCGAGTTTCACCTTGCCTTCGACCGCCGCGGCACCGCCGGTGAATTTCTTCGCCATCTCGTCGAGATTGTTCGCCGCAAAGGCGGGGACCATCGATTGTCCGAGAGCCGCCGCCGCGACTGCCGCAGCGCCCGCGAACAATGTCTGCCGGCGCGTGATTGCTATCGTCATTTCATCCTCTCCTGAGCGCGTCGCCTTCATCTGGGCGATGCGAGACCGAACTTCAATTGCGACGATGGATTCGCATGACAGGAGCCCGGCAGCAAGCGCGCCGATTGCCTCACGTTTCCTCGCCATCGTCCGTTTATATAACACGGAACATATTCATTGACTTGAAAGTGTTTACTGAATTCGCGAACGGCGCGCAACGATTATTCTCCTTTGCACTGCACAAACAGCAAATGCTTCTCATGCGGAAAAATGCATGTAAAGGTGAATGAAACGGCCACTTGATCTTCAAGGTCGAAGCTTCGTACAGCGTTGCGAAGCGCGCAACAAAACGGGAGGGAGCGGCGTGAGATTCAGCACAGCTATCGCAGCGGCCATATGCATCGGCGCGCTATCCGCTATCGGTGTCGCGGTGGCGCAGGACGCCGAGACCGAGAAGGCAATCGAGCGCTATCGCCAGATGCTGAAGGAAGATCCGTGGAGCAATCCGGGTCTTCTGGATTCCGATCGCGGCGAAGCATTGTGGAAAACCGCGCGCGGACCGAAGAACGTCACGCTTGAGCAGTGCGATCTCGGCAAGGGGCCGGGAAAGGTCGAAGGCGCGTTCGCGGAACTGCCGCGTTACTTCAAGGATGCTGACCGCGTCATGGATGTCGAGACCCGCATCCTCTGGTGCATGGAACAATTGCAGGGCTTCAAGGCCGCCGATCTCGTCAAGCGCCCGCATCCAGGCGGCGGTCAGCCGGTGAAGGAACTCGGCGCTATCGCCACCTGGGTCGCCAACCAGTCGTCAGGTCAGAAGTTCGCCGCCAAGCTCGATCAGCCCAAGGAGAAGGAAGTCGTAGCGCTGGGCGAGGAATTGTTCTTCCGCCGGTCGGGTCCGTTCGATTTCTCCTGTGCGACCTGTCACGCCGCCGAAGGCCTGCGTATCCGCCTGCAGGGCCTTCCGTATCTCGCGGACCCGAAGGAAGCTCGCAAGGTGATCGGCGAATGGCCAGCCTACCGTGTGTCGTCCACGCATGTGATGACGATGCAACATCGCATGTATGACTGTTACTGGCAGATGCGAATGCCGGAATTGCAGCTCGGCTCCGACGTCGGCATCGCGTTGATCGCCTATCTGACCAAGCAGGCCGAGGGCGGCGAGATCGCCGCGCCCGGCCTGAAGCGCTGAACGGAAGGAGAGAGATCATGAGAAAGCTTCCGTTCGTTATTGCCGCAGCGGTGCTTGCAGGTTCTGCCGCGTTCGCCCAGCAGAAGTCCACGGTGCCGCAGGGCGCAGCCGATGCCGCGATCAAGGCGGCATTCCCCGGTGCGCCGGAACAATTCGTCCCGCGCTTGTCGCAGGACGAAACCATGAAGCAATGCTCCGCGTCGCATAACAATCCTTCGAAGGAGGTCGCCGACGCGATCCAGAAGCGCGAGAAAGCGAGCGTCGAATATCCCGCCGACGGCAAGTTCATCGGCGACTGGAAGAAGGGCGAAGCACTGGCGCAAAACGGTTACGGCATGCGCTTTTCGGACTATCCGGCGACGCGTGCCAACGGCGGCAATTGCTATGCATGCCACCAGATTACGAAGCAGGAGGTAAGCTACGGCACGCTTGGACCGAGCCTGTATCAGTACGGCAAGCTGCGTGACTTCAAGGACGCCGACGTAAAGGCGACCTACGAGAAAATATATAACTCCCACGCGGCGCTTCCGTGTTCAAATATGCCACGTTTCGGCTCGAATAAAGTATTGACCATCGAACAGATCAAGGATGCTGTGGCTCTTCTGATGAGCCCGGACAGTCCGGCCAACAAGGACTGATCCTCGCTCCCGAAATTACAGGCCCGGCACGCAAACCGCGCCGGGCCAATTCACATGGAGGCGGTCATGACCCTTGCAAAGACCAGCCGGCGCGGCTTCATCGGCGCGCTGGCCCTGTCGGGTGCCACCATCGGCGCATCGCGTGTCGTTGCCGCACCCGCCAAGCTCAATCCGAGCGACATCAAGAAGGAAACCGAGGTCGCCTGCCTTTATCACTGCGATTTCGGCGATCCGGAGCGCTTCTCGCAGATGCTGACCAACATGAACAATCACCTGTCGGCCTACGAGTTCGACTCGCTGCGCCTGAAGCTGGTGATCGTGGCGCACGGCGCCGGCATCAAGTTCTTCCTGGCCGATCGCTCCGGCACGCCGTGGGAGAAGGACAAGATCGACGACGAGGTCTACAAGCGCTTCGTCGGCCTGACCAAGTTCGACGTCGAAGCCTATCTCTGCGAGATCACCTACAAGCGCCAGAATATCGACATGGCGAAGACCCGCGACGGCGAGTACCTCAAATTCGTGCCGTCGGGTGTCGCGACCGTCGGCCAGCTGCAGAGCAAGGGCTTTGCCTATCTGAAGGTGGGGTAGGCGGTAGACAGGGCCGCACGCGGGGCGCCTCAGCTATTCGCCTTGAGATAATCCATCAGGCTCGACTTCTCGTAGCCTCGCTCAGCCACGAACCGGAACATCGCCGTAAACGGCTTCGGCTCCATATAACCCTGCCAGCGCGCGACCTCGCGGGCCTGTGGCGCCTTCTGCGCCAGTCCCGCCGTTGATTCCGGAAAGAACTGAAACGTCGGCGTCGCGCGCACGCCGTATTTCCGAGCGAAGTCCTTTTCAGCCAGGCGCTCGCCGTCGAAATCGGTCACCTCGCGCGAGCCGCGGATGTTGAGCTGGAGGACTTCAAACTTGTCCTTGATGAAAGTCTCGATCGCCGGATCGGCAAGATTGATCTCGTGGATCTTCTTGCAATAGGGGCAGCCCTTCAGCTCCCACATGATCACCAGACGCTTATTCTTGTCGGCGGCCTCTTTCACGTCGTCGTTGAGGTCGAGCAGGCTCTCCAGGAACCAGGGCTTGGTATAGAGCCCGTCGTCGTTCAGCTTGAGCGCGGAAGCGAAAGCCTGGAGCGGCACCAGCATCGCCGATGCGCCGGCCAGAAGACCGCGGCGGGAGAGCGACATGGGCCGGCTTGTTGCATTCATGATACTGCAATTATATGTCGGCCACTGACCTGCTGCAAAGGGATTGATCGTGCGGTTGTCGAAGGCATTCCTTGTCGTCGTTGCATTGCTGGGCGCCGTACTCCCGGCCATGTCCGCCGAACTGGTCATGTATCGCCGGGCGGGCTGCCCTTATTGTCTGCAATGGGATCGCGAGATCGGGCCGGTCTATCCCAAGACCGATATCGGCAAGCAGGTGCCACTGCGACAGGTCCATCTCGACCGCGGCAAGGACGTTTCCGTCGAACTGAAGAGCCCGATCCGGTTCACCCCGACCTTCGTCGTGGTCGAGGACGGGCGGGAAAAGGCCCGCATCGAGGGATATCCGGGCGAATTCTTTTTCTGGGGCGTTTTGGAAAAGCTTTTGCTCTAGCCGCCGCGCAATTTGAAAGTTCCATCCCTTTCAAATAGTTGCAACTTGGCGCATGTATTGTTGCATCCCGACGGAGCGACGACATGGCGACCGCGCTGGCCCGCAAGCCGAAAAAGCCCGACCTCGACATCGAAGACCTGCTGAAGAATGCGCAGGCAGCGAGCGAATTCCTCAAGGCGCTGTCGCATGAGGCGCGTCTGGTGATCCTGTGCCTCCTGATCGAGGGCGAGAAATCGGTCACCGAGATCGAACAGCTGCTGAATCTACGGCAGCCGGCGGTGTCCCAGCAACTGGCGCGGCTGCGCGCCGACGACCTGGTCGAGACCCGCCGGGATGGCAAGAACATCTATTATTCGCTGGCGCGGCCCGAAGTCCGGCAGGTGATCCAGGCCCTGCATGCCGCGTTCTGCACCCCGAAGGTGTGACAATGCTCGACGATCTTCCGCTCAACCTGTTGCGCTTCGCGCTCGGCCTTGGCCTGGGCGGCGCGTTCGGTTTCGTCGCCCGGCGCGGACGCTTCTGCACGCTCGGAGCGATCGAGGATTCGGTTTATGCCAACGACACCCGGCGCCTGCGCACCTGGCTTGTGGCGATCGGTGTCGCCGTGATCGGCGTGCACCTGCTCGAGTCCTTCGGTGAACTGGATCTGACCAAGTCGATCTACACTGGCTCGCGGCTGGAATTCGGCGCGCTGATCATTGGCGGACTGATCTTCGGCTTCGGCATGGCGCTGAACGGCACCTGCGGCATGGGCACGCTGCGCCAGATCGGTGGCGGCGACCTGCGCGCGGTGATCACCTTCCTGGTCATGGGCGTGACCGCAATGATGACCATGCGCGGGCTGACCGGCGTCGCCCGCGTCGCCGTGACCGATCCTCTGGCGGTCGATCTCGGCGCATCGGCCACCCAGCGGCTGCCGCTGCTCGCCGGGCTGAGCGGGCAGGGCGTTACAATCGCTGCGATTGTCATCGGACTTGGCATCGCCGTGTTTGCGTTCGCGCATCGCGGCTTCCGTGCCTCGCCACGTTTCGCCGTGACCGGAATCCTGATCGGGCTGATCGTTGTGGCCGGCTGGTGGGCAACAGGCGTCGTCGGATACGACTCATTCGATACCCGGCGCATCGAGTCCTTCACCTTTGTCGGCCCGCTTGGCGACACGCTGCTCTACGGCATGCTCTCGACCGCCTTGTCGCTCGACTTTCCGATCGGTGCGGTGATCGGATTCGTGATCGGCGCCTATCTTGCCGCCGTCAGCGATGGCAGCTTCCGCTGGCAGATTCCGGCCAGTGCCGCCGAGTTCAAGCGCCGCCTGATCGGTGCCTTCATGATGGGCTTCGGCGGCATCACCGCGCTGGGCTGCACCATCGGGCAGGGCGTGACCGGCGTGTCGACATTGTCAGTCGGTTCGGTGATCGCGATCGTGTCGATCGTCGCCGGCGGCCGGCTCGGTCTGTGGTGGATCGTGGAGCGCGGCCAGCGCGTGGCAAGGCCGACGATCGGGGCGCCGATTGCAGCGACCGCCGGGAGTGGCCGCTTCAACCGCGTCAGCTGTACCGAACCGTGATACAGAGCGGCACGCCCGCCGCCCCTCGGCCGATCAAACATGTCAAAAATGTCACGCCGCGCCGTCCTGCGCGGCGTTGACACGTTGCGGGCGCTAACGAACAATAACGCATAACCTGAAACGCATCTCCGTTCGCGGATATGACGGCTTCGACCGCGCTTTGCGACGCGGACCAAAAGAACACATCGGGAGGATTGCGATGACCGACAAGACCACGCGTCTGACTGTGCGCTCTGGCATCGACCGGCGCACGCTGTTGAAATTTTCCGCGGCGGGAGGTGCTGCGCTCGCGTCGAGCGGCGTCTACATGCCTGCCATCGCGCAGCAGAAGCCGATCAAGATCGGATTCGTGTCGCCGCAGACCGGACCGCTTGCCGCCTTCGCCGAAGCCGACAACTTCGTTCTCGGCCAGGTGCGCGAAGCGACCAAGGGCGGTTTGAAGGTCGGCAACGCCACGCGGCCGATCGAAGTGGTCGTGCGCGACAGCCAGTCCAATCCTAACCGCGCCGCCGAAGTCGCCAAGGAACTGATCGTCCGTGACAAGATCGATCTGATGCTGTCAGCGAACACCCCGGAGACCACCAATCCGGTCGCGACCCAGTGCGAGATCGAGGAAGTCCCCTGCGTCACCAATAACTGCCCGTGGCAGCCTTACTTCATCGGCCGGCAGGGAAATCCCGGCGATCCGAAGAGCTGGAAGCCGTTCAATTACACCTATCACTATTTCTGGGGGCTCGAAGACGTCATCGCCGTCTTCACCAACA
>CAZXJZ010000271.1:0-6082 GCA_964641065.1 uncultured Hyphomicrobiales bacterium | reverse complement strand
GCCGGTTGAACGAGATGCCGAATTTCACCGGCATGGTGGCGAGGCCCTTCTTCACAATGGGGCTCGCTTTATTGAAAGCGAGCACGCTCTCGCGCCAGGCTTTCAGATCGACCGTCCGATCGAACTCGTCGATCACCGTCTCGATGATGTTGTCCTCGACCGTCATGCCATAGGGCGTGACGTTGTCGCGCCCATGGCCATAGAAGTTGCAGCGGCGCACCTGTTCCAGCGACAGCCCGAGATGCCGCGCGATCGTGTCGATGATGGTCTCGATCGCGAACATGCCCTGCGGTCCGCCATAGCCGCGGAACGCCGTGTTCGACACCGTATTGGTCTTGCATGGCAGGCCGCGGAAGCGCAGCACCGGCAGCCAGTAGCAATTGTCCGAATGGCACAGCGCGCGCGTCAGCACCGCGGGGGTGTGGTCGGCGACATGGCCGCCATTGGCCGCGAGCAGGAGATCGAGACCGAGAATAGCTCCGTCATCGTCAAAGCCGACATCGTAACGATAATAGAACGGGTGCCGCTTGCCGGTGGCGCGCATGTCGTCATCGCGCGGCAGCCGCAGCTTCACCGGCTTACGCGTCTTTGTCGCCAGCAGTGCGGCGATGCCGGCGATGATGGTCGGCTGGCTCTCCTTGCCGCCGAAGCCGCCGCCCATGCGGCGCACCTCGACCGTCACCGCATTGAAGGGAATACCAAGCACATGCGCGACGCCGTGCTGCACTTCGGTCGGATGCTGCGTCGAGGAGAAGACATGGATGTCGCGGTTGGTCTCGCCGGGCGTTGCGATCGCGATCTGGCCTTCGAGATAGAAGTGATCCTGCCCGCCGCAGTGAAACTCGCCTTTCAGCCGATGCGGCGCGGATTGGAGCGCCGCATCGATATCGCCGCGCGCCATGGTCTGGACGGGCGCGACGTAAAGCTCTTTCGCCACCGCCTCCTCGACCGTGAGCACGGCCGGCAGCACGTCGTATTCGACCTTCACCAGCTTCGCCGCGGCACGAGCCTGATCGAGCGTCACTGCTGCGACCGCCGCGACGATTTGTCCCTCATGCTCGACAAGGCCTGCGGCCAGCAACGGCTCGTCGGTGCGGATCGGGGCGATGTCGTTCTTGCCCGGGATGTCGGCCGCGGTGACAACCGCTGCGACACCATCCGCCGCAAGCGCCGCAGATACATCGATGGACTTGATGCGGGCATGGGGGTGCGGCGACAGCACGAGAGCCGTTTCCAGCGTGCCGGGCACGGCGGGGATGTCGTCGAGATAGAGCGCCTGACCGTTGGTGTGGCCGGCGGCGCTGTCGTGCTTCACCGAGGCGTGCACGCCGCCGCGGATGCGGGACAGAGGTGCGTTCATAGCTGCCACACTCCGGTTTGCTCACCGCCCGTGGTCTCCATCTGCAGCCGCCGGATCAGGTTGGCGGCCGCACGCAGGCGATAGGCGTCGGTGCCGCGATGATCGGTCATCGGCTGGAAGTCCTGCGCAATCAACGCGTCGATGTCGCGCAGGGTTTCCGCGGTCCACGGCTTGCCGGTCAGCGCGGCCTCGACATGCTTCGCGCGCGCGGTGGTCGCAGCCATGCCGCCATAGGCGGCGCGTAGTTCCGTTACTTTGCCGTTCTCGACGCGCAGGCGGAAGGCGCCGATCACTGTGGAGATATCCTGGTCGAAGCGCTTCGACAATTTGTAGGTGGTGAAGCTCGTGCCGTCCTTGAGCAACGGGATCTCGATCGCTTCGATGATTTCGTCCGTCTCCATCGCGGTCTTGCGGTAGGCCGTGATGAAGCCGTCGGCCTTCACGCCGCGCACCCCGCGCATCGAACGCAGCATGATCGTCGCGTCGAGCGCCATCAGGCAGGGAATGGTGTCGCCGATCGGCGAGGCATTGGCGATGTTGGCTGCGAGCGTGCCGATATTGCGGATTTGTCGCGAGCCGATCCGGCGCACCATCGCGGCGAAGGACGGAAAGTGCGTCTCAAGAAATGGCAGCGCCCTGGTATAGGTGACGCCGCCGCCGATGGTGAGCTTGCCGTCGCCCTCTGAGATCGCGCGCAATTCGCTCACCCACTGGGTCGAGATCACCTCCGGAAAGGCCTCGCGGTGCTTTGACACGCGGATGCCGAGATCGGTGCCGCCGCCCAGCACGACAGCGTCGGGATGTTTCGCTTTTGCCGCTACGAGATCGCCGATGCTGCGCGGCGCCAGATAAAGCTGCGCGCCGCGCCGATATTCCGCCGCCGCCTCGCCCGCATGTTCGGCAAAGCCGCAGCCCGGCGGATCGGCACGCATGGTCTTGCAGGCCTCCACGATCGGGCGATAGCCGGTGCAGCGGCAGAGATTGCCGGCCAGCGCTTCGTGAATGGTGTCGTCGTCGCGCGGCTCGCCATCGCTTTTGGATTCATGCGCGAAGGCGAACATCGCCATCGCAAAGCCGGGTGTGCAGAAGCCGCATTGCGTGGCGTCGGCCTCGATCAGACTTTGCTGCACCGAATGCAGCGTGCCGTCAGGCTGCGCGAGACCTTCGACGGTGATGACCGGCAGCCCGTCGACCTGGGGCACCAGCACGAGACACGAATTGACTGCGCGCCACGCCAGGCGTCCATCGTCCTGCGGCAGCCCGACGACAACGGTGCAGGCGCCGCAATCGCCCTCGGCGCAGCCTTCCTTGGTGCCGGTCAACCGGGCGTCGAGCCGCAGATAATCGAGCAGCGTCGTGGTCGGAGACACCGCATTCTCCGTGCGCCACCGGCCATTGATCTGGAATCGAAGGTCCGACATTCCTGCAAACTCGCAATCCTCAAGAGAGTCCGTGGGTGGTCGCGTCGCAAGCCCAAGCTGACGGGAGCGCCGACCAGGCCATTCTAGGGCTCTTTCAGCAATTGATCTGCATTCTTTTGCAGCATGTCGATCACGCGAAATGCCTCGCGCTGCGACAGCCCCGCCAGCAGCCGCTTCTGGCGCGCATGCGCGACCGGCTCGAACGCACGTGTCAGATCGAGGCCCGCCGGTGTCAGACGGATCAGCGCCATGCGCTGGTCGGTCGGATGCGCCTCGCGGCTGACCAGTCCGCGGTCCGACAGGCTCGCCACCGACCGGCTGACCCAGGCCTTGTCGATGTGGCCGGCGCGGCTGAGATCTGCGATCGTCAGGGGCTGCATGTCGCGCAGCGCGATCATCGCGCGAAGCTCAGAATTGTTCAGCCCGAACTGCCTCTCATAGACCAGCGTCGCGGCCCGGCTGATGGTGTCCGCAAGATGAATGAGCTTGAACGCCACCAGGCCCGTCAAAGGGGTTGGCGCAGGCTTGGGTACAGGTGCAGGGCTGGGTGCGTTACGCCGGTGCACGGCCGCTGTCTTGCGCGCCATCGAGGCCTCCCGAATTCGCCGCTCCTCTTCGCATGGCGTGAGTGGGCAGGCAATCGGCCGCCGCCGTCACCGGGGGAACATCGTTGCGTGCGCATCGTTGTCTTGACAACGATATGCACCGGACGGTAGGCGTTTGGTCCGCAGCGGGAGTGTCCGGCAATGAAGTATGCGATCTTCGACCACATGGACCGCGCCGGGACATCCCTGCACCGGCAATACGAAGAGCGTCTGCGCTTCATCGAGCTCTGCGACCGGCTCGGCTTCTTCTGCTATCACCTCGCCGAGCATCACGGGACGCCGCTCGGCTATGCGCCCTCGCCCGGTATTTTCCTGGCATCTGCAGCACAGCGCTCCACGCGCATGCGGCTGGGCCCGCTGCTCTATGTGCTGCCGATCTATCATCCGGTGCGGGTCTACGAAGAAATCTGCATGCTCGACCAGTTGAGCGGCGGGCGGCTGGAACTCGGTCTCGGCCGCGGCTCGATGCCCTACGAGATCGCGATGTATGGCGACGATCCGGCGACGGCGCAGGCCCGCTATCTGGAAAATTTCGAGATCATCCGGCAGGCGTTTTTCCAGGACGAGGTCAGCTTCCAGGGCAAGCATATCAGTATCGAACGGTTTCCGGTGCGGATGCACCCGCTGCAGCGGCCGCACCCGCCGCTCTGGTACGCGACCACCAAGCCGGACAGCGCGCCATGGGCGGCGCAGAACGGCGCCAACGTCATGACGCTGGGCTCGATCGACAACGCGCGACTCGTGTCGGAGCGCTACCGGGAGGAATGGCAGCGGCTCGGCCGCGAACCCGGCGCCCTGCCCAACATCGGCATCACGCGCCACGTCGTGGTTGCCGATACCGATAGCGAGGCACTCGCAATCGGACGCCGCGCCTACAAGCCCTGGCGCGAGGCCATGGAGATGCTCTGGAAGGAAGCCGGCACGCCGTTTCCGATCAGCCACGTCTATCCAGGTACGTTCGACGAACTGCTGAAACTCGGCAACGGTTTCGCCGGATCTCCGCGGACAATGCGCGACGCTCTGAGCGCGCAGATGGCGCATGGCGGACTGAACTATGTCGCCTGCCAGCTCTATTTCGGCGACATGACGCCGGACGAAGCGTCGCGCTCGGCTTCGCTGTTCGCAACGCAGGTGGCAGGCCTGCAGGGCGAAGCGCCGGCCGCAAGATCGCGCAGCGCCGAACTCGTGTCGATGAACTGACGCGCCGCATGATCATCCAGCTGTCACCCGGGCAACATGAACTTCTCGAAAGGGAAGACTTCGGACGCCTCAAGCTTCGAGCACCGGCCGGATGGAGCGCCGACGACATCGCGCGCGGGCTGCCATTTTCCGTGACGTGCACATCCGAACATGTCTGGCTGCGCGAGGCGGATCTCCGCGCCCTCGCGCAACTTGCCCCGGCCACGCCCGACCCGATTTCAGGGATGGTCGAGAAGGCCAGGAAATACGGGTTTTACGACGAGGCGAGCGGCGCCATCCGCGTTCATGTCGAATATTATTGAACAAGACCTGGGCAATGCTTCGGCCGCGTTGAAACTCCCACCGTTTACCAAGTCCAGGGCGGTGGGCATCCCATTTTGCCGCATTGGGCGACGATTCGTTGACCGTTAGAGCCGCTGCCGATAGTGTCCCGGCCAACGCGACATGAGGCGTGTAAGATCAAGAGTTTTCAGGAGGATAAGCGATGAATAGAAGGACGTTTGGACTTGCCGCATTGGCCGCGACCGCGATGTTCGCGGGCGCCGCAAATGCGCAGCAGGGCCCGATCAAGATCGGAATCATTCTGCCTTATTCCGGACAATTCGCGGATGCCGCGGCGCAGATGGACAACGCCATCAAGCTGTTCGCCAAAGAGAATGGCGACACCGTTGCCGGCCGCAAGATCGAGTTCATCCGCAAGGATACCGGCGGCATCGCGCCGGATGTCGCAAAGCGCCTTGCGCAGGAACTCGTGGTGCGTGACGGCGTCGATATCCTCGCCGGCTTCGTGCTGACCCCGAATGCAATGGCCGCGGGCGACGTCTCGGATCAGGCCAAAAAGTTCATGGTCGTGATGAACGCCGCGACCTCGATCATCACCACCAAGTCGCCTTACATGGTGCGCACCTCGCTCACCACCCCGCAGCTCAACCAGGCGCTCGGCGACTGGGCAGTGAAGAAGGGCGGCGTGAAGAAGGCCTACACCATGGTCTCGGACTACGGCCCAGGCCTCGACGCCGGTGGCGCCTTCGCACTTGGCTTCAAGGAAGCCGGCGGCGAGATCGTCGGCGAGGTCAAGATGCCGGTTGCCAATCCGGATTTCTCGGCCTTCGTGCAGCGCGCCAAGGACCTCAACCCTGAGGGCGTTTACATCTTCGTCCCGGGCGGCGCGCAGCCAGGCGCTCTCGGGAAGGCATTGGCCGAGCGCGGCATCGATGCCCGCAAGACCAAGGTGATGGGGCAGCTCGAGATCGCTGACGAAAACGCGGTCAAGGTCATGGGCGATGCCGCTCTCGGCATCATCACCGCAAGCCACTACGATTACGCGCACAAGTCGGCCAAGAACGACGCTTTCGTGAAGGCCTATAATGCAGCCTACGGCCGCAACCCGGACTTCTTCTCGATCGGCGGTTGGGACGGCATGCAGCTCATCTATGACGTGCTGAAGAAGACCGGCGGCAAGACCGACGCGCAGGCGATGGTCGATGCTGCCAAGG
>CAZXJZ010000270.1:0-6091 GCA_964641065.1 uncultured Hyphomicrobiales bacterium | reverse complement strand
CGCGGTCAGCGCCGCGTCGATCGGGCTGCTCGTCGTGGCCTGCCTTGCGGTCGTGCTGCTGCCGTCGGGCCGGCTTGCGACGTTCAATGGCAGCTTCGTAGTCGACGATTTCGCGCGCTTTGCGAAAATCCTTGCCTTCGGCGGCACCGCGATCGCAATCCTGATGTCGTTCGATTTCGTCAAGCGCGCCGGCATGCGCAAGTTCGAATATCCGATCCTGATGCTGCTCTCCGCCGTGGGCATGGGCATGCTGATTTCGGCGACGGACCTGATCGCGCTCTATCTCGGCCTCGAATTGATGAGCCTGTCTTTGTACGTCATCGCGGCGATCGACCGCGACTCGGCCAAGTCGACCGAAGCCGGATTGAAATATTTCGTCCTGGGCGCGCTGTCGTCCGGCATGCTGCTCTATGGCGCGTCGCTGATCTATGGCGCGACCGGTCATATCTCCTTTGCCGGAATTGCCCAGGCCGCGCCGCAGGGCGGGCTGGCGCTGACATTCGGTCTTGTCTTCCTGTTGGCTGGTCTGTGCTTCAAGGTCTCGGCGGTGCCGTTCCATATGTGGACGCCGGACGTCTATGAAGGCGCTCCGACGCCGGTCACCGCGTTCTTCGCTGCTGCCCCAAAGGTCGCAGCAATGGCCGTGTTCGTGCGCGCCACCATGACCGCGTTTCCGACCGTGACGCTGCAATGGCAGCAGATCATAGTGTTCGTCTCGATTGCGTCGATGGTGCTCGGATCGTTCGCGGCGATCGGCCAGACCAATATCAAGCGGCTGCTCGCTTATTCCTCGATCGGTCACATGGGTTTCGCGCTGGTCGGGCTCGCGGCCGGTACGCAGGAAGGCGTGCAGGGCGTCCTGATCTATGTCGCGATCTACGTGGTGATGACGCTCGGCACGTTCGCCTGCGTGCTGTCGATGAAGCGGCCGGGCGGCATGGTGGAGAATATCTCCGATCTCGCCGGTCTCTCACGCACCTCGCCGATGATGGCGTTCCTGCTGGCGATGCTGATGTTCTCGCTCGCGGGCATTCCGCCGCTCGCCGGCTTCTTCGCGAAATTCTACGTCTTCATCGCGGCGATCAATGCCGGCCTCTACGCGCTCGCGGTCATCGGCGTGCTCGCCAGCGTGGTCGGCGCCTATTATTATCTGCTGATAGTCAAGACCATGTATTTCGACGAGCCGCACAAGAGCTTCGAGCCGATGCCCGGCGAACAGGCGGTCGTGCTTGGCGTCGCCGGCCTGCTCAACCTGTTGTTCTTCGTCTATCCGGCGCCGCTGCTCGATGCGGCAACGGTTGCGGCGAAGTCGCTGTTCTGACGGGTGGCGTGTAAGCCCGTTGGGATGATGGTGCAGCCTCATATGCCGTTCGTCTCCGCGAAAGCGGGGACCCAGAATCTGAAGGTCTGGATTCCCGCTTTCGCGGGAATGGCCGGGGAGGGGTGATGACCTTCGCGCTCGGTCCGCGCGCGACGAAGGCGGGACATTGTCTCATCGCTTACGACACACTCGACTCCACCAATAGCGAGGCGTTGCGGCTGGCGCGCGCGGGCGAGGTCGGACCGCTCTGGATCGTCGCGCGTGAGCAGACGGCCGGCCGTGGCCGGCGCGGGCGCGAATGGGTTTCGGCCACGGGCAATCTGACGGCAAGTCTGATGTTTACCGCCGCGGTAACTCCTGCGGTTGCAGCGACCCTCGGCTTCGTTGCCAGTCTGGCAGTGTGGGAGACGTGCCGTGCGCTTGCGTCGGATCTGGACCTGTCGGTGAAATGGCCCAATGACGTGCTGGCGAATGGGGGCAAGATCGCCGGGTTGTTGATGGAATCCGAAGCCCAGGGTGAGGCCTTAAAGATCGTCATCGGCTTCGGAGTCAATGTTGCATCGGCCCCCGAGGGCATGGCGTTTCCGGCCAGTTCCCTGCACGGGCTGGGGCATAGGGTGACCGCCGATGAGGTGTTTTCCAGACTGACCGATGCATGGGTGGCCGGCACGGAGCTCTGGGATCACGGCCTCGGATTCAATGGCGTCCGGAACGACTGGCTCGCGCAGGCCGCAGGAATCGGGCAATCGATCTCGGTGCGCATGGGTGACCGTGTGGATCGGGGTATTTTCGAAACGTTGGACGAGCAGGGCCGGCTGATCCTGCGGAAGAAAGACGGCATGGTCCGCGTCGTCAGCGCCGGCGACGTGTTTTTCGGCGATGCGGCTGGCGGAGCGACAACCTGATGGCGGCACCTGAACAACTCGTCTTTGGACCGCTTGGCGGCGTCGGCGAGATCGGCATGAACCTGTCGGTCTACGGGCTCGGCGACGAGCGACGGCGGCAATGGATGATCGTCGATTGCGGCGTCTCGTTCGCGTCCGAGGAGCATCTGCCCGGCATCGACCTGATGTTCCCGGATATCCGCTACCTGGTCGAGGAGCGGCGCAACCTGACCGGCATCGTGCTCACCCATGCTCACGAGGATCATTTCGGCGCGCTGTTCGACCTGTGGCCGCAATTGAAGGTGCCAGTGTATGCGACGCCTTTCACGGCGGCGCTGATCGAGGCGAAGCGCGAGAGCGAGCCAGGGGCGCCCGAGATCGATGTCAGGGTGGTGGCACTCGGCAGCCGTTTCAATATCGGCCCCTTCGATGTCGAACTGGTTTCGATGTCGCATTCGATACCGGAATCGAATGCGCTGGTGATCCGCACGCCGCTCGGCACGGTGCTCCATACCGGCGACTGGAAGCTCGACCAGACGCCGGGCGTCGGGCTGCCGACCGATCAGGACAAGCTGCGTCGTCTTGGCGAGGAGGGCGTCCTCGCCGTCGTCGGCGATTCCACCAACACCGTACGCGATGGACGTTCGCCCTCCGAGGCCGATGTCGCGCGCACCATCGCGGAATTGATCGCGTCGTCGCCGGCCCGGATTGCCGTCACCACTTTCGCCTCCAATGTCGCACGCCTGCGTGCGGTGGCGGACGGCGCGAGGGCCGCCGGCCGGGAGGTCGTGGTGGTTGGGCGCGCGATGGAGCGGGTGGTGCAGGTGGCACGCGAGACCGGCTATCTCGACGGCGTGCAGGAGTTTCGCGGGCCCGATGTCTACGGCTATCTGCCGCCTGACAAGGTGGTCCTGCTTTGCACCGGCAGCCAGGGCGAGCCGCGGGCGGCGCTTGCCCGCATCGCCCGCGACGACCATCCCGACATCACATTGGCGCGCGGCGACCGGGTGCTGTTTTCCTCGCGCACCATCCCCGGCAACGAGAAGGCCGTGTCCGGCGTCATCAACGGACTGATCGACCAGGGCATCGATGTGATCACCGACCGCACCCATCTGATCCATGTTTCGGGTCATCCGCGGATCGGCGAAGTCGAGGAATTGCTCGGTTGGGTGAAACCGAAGGTCCTGATCCCGGTGCATGGTGAAGCGCTGCATCTGTCCGAACATGCGGCGCTCGGCCGGCGGCTCGGAATTCCCGGGGTGGTCAGTTGCCGCAACGGCGACCTGGTGCAAATCGCACCCGGCACGGCTGGGGTCATCGACGAGTTGCCGCATGGCCGCGTCTACAAGGACGGCACGGTGCTGATCGGCGCCGACAGCCGCACCATTGCCGACCGCCGGCGCTTAAGCTTCGTCGGCATGGTCACAGTGGCGCTGGCGCTGACCGAAAAGGGCGCGCTGGCCGCCGATCCCGAGGTTGAATTGCTCGGGATTCCCGAACGCGGCAGGGACGGCAAGGCGCTCGCCGATGTCGCGCTGGATGCGGTGGAGGATACCGTCGAAAGCCTGCCCCGGCAGAAGCGCCGCGATCCGGACGCCGTCGCCGAGGCGGTGAAGCGAGCGGTGAGGGGTGCGATTGCCCAGCAATGGGGCAAGAAACCGATCTGTTACGTTCACGTTCTCGCTGTATAATCGCCGCATGATCGGACGCTTGAACCATGTGGCGATTGCCGTTCGCGATATCGCGAAGGCGTCGGACGTCTACCGCACGACACTCGGCGCGCAGGTGTCGGACAAGGTGCCGCAGCATGACCATGGCGTCTCCACGGTCTTCATCACGCTGCCCAACACCAAGATCGAATTGCTGGAGCCGTTGGGTGCGGATTCGCCGATCGCGAAATTTCTGGAGCGCAACCCGGACGGCGGTATCCACCACATCTGCTACGAGGTCGACGACATCCTCGCGGCCCGTGATTCGCTGAAGGCCAAGGGCGCGCGGGTGCTGGGCGATGGCCAGCCGAAAATCGGCGCGCACGGCAAGCCGGTGCTGTTCCTGCACCCTAAGGACTTCTTCGGAACGCTGGTCGAACTCGAACAGGTCTGAACAGGGATCCTCGGCGTATATCGGTTGACGAGGATCGCTCCTCCCAGGCACTTCTTCGAGCATGGCGTCGGGGATTGACCCGCACCACATGCATCACCTGACCTGACCCAGACCTGACCCGTTGACTTGGATCCCATGACCTGGACCACCGGCTTCGCGATATATTTCCTGATCTGGTGGCTGACGCTGTTCGCGGTTTTGCCGTTCGGGATCACATCGCAGCATGAGGCTGAGACCGAACCTGGGACCGATCCCGGCGCCCCCGTGCTGCCCCGCATCGTCTCCAAGCTGATCTGGACGACGCTGGTGTCGGCAATAATTTTTTCTTTGATTACAATAGTTTACGTGTATCGCCTGATCGGACTCGACGACATCCCAGGTCTCCCGCGGCCGCTCCACACGTCCTGAATTTTGGCGTGTATGCAGCGCAAGGCGGAACGCCTGCGCGCGCCAGCGATTGTCCGGGACGACGACCCGAACGATTGGGGATACGAGATGCCACATTCGCGCTATTTCATCGTTGAAGCCGCCGACGGCTGGATGATCCAGTTTGCGGGCGGCGTTTTCGGGCCGTATCAAACCCGGCAGGAAGCGCTGATGTTCGCCGTGGACGCGGCCCAGCGATTAGGCGAAGGCCGGGGCGAGAACGCCGAGGTTTGCCTAGTCGGCGAGAACGGGCATTTCCGGCCCGAATGGATTTTTGGCCGCGACGCATATCCGCCGCGACTGTAAAACTCGGATTTTTCCACAGCTTGGGCTCTTAAAGCCGGTCTTAACGGCTCAGTATCGGCGTCCGGCCTGATTGGACGAGTGTCGACGGGCCAACATCGAGGCCCCGAACGAAAAAGAGCAGGGCAATCGCCCTGCTCAAAAATGATGCAAACGCTTCCGGCGTGAAATTATTGTTGTATTTGAAGCGTCGGCGGCGCCTTTGGCGCTCGCGATCCTCCCAAGACTTGGACCGGTTGGGCAGCGTCTGCCCAACGCGAAGGCGATCAGCTATAGCATCTTTCTGTCACACGGCAAGTCCCTGCTATCGCCGATTGTGGGCCTGCCCAAGCTTTGAGCTTGCCTTGAATTTTCGGCCGCGATCCGGTTTCAGTGCTCCGAGCGCCGATCCGGCCGATTCCCCGAAAGCAAACGATGCGACTGTCGCGGTACTTCCTTCCGATCCTGCGCGAAACCCCGAAAGAGGCGGAGATCGTGTCGCACCGTCTCATGCTCCGGGCCGGCATGATGCGGCAGGAGTCGGCGGGCATTTATGCGTTTTTGCCTCTCGGCCTGCGCGTTCTCGACAGGATCTGCGACATTGTGCGCGAAGAGCAGAACAGAGCCGGCGCCATCGAACTTCTGATGCCGACGATACAGAGCGCCGAGCTGTGGCGGGAGAGCGGACGTTACGATGCCTACGGCAAGGAAATGCTGCGAATCAAGGACCGTCATACTCGTGAAATGCTGTATGGTCCGACCAACGAGGAGATGATCACCGACATCTTCCGGGCTTACGTGCGCTCCTATCGCGAGCTTCCGCTCAACCTCTATCATATCCAGTGGAAGTTCCGCGACGAGGTTCGTCCGCGCTTCGGATTGATGCGCGGACGCGAATTCCTGATGAAGGACGCCTATTCCTTCGACATCGACCAGGCCGGCGCGCGGCATTCCTACAACAAGATGTTCGTCGCCTATTTGCGCACCTTCGCCCGCATGGGGCTGAAGGCTATTCCGATGGTCGCGGAGACCGGCCCGATCGGCGGCAATCTGAGCCACGAATTCATCATCCTCG
>CAZXJZ010000269.1:0-6123 GCA_964641065.1 uncultured Hyphomicrobiales bacterium | reverse complement strand
ACTGCCGGACACCGGATCGAAGGCGCGAACCGCAAGGATCCGGGCATTGGGGGCGACCCCGGTAAGCTTCGAATGCGCGACGATGGCGCCGGCGATGCTGGTGCCATGCGCATGCGGCGCACCGTCTCCACCGGCCGGATCGAATGAGTCTTCGACGGTCCCGCTCAATTCGGGATGATCGGCGTCGATGCCGGAATCGATCACCGCGATCAGAATGCGATTACCCCGCGCGATCTCGTGCGCCCGCGGCAGGCGCAGTTTGTCGACCGCATATTGGATGCCGTCTGCGTTCTTCGTCTGCTGCAGCATGTAACGGTAATTCGGCTGCACCGAGAGAATGGTCCGGTCCGCCTCCAGGCTGCGGATCACGGACGCGACGTTGCGGCCGTCGGGAATATTCCAGCGGAACATGGTGGTGCCGCTGAGTTCAAAACTCTGCGACTCCTGGCGGTTCAGGCTGTGCCGACGCGCCAGCGCCTCGACCTCCTGCTGGCTGGGACGGCCCGCAACCTCGATCACGACTTCGTTGGTCACGAAGCGGCGTTCGTCTGCCGGCGGCAATCCGCTGGACTGGCGCGATCCTGCCGGCGGCTGGGCCGGCTCATCCACACCGGGCACCGGACGGTTGGCGGATCGGGACGGTTGCGACTTCGGGCTTGCCTGAGCCTCGCGCGGCCCGCGCGGCTTCACAGTCCGCCGCGGCTGCGGATTGGCGGGTGCGCTCTGCACGGTGTAGCGGCCGCCGCCGGAATAGCCGCCGCCGTAATAGCCTTGGGCAGATGCAGGAGACAACGGCGTCGCGGCCAGTCCGCATACGGCCAACGCCGTGAACGCGATGGCGATCTGTTTACGCTCGAACTGCATGGGCGAAACCTCCGCGAGGTCTATACCGAAACGTGCCCCGGCAATCCGGGGCACATTCGCCGCGTCGTTAGTTGGTCGCGGGCACGACGAAGCTTACCACCTTGCTGTCGCCGAACTTTTTCACGATTTCGGCAGTCTGCTCCTTCTTCGCCGGAACCCGGACCCGGAAGAAGCCGTCGGCGGGACCGCCGACGATCGTGGCCTTGTTGGCGCTCAGAAATTCGGCGATCTCGGCCGCATTCGCCTGCGGCGAAAACCGGATGAGCGTCTCGACGCCCTGGCTGGCCGTCACCGTGGCCGGGGCCGAGGCGAGATTGGGCGCGGTGCCGGTGCGCTCGCCGATCAGCGTGCCGATGACACCGGCCTGCAGCATGAGGGCGATCGCGGCGACGCCGCCGGCATAGGCGAGCGTCTTCGGCGACAGGCTCGACATGAATTCGGAGATGCGGCCCATCAGATTGAACGAGGCCGCGGCCGGCGCACGCGCAGGCTCGGCGTCGATCTTCTCGAACAGGGACTTCATCGCGCGCGCCGACGGCGCGCCGAGCGATTCATTGACGCCGATGGTTTCGCCGAGCTCCTCGCGTACCAGTTCGAACTGGCGCGCAAGCTCGTTGTCGTTTGCGAGCGCCTTTTCGACGCGCGCGGCGTCACGGCGGCTCAGCGTTCCCGCGGCATACCAGGGCAGCAGGGTTTCGATCTCTTCGCGCTCCGGCGCGTTATTCATTGCCGTGTTCATGGCCAACCTCTTTCGATTCCCGCCGCCTTCAGGGATTCCGCCAATTTTTTCCGCGCGTAGAACATGCGCGTCTTGACGGTATTCTCCGGGATACCGACGATCTCGGCGACTTCTTCCACGGACTTCTCGTGGTAGTAGACGAGATCGATGATTTCCCGATGATCCGGCGTCAGTGTTTCGATGCACTTTCGCAGGATCACGCTCGTATCCTTCTTCTGCATGGCGGCTTCGGGGGTGTCGGAGACATCCTCGATCGCCTCTGCAACTTCATCGTCCAGTGCCGACTCCTTGCGTCCCCGCAGGGCCGAAAGAGCCTTGAACCGGGCGATTGCGAGCAGCCAGGTCGAAACCGCAGAGCGGCCCTCGAAGCGCCCGGCTTGACGCCAGACATCGAGGAAGACCTCGCTGATCAGATCCTCCGCCGTGGACTCGTTACGAACCAGGCGCAGGACGAACCGGTAGACCCGTACATGGTGCCGCGCGAACAGCACCTGCATGGCGAGCCGGTCACCGCCTGCGATCCGCTGGATCAGGACTTCGTCTGATGTTTGCTGCATCGGGACGGCCGGCTCATGGTTTGGTCGCGGGAGATCCGGACCCGGTTCAAATGGATGTGAGCGATTTTTTTCGGCGGGGCCGAAAGTTACCCCGTTCTTTACTAATGCAGCGGGGGAATATTCCCAATAGCGGAATTTCGTCATTGTTATCAATGACGTTTCTGGTCTCATCGGCTATTGTCGTGGACCATGACCAAGTTGTTCACCCTGGAATCGCTGAATTCGCTTCCCTTTCCCGCCTTTTCGGGCGCGATTGGCGATGTGTTCGAGCACGCCTCCTGGGTGGCCGACGCGGTGTTCGGCTACAGGCCGTTCCCGACGGTCGCCGCCTTGCACGAGGCGATGATGGGGGTGGTCCGGGCGAGCCCGGCCGAACGCCAGCTTGGCTTCATCCGCGCCCATCCGGAACTCGGCTCCAAGGTGAAGCGCCTCGACATCACGGCGGATTCCCAAGCGGAACAGGGCTCGCTCGGACTCGACCGCCTGAGCGATGCGGAATTCAAGACATTCACCGCTTTGAATGCGGCCTATGCGAAGAAATTTGGATTCCCGTTCATCATCTGCGTACGGCGGCACACCCGTGACTCGATCCTGAGGGAGTTCGAGCGGCGGCTGTCGAACGATCCGGAAACCGAACGCAAGGCAGCGCTCGACGAGATCGGACTGATCACGCGGCTGCGCCTCGTCGCGCGCGTCGACGGTCCGGGTAAACCGAAGACCGAGGGGCGGCTGTCGACGCATGTGCTCGACAATGTCAGTGGCAAGCCGGCACAGGGCGTGAAGGTGTCGCTTTATGAAATCGGCGCCAGCGCGCGGGCGCTGGTGGCGGAGGCGCTGACCAATGCCGACGGCCGCACCGACCGGCCGCTGATGGCAGACGGCCCGCTGCGAATCGGTTCATATGAACTGAACTTCGCCGTATCGGACTATTTCGCCGGCAACGCGACCGCGCAGTCGGACCCGCCGTTCCTCGATGTGGTGCCGATCCGGTTTTCGATTGCCGAGCCGGAAGGCCATTATCATGTGCCGCTTCTTGTCACGCCATGGAGCTACGCGACCTATCGCGGCAGCTGACGCACCGGACACATTGCAGCGCATGCGCGGTCTCGCCGCTGCGTTGCTTGCGTTGTTCGCACTCGGCCATCCCGCGTCGGCGCAGGATCTGTCTTCGCCCGCGGACCCTGCCTGGTCGGTGCCGCAGATCGGCGCCCTGCCCTACGACGCCGCCGGCATGCTGATCCGCCGCGGCCGCGATCTGGTCACCGCGACCTATGCGCACATCGGCCCCGCGGTCCCGGACGAGGCCAAGCGCTATGCCGGCAACAACCTCGCCTGCTCGAATTGTCATCTGAATGCCGGCACCAAGAAATTCGGCATCCCGCTCTGGGGCCTGGAGGGTCTGTTTCCGCAATATTCGTTCGAGGCCGGCAAGGAGATTTCGATTCAGGACCGCATCAATTCCTGCATGACGCGGTCGATGAACGGCAAGCCCCTGCCGGTCGATTCCGAGGAGATGCAGGCATTCGTCGCCTATATCAATTTCCTGTCCACCGGCGCCAAGCGCGGCGAGAAGCTGTCCGGTCTCGGTGCGGGCAAGATGCCGGAATTGAAGCGCGCCGCCGATCCGGTGCGCGGCAAGACGGTTTACGAAAAAAGCTGCGCGCCCTGCCATCAGGCCGACGGACGCGGCGTGCTGCGCAATCGCAATCTGCCGAATTTCGGCTACCTCAATCCACCGCTCTGGGGACCGGATTCCTTCAACGACGGCGCCGGCATGGCGACGCTGATCACGATCGCCAATTTCGTGCATTTCAACATGCCGAACGGCACCAGCTATACGCTGCCGCGGGTCTCGCAGCAGGACGCCTGGGACGTCGGCGCCTATGTGATCTCGCAGCCGCGCCCCAAACGCGCCGACCTCGACAAGGATTTTCCGGACCGCCTGAACAAGCCGGTCGATATTCCCTACGGTCCCTATGCCGACGGCTTCAGCCAGAAGCAGCATATGTACGGACCGTTCGGCCCGATCCGGGCCGCGATCGCAAAGCTGAAGGCGCAGCAGAAGAAAAACTGACGCCGAAATCCGCGCGAAATTCCGGGCCTGTCCGCGCGCGCTCCCGTGCGATACCTCTGTCAAAGACGCCGGGAGAACAACGTGACGCAGCTGCTAACCCGCCTGTTCTGCATCGCCGTGCTGGGCGCAGTGTCCAGCGTGCCCGCAAGCGCGCAAATCCTGTTCAACAATGTCCGCATCTTCGACGGCAGAAGCGCAGCGCTGTCGGCGCTGTCGAATGTCCTTGTCAAAGGCAATACGATCGAACGCATTTCCACAGCGCCTATCGTAGCAGATGCCGCAACGACCGTGATCGACGGCGGCGGCCGCACGCTGATGCCAGGCCTGATCGATGCGCACTGGCACACGATCCTGGTGCGTCCCACCGCACAACAGGCGATCACGGGCGATGTCGGCTACGTCAATATTCTCGCCGCGCTGGAAGCCACGGACACGCTGATGCGTGGCTTTACCACCGTTCGCGATCTCGGCGGGCCAGCCTTCGGATTGAAGCAGGCGATCGATCAGGGACTGGTGGCCGGACCGCGCATCTATCCGTCGGGCGCCATGATCACCGTGACCAGCGGGCACGGCGACTTCCGCCAGACGTTTGAAATCCCGCGCGCGCTTGGCGCACCGCTCAGCCGGATGGAAATCATCGGCGGCGCCATGGTTGCTGACAGCCCGGACATGGTGCGCATGCGGGTGCGCGAGCAGCTCATGCTGGGCGCATCGCAGATAAAGCTGACCGCTGGCGGCGGCGTTTCCTCGCCGCACTCGCCGATCGATGTCTCGACCTTCACCGAGGCCGAGTTGCGAGCGGCGGTCGAGGCGGCGGAGAACTGGGGCACCTATGTCACGGTGCATGCCTACACCTCCGCTGCGATGCAGCGCGCGATCGCGGCCGGCGTCAAAGTCATCGACCATGGCCACCTGATGGATGAAGCCACCGCGAAGATGATGGCGGACAAGGGCATCTGGCTCAGCATCCAGCCGTTCCTCGACGATGAGGATGCGGTACCGTTCCCGCCGGGCTCGATCCAGCATTACAAGAAAGCTCAGGTCGTGGCCGGCACCGATCGCGCCTATGGCTATGCGAAACAATTCGGCGTCAAGACCGCGTTCGGCACCGACATTCTGTTCTCGCCGCAACTCGCTCATCGCCAGGGCGCGATGCTCGCCAAGATGACCCGCTGGTACACCCCCGCAGAGCTGTTGAAGATGGCGACCTCGACCAACGCAGAAATGCTGGCTCTGTCCGGGTTGCGCAGCCCTTATTCCGGCAAGCTCGGCGTGGTCGAGGAAGGCGCGCTCGCCGATCTGATCCTGGTGGACGGCAATCCGCTGGAGAATATCGGGCTCATCGCCGACCCAGCGAAAAACTTTTTCGTCATCATGAAAGATGGCAGAGTCGCGAAAAATACGCTGCCGCGCTAGTCATGATGCTGCTACTGCAGTGTCCCCGAGCTACCGACAATAAACTGAGGAAACGATGATCGATCTTTACACATGGACGACGCCGAACGGACGCAAGGCCTCGATCGCGCTCGAGGAAATGGGATTGCCCTACAAGGCACACGCCATCGACATTTCCAAGGATGAACAATTCGCACCGGCCTTCCTGAAGATTTCGCCGAACAATCGCATCCCCGCCATCGTCGACAACGACACCGGCATGTCGCTGTTCGAGTCCGGCGCGATCCTGATCTATCTCGCCGACAAGACCGGCAAGCTGCTGCCGAAACAGGGCGAAGACCGTTACCGCGTAATCGAGTGGCTGATGTGGCAGATGGGCGGCCCCGGCCCCATGCTCGGCCAGGTCCACCATTTCGTGAAATACAACAAGGGCAAGTCGGCCTATGCCGAGGAGCGCTATTCGAAAGAAGCGCAGCGGCTCTATGGCGTGCTCG
>CAZXJZ010000268.1:0-6197 GCA_964641065.1 uncultured Hyphomicrobiales bacterium | reverse complement strand
CGCCTGACCTAAACGGAGCCCCCGGTCGCCAGACCGGGGGTTCTGCTTTTCGGGGACTGCTTTTCGGAGCTTGCTCCGGCGTGAGGCGTGATGTGCAAGCGGGCTCAAAACGGCGTGTGTTCGGACCTGAAGGGCGATTGCTGTTGCGGCTACGAACCGGCTGCGCAGCGATGAAGAACGGCGCCAGTTGCGCCATCAGACCCTATCGCGAGGCCGGCTTGTCGCAGCGCGCGAGGAACGTCGATATCCGTGCCATGATCTCGGGCTCCGCCAGCAGCGGCGCGTGGCCCTGGTCCGGCACCTCGAGCACCTCGATATCCGGCCGGCGCGCCTGCATTGCCTCGACCGTCCCCGCTGACAAAATGTCAGACAAGCCACCGCGTACCACCATCAGCGGGACCGGCGGCAACGCCTCGAACTGCGCCCATAGATCCGGTATCGGCTGATCCGGTGTGACGCTGTCGAGGGTGTTGGCGAGCGCCTGATCGTACCGGCCGATGAGTTCCCCCTTGTCCTGCCGCCAGCTGCGATGCGCCCAGGCGAGCCATGCGGCCTGGTCGAGGCGCGGAAATTGCGCGCCGAACAGATCCCGCAGCAGGCTCGCGCCCTCGGCAAAGTCGCGCGGCTGCGGGATTTTCCCGGCATAGCGCTTGATCCGTTCGAGGCCGGCCGGTTCGATCACCGGCCCGATATCGTTCAGCACGGCGCCTGCGATCAATTCCGGCCGCACCGCCGCCAGCAACATGGTCAAAATCCCGCCCCTCGACGTCCCGACGAACGCGGCGCGGTGAAGGCCAAACGCGGCGATCACCGCGAGCACGTCCGCAAGTTCGACCGCCGGATTGTAATTGCGCCAGTCGGGATCGTAGGCGGACCGGCCGCGGCCCCGCGAATCGAGCGCAAACACCCGGCGCGGAAAGGTGCGATCCGTGGCGAGATACGTCGCCAATGGAGTGAAGTCGGCCTCGTTGCGCGTCAGGCCCGGCAGGCACAGCACCGGCATGTAGGTGGAAGCCGCTGCTGGCTCATAGCAGCGCACATGCAGCGACAGGCCATCCGCCGCCGCGATGAAGCGGCTGTCGACAGTCACCGAGGCTGCAAGATCCGGCATCCGGCCAGTTTAACGCCCACGATGCCGACGGCAAAAGGTCCTGTCGTCAGTTTGCCGCCATCCCGCGCCGCAGGTCGGCTTCGATCATCAGGTTCCGGGACGCGCCGAACCGCACGCGATAGACCTGCATGTTCTCCATCACCCGCTGCACGTAGTTGCGCGTTTCCGAGAACGGAATTCGCTCCACCCAGTCGATCGGATCAATCTTGGGATCGCGGGGATCGCCGAAACGTTCGACCCATTCGCGGACGCGGCCCGGTCCGGCATTGTAGGCAACGAAGGTGAGGATGTAAGAGCCACGATAATTTCCGATGGCGTGGCCGAGTTCGGCGGCACCGATCTGCACGTTGTAGATCGGATCGTAGAGCTTTTTCGGGTCGAACGGGATGCCGTTGCGCTTGGCGACCAGCTTCGCGGTCCCCGGCAGCACCTGCATCAGCCCCTGCGCATTCGCGCTCGATCGGGCGCGAGGGTTGAAGCCGCTTTCCTGGCGCGCGATCGCGTAGGCGACATGCGGTTCGACCGGCGGGCCGATCGGCGTGAACTTCGGCAGGCCTGCGGTGGGATAGGCGTAATATTCGAACGGCAGGTTGCGGCTCACGGCGGTGCGTCCGAGCAGGACCAGGGTGCGCGCGTCGGCTTTGCGCTCCGCCAGCGCGGCGACGCTGGCAAGTCCGGCCGGATCGACCGCGCGGTCGGCCATGTCGACGGCCGCGGACGCCACCAGATCGCGCTCGTCGATCGCGTAAAGCATTTCCATCGCGCGGACGATTTCGAGCCGGTGGGCCTGCGGATGGGCCTGCGGCGGCGGCGGCAGCCGCAATTCGGAGCCGCCCAGACGCGCATGCGCGATCTGGCCGTAATAGGTGCTCGAAAACTGCGCGGCGCGCTCGTAATGGGTGCGCGCTTCGGCGGTCTGACCGAGCGCTTCGGAGGCTCTGGCATGCCAGTAATGGCCGCGGGACCGCGATGCCGGATGCTCGGCGACCTGGATGGTTGCTGCAAAGAGCGGCTTTGCGGTTGCCGGGTCATTGAGGAAACGGAACGCGATCCAGCCCGCCGTGAACAGATGCTCGACCCGCGACCCTTCCTTTTCGGGCATTGCGGCCTCCCGCGCGACCCGGAACGCGGTGCGGTGCTCGCCGGCATCGAGCAGCTTGCGCGCCAGCAACCGCCGCTCTTCCCACCATTCGTCTGGATCGTGCACGGCGCTGGCCGCAGACGAAGCCGCAAGCACGGCTTTGGCGGCCTCGTCGATCTGGTCCGCGCGCCGCAGATAGCGCGCCCGGGCGAACAGGTAGGCCGTATCGCCGCGCACCTCGCTGGGAACGGCGTCGAGCAACGCCTTCGCCTTCGGCGACTTGTCGGACAAGGCTGCATATGCCCGCACGATCGCGACCTGCGCTGCTCCGAGCCGCTGAGCTGCGCGCAGGGCCGCGCCTTCGTCGTCGGCATAGAGGCGCCGATCCATCCGGACCTTGTGATCGCCGCCCGACAGCAGCGACCCGAAATTGTCGAGCACCTGACGTTCCATGTCGGCGCTCAGGGCATCGGTGCGCCAGGTCTCGCGCACGAGTTGCTGCGCCTGGGCCCGGTCGCCATGCGACAGCAGAGCGCGCGCCAAGGCCAGCTTGCCTTTCGCCGTCAGCGGTGTGGTGGTGGCGAAATAGCGACGGATGACCGCATCGTTCACGCCGTTCTGGAATAACGCGGCCTCGGCCTTGCGGCGGAACTGATTGATGTTCGGCCAGGTCGGATTCTCGGTGGCGAAACCCGCATAGCGCTGGAAGTCGAAATCGTCGTTTTCGGCACGCAGGACCAGCCATTCGATCAGCTTGACCGCGACCGGGTCGGTCACTGTTGACGCGACCGCCGTTGCCTCGCTGTTGCGACGGCGCCGCGTCAGTTCGACCGCCTTCTTCACCGCAGCCAGGGTATCGGCCGAAATCGGCGCGGCGGGAACGAGCGCCGAGGGAAACCGGGACGTGGGAGGCGTCAGCGCCGCTTCGCGCTGCGGCGCCACCAATGCCGGTGCGCTCGCAGTGACGGCCGGCACCAGGCCCGACGGCAGGATCGGCGCCGTGCCGATCGGAGTGGGGAATGCGCCGGCGGCCGTCGCGCTTTCGGCTGGACGGCGCTTTGGCAAAGGCACCGGGGCTTTGGCGGCCGACTTCGATGCGGACTTGGCACCGGGTTTGGCGGCGTTCTTCTTGGCCGGACTGTCCTTGGCAGCCTTCTTCGCGGGCTTTTTCTCGGCGGCCTTCTTCGACGGCGCCTTTTTTTCCGCGCCCGTCCGGGCCTTGGCGGCCGTCGCCTCGTCTGTCTTCGGTTTAGGCGCCGCCTGTACGACGGCCGCGGCGGCCAGCAATGCGGCAAAGCCGGCCATAACGGCCGTGAACGAGCCTTTGCGTGTCAAATCGAAGCCCTCGCCTTCCGAATCGGATGGTGCAGGTTTGCTATTGCCTTGAATATGCTGAGGAACCGTTTACCGATTCACAAGGCGTGACTGCCACCGGAAAGCGGCGACACCGCGGCATGGGGCGGCATCACGAACCGCGATCCATTTCGTCAAGAACATTCGCTTTCAAGCCCGGGGGCGACCCGCTATTGATCGCAATTCCTGCGCCCGGGTGACCGTGGCGATCAGGATCGCATGATCCAATCGAAATAATGCCGTCCGGGGTTCAGACATGACAGCTAGCGGAAAGTTCCGGGGGTCGTTCACCGCCCTGGTGACGCCATTTCGCGACGGCCAGCTTGACGAAAAAGCATTCCGCGACCTGGTCGAGTGGCAGATCGCCGAGGGTACCGACGGCCTGGTCCCGTGCGGGACCACGGGCGAAAGCCCGACGCTGTCGCATCCGGAGCATCACAAGGTGGTGGAATGGTGCGTCGACCAGGCGCGAGGCCGCGTGCCGGTGATTGCCGGCGCCGGCTCCAATTCGACCTCGGAGGCGGTCGCGCTTGCGAAGCACGGCGAGAAGGCCGGTGCCGACGCCGTTCTTGTGGTGACACCCTATTACAACAAGCCCACCCAGGAGGGCATGGTCCACCATTTTAGGGCCGTGAACGATGCGATCGGCATTCCGATCATCATCTACAACATCCCACCGCGCTCGGTGGTCGACATGTCGGTCGATACGATGAAGCGCTTGTTCGAGCTGAAGAACATCGCCGGCGTGAAGGACGCGACCGGCAACCTCGCGCGCGTGTCGCTGCAACGGCAGGCCATGGGCGACGACTTCATCCAGCTCTCCGGCGAGGACATGACCGCGCTGGCCTTCAACGCCGCGGGCGGCCATGGCTGCATCTCGGTGGTGTCGAACGTGGCGCCGGCTTTGTGCAAGCAGCTGCAGAACACCACGCTGGCGGGTGACTATCGGCAAGGCCTGACGGTGCAGGATCGCCTTGTGCCGCTGCACCACGCGATCTTCATGGAGCCCGGACTGGCGGGCGCGAAATGCGGCCTGTCGCTGCTCGGGCGCGGCAACGAAGAGGTGCGGTTGCCGCTCCTGCCGGTGACGTCCGGCACCAAGGCCGCGATCCGCGATGCGATGGTGCATGCGGGCCTGCTGAACTAGCGAAGCGAATGGCTCAGGCAAAAGAGCGTCCGCTCAAGATCGTCGCCGACAACCGCAAGGCGCGCTTCAATTACGAGATCGGCGAAACCTTCGAGGCCGGCGTCGCGCTGACCGGGAGCGAGGTCAAATCGCTCCGCGCCGGCAAGGCGACGATTGCGGAATCCTATGCGGATTCTCGCGACGGCGAGCTCTGGCTGATCAACTCCACCATCACGGAATATTCGCAGGCCGGCCGCGACAACCATGCGCCGAAGCGGCCGCGCAAACTCCTGCTGCACAAGCGCCAGATCAACAAGCTGATCGGCGCGGTCGACCGGCAGGGCTTCACCGTGGTGCCGCTGAAGCTCTATTTCAACGAGAAGGGCCGCGCCAAGGTCGAGATCGCGCTCGCACGCGGCAAGAAGCTGCACGACAAGCGCGATACTCTGAAAAAGCGAAGCTGGGATCGCGAGCGCGGCCGCCTGCTCCGCGCCAAGGGCTGAGTTCACGCGTGAGCCGCGGCGCGTTTCGGCAACCGCGGGTCTGGACGCGCGGCTGAATCAGCCCATCGCTTTCTTGAAATTGTCGCCGGCCTTGTCCCAGTTTACGGTGTTCCACCAGGCCTTGAGATAGTCGGCGCGCCGGTTCTGGTATTTCAGATAATAGGCGTGTTCCCACACGTCGACGCCCAGCACCGGCTTCGCCGCCAGCTCCATATGTGGCGTGTCCTGGTATGGTGTGTTGACGATATCGAGCTTCTTGTCCTTGGTCACGACCAGCCAGGCCCATCCGGATCCGAAGCGGCCGAGTCCCGCAGCGTTGAGCCTGTCGGTCATCTCGTTGCTGGACTTCAGGTCGCGGTCGATGGCCGCTTTCAGATCTCCGGTGGGCTCCTTCGCACCGCCCGGCGTCATCAATTCCCAGAAAAATGTGTGATTCCAATGCCCGCCGAGATTGTTGCGAACCGGCGTGCGGACATCGAGCGGGACCTTCGACAGGTCACTGAGAAGCGCTGCGGCATTTTCGACGAAATTCGCTAGCTCGGGATATTTCCCCACCAGCCCGTTGAGATTGGCGATGAAGGCGCCGTGATGCCGCTGATGATGGATGGTCATGGTCTGCGCGTCGATATTGGGCTCGAGCGCATCGTACGCATATCCGAGCGGCGGCAGCTTGAAGGGGCCGGATGCGGGTGCAGTCTGCGCGAAGGCAGCCGACCTGCTCAACAGGCTGCCTGCGGCCGCAACGCCGGCGGCACCCGCGATCAATTTCAGGCTTTGGCGTCTGTTCATGGGGGTTCCTCTGCTGGGATCGCGATTCGCTCCAGGGAGCACAATTGAGCACTCTGGCGATCGCGGTGCGACAAGCCGCGATCAGCATGACGACTGTCTGAAGCCTATAAGGTTTCAAGCCGCGTACGAGAGGCTCTCACAGGGAAGTGACAAAGTGCGTGAGCCGGAAGCAGACCGTGTCCACAAAAGCAGAGCCCCCGGTCTCGCGACCGGGGGCTCCGTTTAGGTCAGGCA
>CAZXJZ010000267.1:0-6228 GCA_964641065.1 uncultured Hyphomicrobiales bacterium | reverse complement strand
CCTCCCGCGCGCCCCGACAATTGCAAGCTTTGGAGAACCTTAAATTAGCCGATACCGGTCGCGCTGGCAACCTGGGCCCCGCATCGCGATACGGTTTAAAACCAAAATGGAGAGCCCATTCTTAACGGAAAGGCAGAGCTGAATTTGCCGAGGCGACGAACCAAACTTTCCGACAGCGGACTGGGTCACCCAGCGAATCTTTCAGCATATGGCAGGGACTTTGTTGTTGTCGCCGCTCACCACCTCAATAATCGTGATCCCGCCAACGCTCCGGCGATCGCACAAAACAAAATGGCTCCGCCGTACCACACTGCAATGAAGGATACTGAATCATCGGCACAATGCAGCGCGTAGGCAACGGCACCTATCCCGCCGGAAACAAGACCCAAAAGCGCTCCCGTCCCCGCAAGATCTGTCGGCGCAGCTTGACGCGCTGCCAATAGGAGCAAAATTGATGACCCAAAAGCTGTAGCGACAATGAAACCCGTGCACTCTAACCAGTGGGTGCCAACCACCAGCTTATTCCAATGAGATGCGGGCGTCAGAGCCAACTCTAGTATCGCGAAACCGATGACGGCACCGAATGGCAAAAGCGCAAACCATTTAAACATCTGCATCTTGCCGCCCGGACGCAGATGGCTCAGCAAAAGGTAGGTTCCCAACATAACGACCGATATTCCGAACGACATTTTGAGAGCGAGATAACCAAAACTGTTGAATTTATCCGTCCATCCCGCGCCCAGCGTCGCGAGACTGCCGGCCAAAGCCAACATGAGAGCTGCGGAGACAAAAGCCAGAACGACACGTTTCACCCTCTGAGGATCAACCGCATTAACTTCAGCACTCAGAATATCGATCAGATCGTCCGTTTTCATTTAATGTTCACTCGGCTAACAAGTGCGCTTAAGGCCTTTAGTCCGCGGTGGATATTGATCTTGACGGCAGATTCTGAAAGGTGGCAGCGCGCCGCCGCTTCCGCCACAGTAAGTCCATCAACTTTCACATACTGGATCGACATACTGACTTTCTCCGGAAGCATTGCCAGAAGCCTGCCCAAATCGATGCTACTCTCGTTTGCGCTCTGGTCGTCCGCCGCCATGACCTCCGAGGCATCTTCTAAAGGCACGTCCGAAACCTGCGATTGGCTTTTGCGCAGGTGATCAATGAGTTTATAGCGCGCGATTGCGTATACCCAAGGTGTCAACAGCTCAGATGGGTCGTAGGTGCCGCGCCGATTGTGAATCGCTAACAGTGCCTCCTGCACAAGGTCTTCCGTTTCTTCGCTCGCACGGCGGGCGCGCAGCAGTCTATTACGAAAATACCCGCGCAAGTAGCCCGCCAATTCTGACAACAAGCGACGATGCGAAGCGGCGTCACCACTCTGGCTTGCGATCATCAGCGCACGCAGTTCGCGCTCTTTTGTCGATCCTTTATCCACTAGTTCGCAAGGCGTCCGCTGAAGTTACAATGCGGCGCTATAACAGTTTCGTGAGATCGTAACCGGATCGCTTCCGCTCTCGAACTCAGTTTCAGGCAGCACTCGTTGCCCGGTCCGAAAATCCAATCAAGGAAGCGAAACATGTTCTCAAAACTTCTGCTCTCAGCAGCCGCAGGTGTCGTCATCACGACCGCTGCGTTCGCGCAGACACCAGCACCTCCGAACGTGAATCCCGGGTCGATGCAGTCGGGCGCTGAGGAAACTGGCGCAGGAAACCAGCCTCGAAGTCCTGAGATGAACAGCCATGGCACGCGATCCGCGCCGCGGGGCGGCGTGCGCCGGCCCGCTATAGAAACCGACGGCGTCAACGCCAATGTGAAGGCGGGGTCGACGCACTCGGGCCACTCAGAATCGGGACCGGCGGCATCCGAAAAAAGGTAAGCTCGCGAGCTGCACATGGGTACGGCACAGTAAGGATGCACGTATCCCTCCTGTGGCTGCATTGAAAGCGCCAGAGGCGGCACGGTTTGCCTGCCTCTGGCACCTGTTCCACGTGAGCCATGATCGTTCGAAAGCTTCATCAAGAACGGCAGACACTCCTTCGTGTTCTTCGCGTCTACCGCTTGTCGCGCGTCAATGACGCAAAACGTCTGCTGCGCCAATTTCCTGGCGTTCGACCAAATTTCGAAATGCCAAGCTCCCGGAACAATCTCCCAATCATTCTCAAGTTGATAATCCCAGTAATGAGCACCGCCGGTTTGCACGCTCTGGGATTGCTCACTTGTCGAATATCGACGGCCTTTCGGATCGCGAAGACCAGCAGGCGGAAAGCGGATCACGAATCTCAGATCGACGTCCGTGGTTGCGGCACCGGACACGACGTAACGGATCCCAAAGCGAACACCGAGATTGCCATAGACAACGACACCTTCGCTGATAAGCCGAGGATTCACCACGGTGTTTAGGACGCCTGTAGCTTCTTTCGTAACCGTTCTTGCAATAGTTTCCGCTTTATAGACTCCCTTCTCGATGATCCTCACCGACAATTGGGCTTGCGCCGCATTACAGCCAACCAGCGTTATTGCGCCCACGATTGCACTGTAGGTCGCAGCCTGGCTCATCCGCAGCCAAGCAGCGCGTTTACGCTCACTGGTTCGAATGGTGCCGCGAACATCGCTAATTGCGTGCATGCAAAAAACAGCATCAAAGATGGCTGCTAGGATTTTCATTATTGTGGCCGTGCACGAATCGGCTCCCGATATCTGAGAAGAAGAGCGGGGCATGTACGGAAGACTTCAACCGGCATGCCACCGCGAAGGTCGAAGCTACTTGGCTCTCTCAATCTTGGTCACGGTGAACTGGCCTTTGATCTTCTCAAGGTCGAATTTCACCTTGTCGCCAGCCTTGACCGATTTGAGCATTGCCGGGTCCTGCGCCTGGAAAACCATCGTCATTCCATCCATGTCGAATTTCTTGATGGGTCCATGCTTGATCGTGAATTTTCCTGCCGATTCATCGATCTTGGTCACTTGACCATCAATGAGCTGCGGGTTCTGCGCCTGGACCGCGTCGCTTTGGCTGATGGCCATCGTCGGAGCGCCGAACACAAACATTGCGGCGGCAATCATCATCATTCTTTTGGTCATGTTTTCTCCGTTTGGTTTGGTAACAGATCTACTTCACACCGACTGTGCCGGTCATCCCAGCTTCGCGGTGACCGGGGATAAGGCAGGCAAATTCAAACGTCCCCGCCTTGCTGAAGCGCCACACGATCTCGGCTTTTTTCTTGGGCTGCACCGTTTTGCTGTTCGGATCGTCGTGCTCCATTTCCGGGTTTTTCTTCATCTCTTCGGCATGCTTGAGGTTATCTTCGGTGCTCGCCAGCGTGAATTCATGCGGGATGGCGCCGGCATTGGTGACGATAAAGCGGACTTGCTCGCCGCGCTTCACATCGACCCTGTTCGGGATGTAGACCATTTTCCCGTCATCGGTTTCGCGCATCGTCACCGGGACGATCCGCGCAGGCTTCTTCGGGTCGCCGGGCTGGCCCGCCGAATACTCGCCGTGGCTATGGGAATGCCCGGGCTGGCCGGGACCAGCCAGCGCAACAGGCGCGATCGAGAGAAAAGACAATGCTGCAGCCGTCAGTAGCGCGGCATTCAGCGGTTTCGGCAAAGGCAATTGTAATGACATGGACTTCTCCTGTTGGTTTCTAATGTTTGTGCTTTGCGGGCCGTTTCGAGCCGGGTTTGACGACATCGAATTCCATCCGCGTCTTTTCAGCCGATGGCGCCGGACCCTGGCGCATGGCCTGCGGCGCCGTGCCTTTGAATTCGTAGGCAACCGTGCCGGGCGGATGGTCGTAATCGGGCGGGTCCTTGTAATCGTCGCGTCCGATGCCCTTTCGCACCTTCACGACCGAGAACATGCCTCCCATTTCGACAGGGCCAAACGGGCCAAAGCCGGTCATCATCGGCAGCGTGTTGTCCGGCATCGGCATTTCCATTTCACCCATTTCCGCCATGCCCGCCGATCCCATTGGCATGTAGTCCGGCACAAGCCGCCTGATCGCACGCTGCGCGGTCCGTTTGTCCACACCGATAAACGTCTTCACGTCATGTCCCATTGCGTTCATCGTATGATGCGACTTGTGGCAATGGATCGCCCAGTCACCCATTTCGTCGGCTGTGAAGTCGAACACTCGCATCGCTCCCACCGGAACGTCCGTCGTCACTTCAGGGATGCGGGCCGTTTCCGGTACCCAGCCGCCGTCAGTGCAAGTGACCGTGAACGGCGCACCGTGCTTGTGGATCGGGTGGTTGGTCATGGTAAGATTGCCGATGCGGACACGAACCTTATCGCCGTAATTGCAAACTAGCGGATCGATCCCGGGAAATACGCGGCTGTTCCAGGCCCAGAGATTGAAGTCGAGCATCGTCATGACCTTCGGCACATAGCTGCCGGGGTCGATGTCGTAGCCCGCCATCAGAAACACAAAGTCGCGGTCGACGCGCTGGAACTTCGGATCGGCCGGATGGATCACCAGAAAACCCATCATGCCCATCGCCATCTGCACCATCTCATCCGCATGAGGGTGGTACATGTGCGTACCGCTTTTCGTCGCCACGAACTCATAGACGAAGGTTTTGCCCGGCTTGATATGCGGTTGCGTCAGCCCACCGACGCCGTCCATGCCGCACGGCAACACCACGCCATGCCAGTGTACGGTTGTATGTTCGGGCAACTTGTTGGTGACAAAGATGCGGACTTTGTCGCCTTCGACGCATTCGATCGTGGGCCCTGGCGACTGGCCGTTATAGCCCCAAAGATGCGCCTTCATACCCGGCGACATTTCCCGAACGACCGGTTCGGCTACGAGGTGGAATTCCTTCCATCCATCCTTCATGCGAAATGGCAAAGTCCAGCCATTAAGCGTGACCACCGGTTGATAGTCAGGGCCGGTCTTCGGATAGAGCGGCGGCTGCATTGCAGGAGATTCCTGGATAACAGCCTCCGGGATTTCAGAGGCTTTGCCGCGCCCGCTCACGAGCGCTGCACCCGCCAGCACTAAAGCGGAACTGCCAATGAAGTTTCTGCGTGATTTGTCCATGAGCTTTTTCTCCTTTAGTGTCCGGCGCCTTCAGCCGCAGCCATGGCCGGACCTTTTGATTCACCTTCACCGCCGCCGCCGCCACCTCCAAGTATTGCCGCCCCGAGATTGGTTGCAGCAATCCAGAACGCGCGTTCGGCTTCTATAGCGGCGGTGGTTGCCGCAATGCGCGAACGCGCTTCTGTCAGAAGCGTGAACACGTCCACCTGCATCGCGTTGTACCGAAGCAGAGTCTCGTCCGAGATGATTTTGCGCAGGGGCAGAACTTCGCGCTGATAGTGCCGCGCGATGTCGTAGGCCGCGCGGTACGTCCGGTATGCGTCACGCGCCTCCGAGCGCACGTTGACCGCTTTCGCTGCCAAGCGATTGACGGCCTGCATATAGCTTTCTTCGGCCTGGCGAACCTTCGAGGTTCCAAGGTCGAAAATTGGAATCTGAAGTTCGATCTCTATCCCACGCTCTTTCTCGACTTCGACGACGCCTTCTTCATTTGTAACCTTGACCCGCTTTTTGATGCCCGAAAGGTCGAGTACCGACACGAAGCGCGTGGCGTTCGTCAGATCGAAAGAAGTGGAGAGCGCTTGCACTTCCATCCGGGCGATTTGTAGATCGAGACGTCTCGCGACGGCTGCACGCTCGACATCGGGCTGCGCGTTCGGTCGGGCCGGCACGCGCGGCAAGCTTGTCGGTAGCTTGAACGCGGTATCTGCCCCCCATAGCCCCATAACGCGCGTCAGGCGTTCGCGTTCTGTGGAGGCCAGCTGACGAGCCTGCGCGAGTTGTGCGGTTAGTTCGGCAAAGAAAACTAGATTCCGCGCCTGGTCGAGCTTGTTCATCGTGCCCGCTTCGCCGAGCTCTTTTGAAAGCTCCGTCGCGGCCTGAGCGGCGGATTGCGACTGAACAAGAAACCCCGCGATAACTCCCGCCGAAATCGCCCGATAATAGTCACGGCGGGCTTCGGTTGCGACCCGCAGGGTCGTTTCTGCAGCCTTTAGCTGCGCCTGACGAAACCGATCCGCAGCGATCTTGGCCTTGGTTGGCAGCGTCAGAAGCGAAAGAATGCTGCCGATGATCCGGGCCTCGATCTCTAAGCTACCCGCACCCGCGATGCGCTCAATCGTGAAAGTCGGATTTGGAGGCAGGCTGGCCTGCACCATCTGCGCTTCGGAAATCCCCAGTT